>NZ_JBXSOL010000003.1:0-313997 GCF_057784555.1 Rhizobium sp. CNPSo 3670
CGTGTCGACGGCACCGACGAGCTACAGCCTGTTCTCTGCCTCCAGCACGCCGAGCCGCACCTTCAACGATGGTCAGCAGCTCGAACTTGGCGTCAAGTTCACGTCGAACGTTGCCGGAGATGTCACCGGCATCAGGTTCTATCGCAGCGCCAATGACAACGGCCAGAATGTCGTCGACCTTTGGACCGCGACAGGCACGAAGCTTGCCACCGCCACCTTCACCACCACCACCGCGAGCGGCTGGCAGTCGGTGAACTTCACAAACCCAGTCACCATCGCCGCCAATACCACCTATGTCGCCTCCTATCACACGACAGGCGCTTACGTGGCGACCAGCAATTTCTTTACGGCCGCTGTCAGCAACGGTCCGTTGACGGCGCCGGCCAGCGGCAATGGCGTCTATGCCTATGGCGGTTCCGCCACCGCAGGTCTTTTCCCGACCAACAGCTACAATTCAACCAATTACTACGCCGACGTCGTCTTCCGGCCGCAACTGGTCGCGTGATGCAAAGGATAAGGGTAGGATCGGTTTCGAATGAGGCTGACACGACGCAAATGCGGATCGCAGAGAGGGACGCGGCCTCCGCTCCCATTCAAGCGACTGCGATGAACAAGGGCCGGCTCCCGGTGACAGTGCTCGCCGGCTTTCTCGGGGCCGGCAAGACGACGCTTCTCAGCCACTTGCTGACCAATCGTCAGGGCCTCAGGGTCGCCGTCATCGTCAACGATATGAGTGAAGTGAATATAGACGCCAGTCTCATTCGAGACGGCGGCTGCAACCTGTCGCATACGACGGAGGCATTGGTTGAACTCAGCAATGGCTGCATTTGCTGTACCCTGCGCGATGATCTCCTGACGGAAGTGCGGCGACTGGCCGAAGAGGGGCGATACGACTATCTGCTGATAGAGGGAACCGGCATTGCCGAGCCGCGCCCCATCGCTGCCACCTTTTCCTTCCGCGACGAGAATGGTGTTTCGCTCTCCGATTTTGCCAAACTTGACACGATGGTGACTGTCGTCGACGCCGCCAGCCTCTTGGCTGATTACAGCAGCGCTGATCTGCTTCGCGATCGCGGCATGCAGCGGGACGGCGAGGACCGGCGGACGCTCATCGACCTCTTGGTGGACCAGATCGAGTTTGCCGACGTCGTCGTGATCAACAAGATCTCGGACGCGACCGAGGAAATCCGCGCAGAAGTTCGCAAGACGGTGGCTGCGCTCAACCCGGATGCGCACCAGGTGGAGACGGACTTCGGCAAGGTTTCTCTTGCAACCATTCTCAGTACGGGCCTCTTCGACGAAGCAAAGGCCGCCGCTCACCCGTTATGGCACAAGGAACTGTACAGCCCGGGTGCTCATGTTCCGGAGACGGAGGAATATGGGGTATCGAGCTTTGTCTATCGCACGAGGCGTCCCTTCGACCCGACACGGTTTCGGGCATTCCTGGACGAGCCCTGGCCAGGGGTCATCCGCGCCAAAGGTCATTTCTGGCTGGCCACGCGCCCGCGTCACGTGGGTCTGATGTCGGCGGCCGGAGCGCAACGACGCTGTGAACCCATGGGGCTCTGGTGGGCGGCCGTTCCCCGGCAGGACTGGCCGAGCCACCACCAGTTTCGCCAGCATATCGAGCGCCGATGGGACAGCGCTTGGGGCGATCGTCGGCAGGAACTCGTGTTCATTGGTGTTGACATGGACGAGACAGGCGTCCGCAGCGCGTTGGACGACTGCCTGGCCAGCTCGGATCCGCGGGACTGGTCGGCTCTCGAAGATCCCTTTCCGGCCTGGTAGCGCCGGAGTTTGCCGGCTCGACCAGCCGGACCGGCAACACAAGACCGACCAGCTTCCTCTTACACAGCGTCCGCCGCTTAGCGGAAGCACCAGACGGCTCCAGAACCGGATATGCGGTGAGGATCATCATATCGGCGTATGGAGTACCACCACCATACCCAAGATTGCTGTCGTACGTTCCGCTCCGAAAGCTGGCAGGATGAAGCTATTCAATGCTGGTCGACGGGAATGGGGACGCCGCTCTTGCTGAGATTTCATGTGAGGAATCGCAAATACTTGACTGCTACCGGCGGCACGCCGTGCATCAGTCACGCAACCTCGGCCTGGGCCGCGCTGCTTGGAACTCCGACCGTCGTGTCTTCGAGCACTCAGGGTTCTTCCGACTTTGCCAATCAAGGCAGCGCAACCGTTCAATCCTCCCTCACCGGCACGGTTACATCTTCCTTGATATCATCAGGCGACATGCAGGCGTCGCCTGCATCGTCGACGCCGATGTCGGCGCCTGCCGCCGATGGCGGCGCGCAGGACACGTCCACGAAGACGGCGTCGGCTGCGACGATCTTCGACACGACCTCCTCGGCATCGCAAGACACCGTACTTGCCCCAGATCCCTACGAAGAGGCTGCTACACTGCCTGCCGCCCCCGTGCTGACGGGTATTGCCAGCGATGCCGGCACCGGAAGCGCCACGGCGACGGCGCCGGTCACTTCTTCAAGCACTCTCGACACGGCTTCGTTGCGCCTTCAGGCCTCGATAGCATCCCTGACGGTGGAGTCGAGCCAGGACGCTTCCGCCGATACGACCGCGGTCTCAGCGCTGGCCGCACCGGCGGCGGCTCCGGCTGCGGTCACGCTCAACAAGATCGCACTGGAAAACCTGAAACAGGGCAACCCGATCAGCGAGTGGGGCCTGGAGGGCGATGGCAAGGGCACCATCCAGGGCTACGCCACCGAAATCAGCACGAATATCGGCCAGACGGTCGATTTCAAGATCGCCACCGATTCCACGCATTACCGCATCGATATCTACCGGATGGGTTATTACGGCGGGGCCGGTGCGCGCAAGGTCGACTCGATCGAGCAGCAGCTGACCACGGCGCAGATCCAGCCGCATCCGATCGTCGACATGTCGCTCGGTCTCATCGACTGCGGCAACTGGTCGGTCTCGGCGAGCTGGCAGATTCCGACCGATGCCGTCTCCGGGGTCTATTTCGCCAAGCTGGTGCGTGAGGACGGCACCGAGGATGCCAGCATCATCCCCTTCGTCGTGCGCGACGACTCCTCGCACAGCAATATCGTTTTCCAGACCTCGGACACGACGTGGCAGGCCTATAATGCCTGGGGCGGCGCCAGCCTCTATTACGGCGATGTCCCCGTCGATCCCGCTGACATGATCGGCTACTTGCCGCCGAACTGCAGCTGCGGCCTGACCGCAATCGGTCGCGCCTCGGCGATCAGCTACAACAGGCCGATCATCACCAATACGAGCCCGGTCGGCGGCTCGCACGACTTCATTTTTGGCGTCGAGCATTCAGCCATCCAGTGGCTGGAGCAGAACGGTTACGACGTCTCCTATATTTCCGGTGTCGATGCGACGCGTAGCGGTAGCCTGCTGCTGAACCATGATGCCTTCCTGTCGGTCGGCCATGACGAATACTGGTCGGCCGAGCAGCGCACCAATGTGGAGGCCGCGCGCGATGCCGGCGTGAACCTCGCCTTCTGGAGCGGCAACGAAGTCTATTGGAAGGTTCGCTGGGAAAGCAGCATCGATGGCAGCGGCCAAGCCTACCGCACCATGGTCTGCTACAAGGAGACCTACGGCACGAGCACGGACCCGAGCAATATAGGCACCGGAACCTGGCGCGATCCGCGTTACGCCGATCCGGGGCAGGAGCCGGAAAATTCGCTGACGGGGACGATGTTTCAGGTGGACGGCTACCGCCAGGATACGATCTCCATCCCCTACGACTATTCGAACCTTCGTTTCTGGCGCAATACCGATGTGGCAGAGCTGCAGCCGGGCGAGACCTACAATCTGGTGCAGAACCTGCTCGGCTATGAATGGGACTCGGATGTCGAGAATGGATTCCGTCCGGCTGGACTGATCAACCTGTCGCTCTCCTCGGTCGCGGTCAACACTTATCTGCGCGATTACGGCTCGACGATCGGCGACGCGGTGGCGACCCACAGCCTGACCATGTACCGGGCGGCAAGCGGCGCACTCGTCTTCGGCGCCGGCACTGTCTTCTGGTCCTGGGGGCTGAACGATCAGCATCAGGGGCCGGCAACGTCAACCGATCGCAACGTGCAGCAGGCGATGGTCAACATGTTCGCGGACATGGGCATCCAGCCGACGACGCTCGATGCGAGCCTGATCCTCGCGACCCAATCGACCGACACGCTGAAGCCCACCTCGTCGATTACCTCGCCCATCGTCGGCGCAAGCTTCCTCGAAGGGCAGCATGTGACGATATCAGGAACGGCGCAGGATTTCGGCGGCGGCATCATTGCCGGCGTCGAGGTCTCCACCGATGGCGGTCGGCACTGGTTCAAGGCCACGGGCCGCGAGAACTGGAGCTATAACTGGGTCGTCCAGGCGAGCGGCACCTATACGATCCTGTCACGCGCCGTCGACGACAGCGTCAATCTGGAGGCGCCATCGGCCGGCAAGCAGGTCACCGTCACGCTGCCGGGCACGCAGGGCCTGTGGACGCTGGCGGAAAAGCCCGCGACCGAAGTAGCGGTCGATCGCGATTCAGTCGAGCTCGGCCTGCGCTTCCAAGCGACGACGGCAGGCTCGGTGGAGGGCATCCGCTTCTACAAGGGCTTCTATAACATCGGCGAACACGTCGTCAGCCTCTGGAGCAGCACCGGAACGCTGCTGGCGACCGGCGTAGCGACAGGGGAATCGCTCTCAGGGTGGCAGACGGTGATGTTCTCCAGCCCGATCCAGATCGAGGCCGGCACGACCTATGTGGCCTCCTATCACAGCAATGGCTACTACTCGCTCACGCAGAACTATTTCAACGAGCCCTATGCCAGCGGCCAGCTGAAGGCCGTCGATGGCGGCGGCGTCTTCGCCTACGGCACTACGCCCAGCACATTCCCCGGCCAGAACCCCGGCGGCAGCAATTACTGGGTGGACGTGGTCTTCGATGCCGGCCCCAACAGCCAGCCGGTCGCGACCGACGACAGCGGGCTGATCACCGGCCACAACGCAACGCTTGTTATCTCCATTGCCTCGCTCCTGGCAAACGATACCGATCCCAATGGCGATGCGATGACCATCACGGCCGTCGGCAATGCCGTCAAAGGCACGGTCGCTCTCAACAAGCAGGCCGGCGCCATCACCTTCACGCCGGCCAACGATTATTCAGGACCGGCGAGCTTCAGCTATACGCTGTCGGACGGGCGCGGCGGCACGGATCAAGGCAATGTCAGCCTGACCGTCCAGACGGGTTCGGCTGGCGAGACACTGTTTATGGCAAGTGAGGGACCGACCGGCGGCAGCTTCAACGATAATACGGCGTTGGAACTCGGCATGAAGTTCGTCGCTTCCTCGACCGGCACGATCTCGGGCATCCGCTATTACAAGGCTGCCGGCGATACCAGCGTGCATACCGGCTCCATTTGGAGAGCCGACGGCACGCTCGTCGCAACGGTCACCTTCACCAACGAGTCGCTCTCCGGCTGGCAGACCGCGAACTTCGCCACGCCGCTGCAGATCACCGCGGGTGCGACCTATGTCGCCTCCTACCACACGACCGGCACCTATGTGGCGACGTCGAATTATTTCAACACGGCACATACCAATGGCTCGCTGACGGCGCTTGCAGGCAGCAATGGCGTCTACTCGGTCGGATCAAGCTCGATCTTCCCGACGTCAAGCTATCAGTCAACGAATTACTGGGTTGACGTCGTCTTCAATCAATCGACGGGCAACACGGTGCCGGTCGCCGCCAATGACAACGGCTATACGGCTTATACCAATACGGCTCTGTCGATCGCCGCTGCAAATCTGCTCGCAAATGACAGCGATGCGGATGGCAACCCGCTTGTCATCACCGGCGTCAGCGGAGCGGTCAACGGTTCGGTGTCCTACGACAACCAGACGCAGACCGTCACCTTCACGCCGACGGCAGGATATACCGGGCCGGCGAGCTTCAGCTATTCCATCGCCGACGGTCAGGGCGGCACGGCATCCGCCCAGGTTGGGCTTGCCGTCAACGCCCAGGGGAGCGAGCAGAACCTCTTCAGCGCCAATGAAACGCCTGCAGTCGTCTCGGTGAACGACAATCACCCGGTCAATCTCGGCATGAAATTTCAGGCGGACACGGCCGGCTGGGTCACAGGGATCCGCTTCTATAAGGGCGCCGACAATACCGGCCCGCATGACGGTTATCTCTGGACCGCCTCGGGCACGCTGCTTGCAACCGTCACCTTCAGCAACGAAACGGCAAGCGGCTGGCAGACTGCCACGCTCACCCAGCAGGTCGCGGTCGCAGCGGATACGACCTACGTCGTTTCCTGCAGCACAAACGGCAATTACTCGGCGACGGGCAATTATTTCAGCACTGAGAAGACCAGCGGCGACCTCAGGGCGTTCAGCGGCGACAATGGCCTCTATGCCTATGGATCGAGCGGGTTGTTCCCGACCAGCAGTTACAACAGCACAAACTACTATGTGGACGTGGCGTTCAAACCGCAGCTCGCGGCGTAAAGCCCACAAGGATGCAAGCCGACCATCGAGTAAAGAGTGAGAGTATCGATGATGCGTGCAGACAACAGATTGCCGGTTACGGTTCTCGCCGGGTTTCTCGGCGCAGGGAAGACGACTGTCCTCAATCATGTCCTGAGTAATCGGGAGGGCCGTCGGGTTGCGGTCATTGTCAACGATATGAGCGAGGTTAACATTGATGCGGATCTCGTGCGCGAGGGAGGTGCAGACCTTCTGCGCACCGATGAGACGCTGGTAGAGCTCACCAATGGATGCATCTGCTGCACGCTCCGCGAAGATCTCCTCAGCGAGGTGCGGCGGCTGGCGGCCGCCGGCCGTTTCGACTATCTGCTGATCGAGGGCACGGGGATCGCCGAGCCTCTGCCGGTAGCAGCGACATTCTCCTTCCGCGACGAGAGTGGAGCTGCCCTTTGCGACGTGGCAAGGCTCGATACCATGGTCTGCGTCGTCGACGCGGTCAATCTGCTTGCCGATTACCGCAGCGACGAGTTCCTGGCCGATCGCGGCGAAAGGCGTGACGGGGACGATAAGCGCAAGCTCGTGGAACTGCTCGTCGAGCAGATCGAATTTTCTGATGTCGTCATCATCAACAAGGCGGGCGACGTGCCCAGCGCCGACCTCGCCGAAGTTCGCCGGGTCGTCGCGGCACTCAATCCGGATGCCCGCGTCATCGAGACGGTGTTCGGCCAGGTGCCGCTCGGCGCGATCCTGGATACCGGCCTTTTCAGCGAGGCGAAGGCCGCCCGCCATCCACTCTGGCACAAGGAGCTTTACGGCTGGGGCGATCATGTGCCGGAGACCGAGGAATACGGCATAACAAGCTTCGTCTATCGCAGCCGCCGGCCCTTCGATCCGGCGCGGCTGTGCCGCATGCTCAAGCAGCCATTGCCCGGCGTCATCAGGGCGAAAGGCCATTTCTGGCTGGCGACCCGGCCGGACGAGATCGGTCTGCTGTCGATTGCCGGTACGCAATGCCGCATCGATACCAGAGGGTTCTGGTGGGCCTCGGTGCCGCGGGCGCACTGGCCGCGCCATCCGCAATTCCGCCAGTTACTCGACCGGCATTGGGACGATGTCTGGGGCGACCGCCGCCAGGAGCTGGTCTTCATCGGCTCCGGCTTCGATGAGGGCGTCATTCGCGCAGCGCTCGACGATTGCTTGACCGGCGAGGAGACGGGTTTCGATCCTCAGACCGCCGTCGGTCTTCGCGATCCGTTTCCGCCATGGCGGCACGATACGCACGCATCGAACGGAAAAATGTGAAGCGGTTTTCGGATAATCCGATGCGCCGACTCAAAGGTGAACAGGTTTTGATTATCAACCAGAGGAGAGAACAATGAGCAGCGAACTTTATGCAGACGGTATCGGCGAAATCACCGTCACAGGAACGATCGTGCGCATCGACCTGATGTCGCTCTCGGCCACGGATCGGGACGCCAACAACAATCCCAAGCCGGTTTTCCGCCAGCGCATCATCATGCCTGTCGACGCCTTCGCCAATGCGGTTGATCTCATGCAGAAGGCGCTTGGCGGCTTGGTCGAGGCGGGCGCGGTCCGTCGCATCGGTGACATGTCGGCTGCAGCCGCCACCGATATCCAGTCGGTGCAGGGCGCTTCAAACGCCTCGCCGAATTTCAACTGACAACAGGGACAGCCTCGGTCTCGTAGTGTTTCGGGTGGGCCATGAGTGGTTTTCTGCATACCAACCTGCATTGTCTTGCGCTCGTCGCGCGTCACCACGGCGTCGACCTTTCTCCTGAGCGATTGCAGCACGATTATTGCGTCGGCAACGATCCGGTGGCGGTGCGGCAAATGCTCAGAATGGCCAAGGATGCCGGAATGAGGGCCAGGCATCTGGCCCTCGACTGGCGAAGCCTGTTCCAACTCGGCGACGCTTTCCCGGTGCTTGCCGAACTTTCGAACGGCAACTGGGTGGTCATCGCTGGCGCTCTCGGGGAGGGCGAGGATGAGCGGATCCGGGTTCTCGACCCGCTCGCCAAGCGCCCCGAAGTCATGCTGCTGAGCGAGGAGCAATTCGCCAAGGCCTGGCTCGGATCGGTGGTTCTGCTGAAGCGCAACTACCGCATGTCGGATGAGGACCGGCCCTTCGGCTTCCGCTGGTTTGTCCCAGAAATCATCCGGCAGCGCAGCTTCTTCCGCGATGTGGCGCTCGCAGCCTTCGTGCTCTACGGGCTGGGTCTGACGACGCCGATGTTCTTCCAGCTCGTCATCGACAAGGTGCTCGTGCACCAGAGCTATGCGACGCTGACGGTTCTGACGGTCGGCATCGCGGTGGCGCTCGTCTTCGACGCGACCTTCAGCTTCCTGCGCCGCTATCTGTTGCTCTACGCCACCAACAGGATCGACATCCGGGTGGCGACGCGCACCTTCGGCCATCTGCTCAACCTGCCGATCGCGCTTTTCGAGCAGGCATCGGCCGGCGTTCTCGTCAAACATATGCAGCAGACGGGGCGCATCCGCGAATTCCTGACCGGCAGGTTGTTCTTGACGCTGCTCGACGGCGTATCGCTCTTGGTCTTCGTGCCGATCCTGCTTCTCTACAGCGTCAAGCTGACGCTCGTGGTGCTCGGCTTCGCAGCGCTCGTCGGGCTCGTGGTGATGCTGCTCGTCGGGCCGTTCCAGCGTCGCCTACAGGCCCTCTATCAGGCCGAAGGCGACCGGCAGGCCCTGCTTGTCGAAACCGTGCATGGCATGCGTACCGTCAAGTCACTGGCGCTGGAGCCGCGACAGCGCAAGGTCTGGGACGATTATTCGGCGCAGTCGATCTCGGTGCGTTTCCGGGTCGAAAAAATCTCCACCATCGCCCAGTCGCTGACCGGGCTTCTGGAAAAGCTGATGAGCGTGGCGATCATCGGGCTCGGCGCGCTCGATGTCTTCAGCGGTTCCATGACGATCGGCGCGCTGGTCGCCTTCAACATGCTGGCCGGCCGCGTCTCGGGGCCGCTGGTGCAGATCGTCACCATGGTGCATGAATATCAGGAAGTGGCGCTTTCCGTGCGCATGCTCGGCGAGATCATGAACCAGCGGCCGGAACAGGCCGGACGCGGCCGAGGTGTGCGGCCGCATCTGCATGGCCGCATCGAATTCGACAGGGTCACCTTCCGCTATGCTCCCGATGCGGCGCCTGCGCTCGACAATGTGTCCTTCGCCATTCCGGCGGGCTGCGTCTTCGGCGTCGTCGGCAAGAGCGGCTCGGGCAAGACGACGATCACCCGACTCATCCAGGGCCTCTATCAGAGCCAGGAGGGGCTGGTGCGCATGGATGGCTACGACAGCCGCGAAATCGATCTCGTGCATCTGAGAACCAGCATCGGCGTCGTGCTGCAGGATAATTTCCTCTTCCGCGGCACGGTGCGCGACAATATCGCTGCCGCCAAACCCGATGCCAGCATCGAGGAAATCATGGAGGTCGCCCGCGTCGCCGGCGCGGAGGAATTCATCGAGCGCCTGCCGCGCGGCTTCGACACGATGCTGGAAGAAAACGCCGCCAACCTCTCCGGCGGCCAAAGACAGCGGCTTGCCATTGCGCGCGCGCTGATCACCGATCCGAAGCTCCTGATCTTCGACGAGGCGACGAGCGCGCTTGACCCAGACAGCGAGGCGATCATCCGCGAAAATCTGAGCCGGATCGCCGCCGGGCGCACCGTCGTCATCGTGTCGCACCGGCTTTCGACGCTTGTGGATGCCGATGCCATTCTCGTCATCGATCGGGGCAAGGTCGCCGATATCGGCCGGCACGACCAGCTGGTGTCGCGCTGCATGACTTATCGCCACCTGTGGGCCCAGCAAATGAGGCAGGTCGCATGAACGCGCGTGTCACAAAATCCAGCGAGAACCTGCCAATTTCATCAGACAAGCGCGCCTCGGACCATGGCTCCTCGAATAAGGGGCCAGACGGAAGGACCGGGCTGCTCGTCGCCCGCCCGCCGCTCCCGCCTGTTATCGCGGAATTTCAGTCCGATGCCGTCGAGCTCGAGGAACGTGCTCCGCCGCGCATTGCGCGCATGACGCTCTATTGCGTGACGGCGCTGATCGCTGCGACCATCATCTGGGCGTCCGTCTCTGAGATCGACGAGGTGGTGATCGCGCCCGGCAAACTCGTCACCACGCAACCGACCATCGTCGTCCAGCCGCTGGAAACCTCGATCATCCGCACGATCGATGTGAAGGCCGGCGAGGTGGTGCGTGCCGGACAAACGCTCGCAACGCTCGACGCCACTTTCAGCCAGGCCGATGTCGACCAGCAGCAGGCGAAGTTCTCGGCACTCGACGCCCAAGTGAAGCGCATCGAGGCGGAACTTGCCGGCGATGACTACACAATGATGGCCGGATCGACGCCCGACGAGATGCTGCAGTTGCAGCTCTTCGGCCAGCGGCGGGCCTTCTACACGGCGCAGCTGCAGAATTTCGAGCAGCAGATCGCCGGCCAGTCGGCAGCGCTTGCCGCGGCCAAGAACCAGGAAGCCGTGCTCATCGACCGACGCGACACGCTCTCGCAGATCGAAGGCGCGCGCGAGCGGCTCTTTAACACGCAGAGCGGCTCGCTGATCACCATGCTCGGCTCGCGCGACGCCCGCCTCGACGTCGAGTCCGATCTGACGGCCGTGCGCGGCAAGGCCGACGAAGCCGCGCATACCTTTGCCAAGCTGAAAGCCGACCGGCAGGCCTTTATCGAGGATTTCCGCCGCGCCGCGATGGAACAACTGGTCGAGCTGCGCGGCCAGCGCGACATGGCGGATGAAGAGCTGAAGAAGATGGAGCTGCGTCGCAACATGGTGTCGCTGACAGCACCTGCCGACGCCGTCGTGCTCGACCTCGCCCAGCGCTCCATCGGCTCCGTGGTACGCGAAGCCGAACCGATCGTCACACTGGTGCCGATCAACGTGCCGCTCGAAGCCGAAGTCTCGATCAACACCCGCGACATCGGCCGCATCGCGGTGGGTAAGGAGGCCCGCATCAAGCTGGACGCCTATCCATTCCAGAAATACGGCACCGCGTCGGGCGAGGTTCGCACCATCAGCCAGGACACGTTCATGACCGGCCAGCAGCAGGAACAGACCGCCACCCCGGGCCAGCCGGCCGCGCCGTTCTTCAAGGCTCGCATCCTGCTCGCCGATACGAGGCTGAACGTCTCGGACGTGCCGGTCAGGCTGCTGCCGGGCATGACCGTCTCCACAGAGATCAAGGTGGGCAACAGAACGGTGATCTCCTATTTCCTCTATCCGCTGCTGCGCGGCCTGGATGATGCCATCCGGGAACCGAACTGAGGGGGCCGCAGACGAAGTGTGGGCGAGGGGCGTCCTACACACGCCGGGGATGGAGGTGGCGCCAGGCCTCTAGGCAGCCGCCCCCAAAAGCGTCTGTGTATCAGCGGAAGCCGCATCCGTTTGCAGATAATCAGCCTACCGGCAAGTGGCCAGAAAAGCGCGAATTGCTGCAGAGATATTGCCGAGATGGAGGAGGGGCGCATGTCCTTGCCCTCCGGCGGTATGAAGGACCAATCCGGGATGCAGTCGAGCCATTTCGTTCACTGTTTCCTGCGACAGCAGCGGTGAATTTTCACCGCGGATCAACATCAGCGGAAAGCGGCTCAGGCTTTCGAATTGTGCCCAGAGATCGGGCAGCGGCTGGCTGAAATCGATCGATCTCAGTGCCTCGGCGATCGCCGGATCGAAGTCGGCGACCGGCCTTCCGCCGACGTCGCGATATAGCGCAAGCGCCATTTCGCGCCAGTCCTCGCCCGTAAGCGCAGGAAACGAGGCGCCATGATTCACCTGCAATATATCGGCCGCCTCTTTCCAGTCGGCCGGCTTCCTGCCGTTGAGGTAGTCGCGAATGAGCGCCAGCCCTCCTGCCTCGATCGCCGGTCCGATATCGTTCAGGACCACGGCTTCGAGAAGATCCGGCCGTGCCGCCGCGATCAAGTGCAGGATCAGGCCGCCGCGCGACGTGCCGATGAAAACCGCCCGCTCGATGCCGAATGCCGTGCAGGCGGCAATGATGTCGCCGGTCTCGACAGCGAGATTGTAATTGGCCTTGTTCTCATCCCATGCGGAATTTCCGCGCCCGCGCGAATCGAGGGCGATCACTCTACGCGGGCCAGTTCTGTCGCGGCTGAGAAGCAGCGCAAGCGGATGAAAGTCCCGGGCATTGCGGCTCAGGCCGGGCAGGCAGACCACCGGCAGCCTTTCGGCGGCTGCGGCCCCGTCGGGCCGGTAGTCGCGGGCATAAAGCGTCAGCCCATCGGAAGAATGGTAAAATCGTTCCTGGAAACCGCCTGCATCCACGTCCGGCATCGCATTCCTCGAGACCTGTCTGATCTGGAAGGTGTAGAGCATGTCTCGCAAAAGTGTGCAGCGGTTTTGCGATAAAGACATGCGGAAAAACAAAGACCAGCCTGCTTTTCAAGCCGCGCCAAACGACTTCAGGAGGCGCCGCGTCCGCCGATCAGGTCGCGCTCGATATCCGTCGGCTGGCCGAGGCGGGCCTTGTAGACTTCATAATTCTCCATCACCCGCTGTACGTAATTGCGCGTCTCGGGGAAGGGGATGCGTTCGATCCAGTCGATGATTTCGTCGATCGGCCTGCCGCGTGGGTCGCCGTAGCGTCCGATCCATTCCGGCACGCGCTTCGGCCCGGCATTATAGGCGACGAAGGTGAGGATATAGGAGCCACCGAAGGCTTCGATCTGCTCGCCGAGATAATGCGCACCGAGGGTCGCATTGTAGCCCGCATCGGCCGTCAGCTTGTCCTTCGAAAAGGTGATGTTGTGGCGTTTGGCCACCGCCTGAGCTGTGCCGGGCAGAAGCTGCAGCAGGCCGCGTGCATTCGCTGCCGAAACGGCAGCCGGATTGAAAGCGCTTTCCTGCCGGGCAATGGCATAGGCGAGCGCCTTGCCGGAGCCGGAGATATTGGCATTCGGCGGGATTACGCCGACGGGAAAGGCGAGCGCGGCGACATCGATGCCTCGGCCATAGGCGATTTTGCCGACCTGCAGTGACAGATGATGATTGCCTGATTGCTCGGCCTGCGCCGCAAGGATCGCCAGTTCACCGGGACTTTGCAGCTGATCGGCGAGTGCGAGATAGAGGATGTCGGCCCGCCAACCGTGGCCGGCTGCCTCAAGCCGGGCGATTGCCTGCACGGCCTCGCGCGCCTGGAAACGCTGGCGGTCGGCTGCGCTCGGCGTGGGATAGCTGACGTTGAGCGTCTTGCGTCCAAGCCTTTCGGCAGCGAGCTGTCCATAGAAGGTGCCGGGAAAATTCGCGGCCTTGCCGTAGAATTCGCCGGAACTGCCAGGGCCGCCGGCCTCGGCTGCTCGCCCGAGCCAGTACCAGGCGCGCGACACCGAGATGGGACCGTTCGAAGTCGCCAGAATCTTGCGGAAATGCTTTTCCGCCGTTGTCGGGTCCTGCAGCCCGCGCAGCGCATACCATCCGGCATGGAATTCGGCCTCGACCATATCAGTCGGGCTGGTTGCCGCGGAGCTTGCGACGATGCGATAGGCCGGTCTGAATTGTCCCTGGTCGACGAGGCCGCGGCTGACGATCCGCTGCTCGTTCCACCATTCTCCGGAATTGACGAGTTCGCCCGGCTCGCGCGGCATCTTTTCCAGAAGCGCCGCCGCTTCGGCATATTTGTCCTGCCTGCGCAGATATTCGATGCGCGCGAACAGCAGGCCGGCATCGCCACGCCATTTCGCCTCGACGCTATTGAGCAGCGCGTCGGCATTGGCAGCTTTGGCGTCGACGGCGGCCCAGGCCTTGTAGAGGGACTGCGCCTCGCCCATGTCGCCGAAGCGCTTGGCCTGCGCCACCCGGCCACGATACATCAGATAGTCCATCCGCGCCTTGTGGTCGGCTGGCGTCAGCAGGGCGGAAAACTCGAGGAGGATCTTGTCTTCGCTCGCCTTGTCGAGCGCCTCGGTGCGCCAGACCTTGCGGATATATTTTGCTGCCTGCGCCTGCTTGCCTGTCGCAATCAGCGCCCGCCCGAGAATGATGGCGCCCTGCATCGTCTCCGGCGCGGTATCGCCGAAGGCGGCGAGCACGGCTGACGGGGCGGGGTTTTCGTCGTAGAGCGCCCGTTCGGAATAGGCGCGCAGCCTGGAAAGGCCAGGCCATCCCTTGAGCTCCTGCGCAGCACTGGCGATTTGATAGGAGGGAACACCCTTCAAGCCGGAGACGGCGATCGCCCAGGTGAGGATATGGCGATCGAGCGTATCCTCGCGCATGCTGTCGCGGATTGACAGAGCCAGTTGCGGGTTCCTGGCAGAAAGCGCGTCGAGTCCGGCTTTCAGATCATTGGCGACCGGCGCGACGGCCTGATTGCGCGGGATGGCGCCGGTTGTCAGCGCTTCCGGTATGGAGGTCTCTGGGACGAAGCCGATCGGCTTGACTTCAGGCGTCGGAATGCTTTCGCCGGGAAGCGGGGACGCAACGCTGCCCCACGCGGCGGCAACGAAGCCGAAGGCGGTCAGAATCAGGACAGCTTTCTTCATCCGGGATCTCGCAACGGAAAACACGCCCTGTTCATTTGGCTGGAGGCTTCTTAACGAAACCTTACCGTACCAGGTAAAATTCATTCACATCTGCTATCGGAATTTGCCCTAAACCGAACTCTCCGCGCTTGTCGCGATGATTTCAGCGCTTTATGGTGCGCAAAATATTCATGGAATGCGGCCGAAGCAAGGATTTGGTCGTGAGG
The DNA here is from genome assembly GCF_057784555.1 of Rhizobium sp. CNPSo 3670. NCBI lineage: Bacteria > Pseudomonadati > Pseudomonadota > Alphaproteobacteria > Hyphomicrobiales > Rhizobiaceae > Rhizobium > Rhizobium sp. CNPSo 3670. The sequence goes on from NZ_JBXSOL010000003.1 coordinate 15,253, forward strand.
AGCTTTGCATGTTCAATGGGTCCATTCCCGCCCTCGTCACCCCCTTCACCGATGCCGGACTGATCGACGAAGCGAGCTTCGCTGCCCATGTCGACTGGCAGATCAAGGAAGGCAGCAGCGGTCTCGTTCCGGTGGGAACGACCGGCGAATCGCCGACGCTGTCGCATGCCGAGCACAAGCAGGTCGTGGAACTCTGCATCGAAGTGGCGGCAAAACGCGTTCCGGTCATGGCCGGCGCCGGTTCGAACAATACGCGTGAGGCGGTCGAACTCGCCCAGCACGCCGAGAAGGTCGGCGCCGACGCCGTGCTCGTCGTCACGCCCTATTACAATAAGCCGACGCAGAAGGGGCTGATTGCGCATTTTTCTGCGATTGCCGAGGCCGTTGCCCTGCCGATCTATATCTACAATATTCCGGGCCGTTCGGTGATCGATATGACGCCCGAAACGATGGGTGCTCTTGTCAAGGCACATAGCAATATCGTCGGCGTCAAGGACGCGACGGGCAAGATCGAGCGTGTTTCCGAGCAGCGCATCACCTGCGGCAAGGATTTCAGGCAATTGTCCGGCGAGGACGCGACAGCCCTCGGTTTCAACGCCCATGGCGGCGTCGGCTGCATCTCGGTGACGGCCAATGTCGCCCCGCGCCTCTGCGCCGATTTTCAGGCCGCGACGTTGGCCGGTGAATACGCCCGCGCGCTCGAATATCAGGACCGCCTGATGCCGCTGCACAAGGCAATTTTCCTTGAGCCGGGTCTCTGCGGCGCCAAATACGGTCTCTCCAAGCTCGGCCGCATGAGCCGTAACGTCCGCTCGCCGCTGCTTTCGACGCTGGAGCCGGCAACCGAAGCAGCGATCGATGCCGCCATGCGTCATGCAGGATTGCTGAACTGAGGAGACTGGCCGCCTTCACAAGGCCGGCTCGTTCCCTTACATAAGGGTAAGCAATGAGGGCGCGGTTTTTCGCGCCCCGAAGGGAATATCGTCATGGCCCCCAAAGGCAGCCAGCGCGTGGTGAACAAGGTCGTGGCCGAAAACCGCAAGGCCCGTTTCAACTACGAGATCATCGATACTTATGAGGCTGGTCTGGTGCTGAAGGGCACGGAGGTCAAGTCGTTGCGCGAAGGCAAGGCCAATATCGCCGAATCCTACGCATCGGATGAGGACGGCGAGATCTGGCTAATCAATTCCTACCTGCCGGAATATCTGCAGGCGAACCGTTTCAATCACGAGCCGCGCCGGCGCCGCAAGCTGCTGCTGTCGGGCCGTGAAATCCATCGCCTGCGCTCCGCCGTCAACCGCGAAGGCATGACGCTGGTCCCGCTGAAGATCTATTTCAATGATCGGGGTCGGGCGAAGATGGAGCTGGCGCTCGCCAAGGGCAAAAAATTGCACGATAAGCGCGAATCCGAGAAGGAGCGCGACTGGAACCGGCAGAAGAGCCGCTTATTGAAGGATAACGGCTAACCCATCACGCCGCAGCCGATCGGCTCGCGACGCTTCGATTAGTCCCCGAAATCGCTAGCTGGGGCGACTTCGACCGGGCGCGGCGCCCGTTCCGCGGGATCGCGACCGATCTCAGCCTTCAGCGACAAGAGATCAATGAAATGGTCGGCCTGCCGGCGCAGGTCGTCGGCGATCATCGGCGGCTGCGTCGCCATGGTCGAGATTACCGAGACTTTGCGACCTCTGCGTTGCAGCGCTTCGACGAGATTCGTGAAGTCGCCGTCGCCGGAGAAGATGACGAGATGGTCGACGGTTTCCGATTGCTCCATGGCGTCGATCGCCAGCTCGATGTCCATGTTGCCCTTGATCTTCCGCCGGCCCATGGAGTCGGTGAATTCCTTGGCGGGCTTGGTGACGACTTTGTAGCCGTTATAGTCGAGCCAGTCGATCAGAGGACGGATCGATGAATATTCCTGGTCCTCGATCAACGCCGTATAATAGTAGGCGCGCAGGAGATAGCCGCGTTTCTGGAATGCCTTCAAGAGCTTGCGGTAATCTATGTCGAAACCGAGGCTCTTGGATGCAGCGTAGAGGTTGGCGCCGTCAATGAAGAGTGCAATTTTTTCGCGTGGGTCAAACATCGCTTACCAATTCCAATGAGAGAAATCGAAATTCGCAGGGCATCAAATTGCAATAAATACAAGGGCTTATTGTGATCCTTGATCTGATGCTTACTTTACCATCTATTCATATAAGAGAGATTTAGGGCACGATTCCGCATATTCCAAGCAACCTTCGGTAGAATTGTCACATTTCCATGGAAATTTAGCTCGGCACCGGATAAAGACGAGGGGAGCCGGAACGAAAAACTTGTATTTGCCCGGTTTTAATTGTATCGGGCGTGCTAATCCCGAAATGACGACCGTAAAGGACAGGCAATGGCCCGTGTCACAGTTGAAGATTGCATCGACAAGGTGGAGAACCGCTTCGAGCTGGTTCTGCTCGCCAGCCACCGCGCCCGGCTGATTTCCCAGGGTGCCTCGATCACCATCGATCGCGACAACGACAAGAATCCTGTCGTGGCGCTGCGCGAAATCGCCGACGAGACGCTTTCCCCCGATGATCTCAAGGAAGATCTGATCCATTCGCTGCAGAAGCATGTCGAAGTCGACGAGCCCGAGCCCGATCCGGCCAGCATGATCGCCGCCGGCGGCGCTGCTGCCGCCGATAGCGAGGAGCAGGATGACCTGCCGGAGACGATCACTTTCGACCAGATGTCGGAAGAAGAGCTGCTTGCCGGTATCGAGGGCCTCGTGCCGCCGGAAAAGAGCGACGATTATTAAGCGTCTCGACCGGATCTGAACCGGAAAAGAGCGACGATTACCAATCGTCAATCTTGCGCCTTTATTGCTTAGGCATATTATTGCCCATGTGTGCGCCAATCGTTGATTGGCGCGCTTTTATTTTTGTCGGAGTGGCTTTGGAATGATGCGGCAGTACGAGCTCGTGGAGCGGGTTCAGCAATACAAGCCCGATGCCAATGAAGCACTGCTGAACAAGGCCTATGTTTACGCCATGCAGAAACATGGCCAGCAGAAACGCGCGAGCGGCGACCCGTATATTTCCCATCCGCTCGAGGTCGCTGCCATCCTGACCGATATGCATCTCGATGAATCGACGATCGCGGTCGCCCTTCTGCACGACACGATCGAGGATACGACGGCGACGCGCGCCGAAATCGACGAACTCTTCGGTGAGGACATCGGCCGCCTGGTCGAGGGGCTGACGAAGATCAAGAAGCTCGATCTCGTCACCAAGAAGGCCAAGCAGGCGGAGAACCTGCGCAAGCTGCTGCTCGCCATATCAGATGACGTGCGGGTGCTGCTCGTCAAGCTCGCCGACCGCCTGCACAATATGCGTACCCTCGATCACATGTCGGCCGACAAGCGTGCCCGCATCTCCGAGGAGACGATGGAAATCTATGCGCCGCTCGCCGGCCGCATGGGCATGCAGGATATGCGCGAGGAACTCGAGGAGCTTTCCTTCCGGCACATGAACCCGGAGGCCTACGAAACCGTCACGAAAAGGCTGGAAGAGCTCTCCAAGCGCAACGAAGGCATCGTCAAGAAGATCGAGGCCGAATTGCGCGACCTGCTGGTCGCAAGCGGCCTGACGAGCGCCTATGTCAAGGGCCGGCAGAAGAAGCCCTATTCGGTCTTTCGCAAAATGCAGTCGAAGTCGCTCTCCTTCGAACAGCTTTCCGATGTCTACGGCTTCCGTCTGATCGTCGAGGACATTCCATCCTGTTACCGGGCGCTCGGCATCGTCCATACGCGCTGGCGCGTCGTGCCCGGCCGGTTCAAGGATTATATCTCGACGCCGAAGCAGAACGATTACCGTTCGCTCCACACCACCATCGTCGGCCCCTCCAGCCAGCGCATCGAGTTGCAGATCCGCACGAAGCGCATGCACGAAATCGCCGAGTTCGGCATCGCCGCCCACACGCTCTACAAGGATGGCGCCACCAATGCCGATGGCGACATTCTTTCGCGCGAATCCAATGCCTATTCCTGGCTGCGCCATACGATCGAGGCGCTCGCCGAAGGTGACAGCCCGGAGGAATTCCTTGAGCACACCAAGCTCGAACTCTTTCAGGATCAGGTCTTCTGCTTCACGCCGAAGGGCAAGCTGATTGCCCTGCCGCGTGGTGCCACCCCGATCGATTTCGCCTATGCGGTGCACACCAATATCGGCGACACGACGGTGGGCGCCAAGATCAACGGCCGCATCATGCCGCTGGTGACGCGGCTGGCGAATGGCGACGAAGTCGAGATTATCCGCTCCGGCGTGCAGGTTCCGCCGGCGGCGTGGGAAGAAATCGTCGTCACCGGCAAGGCGCGGGCTGCCATCCGCCGCGCCACCCGCATGGCGATCCGCAAGCAATATGCAGGCCTCGGCCACCGCATTCTCGAGCGCACCTTCAACCGGGCCGGCAAGATTTTCTCGCGCGAGGCGATGAAGCCGGCACTGCACCGTCTGGGCCAGAAAGATGTCGAGGATGCAATCGCCGCCGTCGGTCGCGGCGAGATGTCCTCGCTCGACGTGCTGCGCGCCGTCTATCCTGATCACCAGGACGAGCGCGTCACCGTCAAGCCTTCCGGCGATGACGGCTGGTTCAACGTCCGCAGCGCTGCGGGCATGATCTTCAAGATTCCCGGAAAGGCTAAAACAGGGGCCGAAGGCGGCCATTCGGAACTCGATGCCGATGTCGATGTCGGCCCGATCCGCGGCCTGTCCGGCAATGTCGACGTCAAGTTCGCCTCGACCGGCGCCGTGCCCGGCGACCGCATCGTCGGCATCATGGATCAGAGCAAGGGCATTACCATCTATCCGATCCAGTCGCCGAGCCTGCAGCGTTTCGACGATCAACCCGATCGCTGGATCGACGTGCGCTGGGATCTCGACGAGGCCAACAAGTCGCGTTTCATGGCGCGTATCATGGTGAATGCATTGAATGAGCCCGGCACGCTTGCCAAGGTCGCCCAGACCGTGGCCGGGCTCGACGTCAATATTCGCATGCTGAACACGGTGCGCGTGGCTGCCGATTTCACCGAGATGATGCTCGAAGTCGAGGTGTGGGACCTGCGGCAGCTCAACCAATTGCTCGCCCAGATGAAGGACCTGGATTGCATCGCTACGGTCCGGCGGCTCTATGAGTAGGCTTTTGTTAGGCCTGCCATGGAGCTGATCGACCAAAATGCACATTTTATGATCGGTCTGTACTCGCGACGGCGCAGCAATAAGGCAAGGAATGCGTTGAGCGCATAGCTGTGTCCATGTTGCGGCGGTGGTAATTAACCTTTGCCGGGACTATCTTCTCGTCATCGAAAACGTAAACAGAAGATGAGACAAGGTAATGTTTGATCCTATCAGGAAAATCGCTCGCGCCTTTCGCGCGCCGACCACGCAGGAACGTGAAATGGCCTATCTGAACGGCTCGCTGGATCGTATCGATCTCGAGTTTCGTCAGCGTCAGGTCGATCGCGGTCTGTTCCGCAATCGCTGACACCGCCTTTATACTTTGTCGAGTGAGGGACGTTACGGTAATGAGCGCCCCTCGGCATGAAGATGCTCCTTTGCAAGAAAGATAAGGGGGCGGTTTCGGGCGGTACCATTTGCCGCTCTTGTCATGGTCCGGTGCACTGCACTAAATAGCGGCCATGTTGTTTCGCCGTCGCAAGCCTGCGGGTTTCAAGGAAAAGATGCGGGAGCTTCTATGGCCCCGAAAAGGTTTCCTTCGCCCGATCCGTTACCTGACAATGCGCATTCTGCGCCTGAGCGCTTCGCCGCATGCGGTTGCGGCCGGTGTTGCCGCCGGCGTCTTTGTCTCGTGGACGCCGTTCATTGGCGTGCATTTCGTCATGGCTTTCGTCATCACCTATTTCCTCTCCGGCAATATGGTGGCCGCGGCTCTCGGCTGCGCGGCCTTCGGCAATCCGCTGACCTATCCTTTCATCTGGGGTATCACCTGGGAAATCGGCCATCTGCTGCTCAGCCGTGAGGATCATCTGGCCGGTCAGGCGGTGGATCTCGCCGCGCTCTTTCACAAGCTGAACTTCACCGAATTGTGGAAGCCCGTGCTGGAGCCGATGTTGATCGGCGCCATCCCACCGGGAATCGTAACCGCCGTTGCGCTCGATGCGCTGACGTTCTACACCGTCAAAGGTTTTCAGGCCCGCCGCCGCACGCGACTGCTGGAGCGGGCACGTCTGCGCCTGGCGGGTGCGGCCAGCGACATGCCGAGCGTATGAACCGGTACAGAATTCTTGAGCGACGGAAGGTTCCGGCATGATCATCGGCATTGGCAGCGATCTGATCGACATTCGTCGTGTCGAGAAATCGATCGAGCGCTTCGGCGAGCGCTTCACTCATCGCTGCTTCACCGAGATCGAGCGCGCCCGTTCCGACCGCCGGGCAAACCGCGCCGCATCCTATGCCAAGCGTTTCGCCGCCAAGGAGGCCTGCTCGAAGGCGCTCGGCACCGGCATAGCCCAGGGCGTCTTCTGGAAGGACATGGGCGTCGTCAACCTGCCGAGCGGCAAGCCGACCATGCAACTGACCGGTACCGCCGCCGCGCTCCTGGAAGCGATGCTGCCCGGGGGCCATAGACCCGCCATTCATTTGACAATAACCGATGATTATCCCTTGGCGCAGGCCTTCGTTATCATCGAGGCGTTGCCCGAAAGGCCATGATGGCGACCCCGGGGAGCGTTTCAACGGGACCCCGGGAGCGTTTGGTAGCGACCGCAGAAGCGTTTCAACGCGACCCCGGGAGTGTTTGATCGCGACCACGGAAGCGTTTCAACGCGACCACGGAAGCGTTTCAACGCGACCTCTCGTCGCTTTTCATGTTGTCGCCATTGCCGCAACCGGCCGAAGCCGCTAGAGAGAACGGCAGAAAGAATTGCGCCTTTACGGCGTCTTGAAGGAATAAGACTGCGTGTCCGAAAAAGTCGATACCAAGCCGAACGCCCTCTGGGAAAACATCAAGGTCATCATTCAGGCGCTGATTTTGGCGATGGTGATCAGAACCGTGCTGTTCCAGCCCTTTACCATTCCGTCCGGTTCAATGATGCCGACGCTGCTCGTCGGCGATTATATCTTCGTCAATAAGTTCGCTTACGGCTATTCGAAGTATTCGCTGCCCTTCTCGCCTGATCTCTTCAGCGGCCGCATCTTCGGCTCCGATCCGAAGCGCGGCGATATCGTCGTCTTCCGCTTCCCGCCGAATCCCGATGTCGATTATATCAAGCGCTGCATCGGCCTGCCTGGCGACCATATCCAGGTCACCGACGGCGTCCTCTACGTCAACGGCAAGCCGGTTCCGAAGGCGGCGGATGGCAGTTTCACCTCGGACTACAAGCTCGATCCGGGCGAGGACGTACCAGTATTCCGCGAAACCCTTGATAACGGCAAGACTTACGACACGCTCGACCAGTCGCCGGTCTCGCGCGGCGACAACACCCGCGAGTTCATCGTGCCGGAAGGCCATTATTTCATGATGGGCGACAACCGCGACAACTCGCTCGACAGCCGCTTCGACGTCGGCTTCGTGCCGGCTGAAAATCTTGTCGGTCGCGCCAGCGTCATCTTCTTCTCGCTCGGCAACGACACGTCTTTCCGCGAAATCTGGAAGTGGCCGACCAACATGCGCTGGGACCGCCTTTTCAAGGTCGTTGAATGAGTAAGGCGCAGACGCTTTCTGCGGCGGATCGCGCAAAGCTCGAAAGCCTGATCGGCCATGACTTCGCCGAAAAGGCACGCCTGGACCGGGCACTGACCCATGCCAGCGCCCGTACCGAAAAGGGCGGCAACTACGAACGGCTGGAGTTTCTCGGCGACAGGGTCCTCGGGCTCTGCATCGCCGAGCTTCTGTTCCGCACCTTCGGCACGGCCGGGGAAGGCGAGCTCTCGGTTCGCCTCAACCAGCTCGTCAGCGCCGAAACCTGTGCAGCAGTCGCCGACGAACTCAATCTCCACCTTTATATCCGCACCGGCGCCGATGTGAAGAAATTGACCGGCAAGCGCATGATGAATGTGCGCGCCGATGTCGTCGAGAGCCTGATCGCCGCGATCTATCTCGATGGCGGTCTCGAAGTCGCCCGCCGGTTCATCCTGCGCTATTGGCAGGGCAGGGCGGTCAGGGCCGACGGCGCCAAGCGCGATGCCAAGACCGAGCTGCAGGAATGGTCACACGCGAAATTCGGCGTCACACCGATCTATCGGGTTGATGAACGCAGCGGACCGGATCATGATCCGCGCTTCAAGGTGACGGTAGAAGTTGCTGGCATAAAGCCGGAAACCGGCGTAGAGCGGTCGAAGCGTGCCGCCGAACAGGTTGCGGCGACCAAGATGCTCGAGCGTGAAGGCATTTGGCAGCAATCGTCTGCCGGAAACTGACGGGACAATGACACAAGAAGAAGATATCGCGGCCGAAGCTGCCGTAGAAGCCAATGGTCCGACACATTCGGGTTTCGTTGCGCTGATCGGGCCGACTAATGCCGGCAAGTCGACGCTGGTGAACCGCCTCGTCGGCGCCAAGGTGTCGATCGTCAGTCACAAGGTGCAGACGACGCGCGCGATCGTCCGCGGCATTGCCATTCATGACAATGCCCAGATCGTCTTCATGGATACGCCCGGCATCTTCAAGCCGCGCCGTCGGCTCGACCGAGCCATGGTGACTTCTGCCTGGGGCGGCGCCAAGGATGCCGATCTGATCATGCTGCTGATCGACAGCGAGCGCGGTTTGCGCGGCGACGCCGAAGCCATCCTCGAGGGCCTGAAGGAAGTCCAGCAGCCGAAGATCCTGGTGCTGAACAAGATCGACCGCGTCAACCGCGAGGATCTGCTGGCGCTGGCCGCCGCCGCCAATGAGAAGATTGCTTTCGATCGCACTTTCATGATCTCGGCCGAAACCGGTTCTGGTTGCGACGATGTCATGGACTATCTGGCCACCACCTTGCCGGAGGGGCCGTGGTACTATCCGGAAGACCAGATCTCCGATCTCCCCATGCGTCAGCTCGCCGCGGAGATTACCCGCGAAAAGCTGTTCCTGCGTCTGCACCAGGAGCTTCCCTATTCCTCGCATGTCGAAACGGAAAAGTGGGAAGAGCGTAAGGATGGCTCGGTTCGGATCGAGCAGGTGATCTATGTCGAGCGTGATAGCCAGAAGAAGATCGCCCTCGGCAAAGGTGGCGAAACCATCAAGGCGATCTCGACCGCCTCCCGCAAGGAATTGTCGGAAATATTAGAGCAGCCGGTCCATCTCTTCCTCTTCGTCAAGGTCCGCGAGAACTGGGGTGATGACCCCGAGCGGTTCCGCGAAATGGGCCTCGAATTCCCTAAATAAGGACGGCAACGATTTTATCGAGCAGCCTCCAGCCCCTTGTTTCTTAGGAAAAAATCCGTCTCGTTGCGGAACGAATCCGAGCTTTGCGCATTCCTCGGTCAACGGCGGCCAGACGGGCCGTCGTTTGCGCGACCGCGGGGCAGGCATGGCGACGTCGAGACGCATCCATTCATTCAAGACCCCTTGCGAATTATGTCCATTGCGGCCTCTGCCGCATTTCAGGGAGTTCAGCCGAGACGAGCTGGAATTTGTTTCACGTTTCAAACGCGGCGAGCTTGCCGTCGATGCCGGCTCCACCATTCTTGTCGAAGGCGCCCACAGCGCTCATCTTTTCACCGTGCTGTCCGGTTGGGGCTTCCGCTACAAGATGCTGGAGGACGGGCGCCGCCAGATTCTGAATTACATCATGCCGGGCGACCTGATCGGTCTTCAGGGAACGATCGCCGGCGAAATGCAGCATTCCATCGAAGCGCTGTCGCCCGTTTCCCTTTGCGTCTTCGAGCGCGACCGGCTGATGACGCTCTACAACAAACATCCTTCGCTCGCCTTCGACATCACGTGGATTGCCGCGCGCGAAGAACGAATATTGGATGAGCATCTCCTCTCCATCGGCCGTCGCACTGCATTGGAAAGAGCGGCCTATCTGATCGCTTTCTTGTATGAGCGCGGCAGGAAGCTCGATCTCTTCAACGGCCGCAAATTCATCCCCATCACTCAACAGCACATCGCCGACACTCTCGGTCTTTCCATCGTTCACACCAACAAGACGCTGAGAAAGCTTGGAGAACGCGGTTTGATCCGCTGGCAGGAACGCGGCTGCGAAGTTCAAAACGGTGAGGAGTTAATGGCGATCGCCGGTTGGGAAGGACTTGGGGAGGGCAAGCGTCCCTTCATTTAGCCCGATGGCCTATGTCTTTTTTAAATGCAGTTAAGCTTTTCGGAAAATAAGGTCGGTCGTCATCTTTCCTCCGATTTTGATTCTTATCGACCGGGCAGAAAAATGGTTTATTCAGAACTGGTGGCGCAATTCACCGATAGCGTGCCATGCGGGGCACCGGAGGGCAATGATGTTGGCGAAAGGGCCAAGGCGCTGCGAAAAGCGCCCGACGAGTGGCGCGGAAGCATGAACGCACTCCGTGTTTTGGTTCTCGAGGACAGTCTGATCATCGCGATGGAGGCGGAGGATATCCTGCGCATGGCCGGTGTCGAGAGCATCGATATTGTCGGCAGTCTCGATCAGGCAAGAGCCGCCATCGCTGCGGAGACGTATGATTTCGCTCTTCTCGATGTCAACCTCGGCGAGGGCATGAGTTTCGGATTTGCCCGCCATCTTCTCGATGCCGGCATCCCCTTCGGTTTTGTCAGTGGCTATTCCGATATACGTGACTTCCCGTGCGACCTTCAGCACATACCGCTGCTGGTGAAGCCGTTCGACGAAAAGGCGATGCGCGAATTCCTGCAGAGGCTTCTGCCGGCTGCGGCCTAACGTAGTCCGTCATGGACACGGGATCTGCTTGAGAGCGCCTGATGCTATCGCTTTGAAACTGCGGGCAATCCTTCGGGAAATCGATTCCGGTTTCCCGATTTATGCGCTACGATAAGGTAATCGGCCGCAGGAACTTCTTATGCAGTGGCAGGACCAGGCAATCATTCTGGGTGTCAAACGCCACGGCGAGACGAGCGTCATCGCCGAGGTTATGACGCGTGGTCGCGGCCGTCACCTCGGCCTGGTGCGTTCCGGCCGTTCGCGCGCCATGCAGCCGGTGCTGCAGCCGGGCAATGCCGTCGAGGTCGTCTGGCGCGCCCGGCTCGACGAACATCTCGGCGAATTCCGCGTCGAGCCTGTGACGCTGCGCGCCGCCCGTCTGATTGAAACGGCGACCGCCGTCTACGGGGTCCAGGCGATGGGCGCTCTGCTGCGGCTGCTGCCGGAGCGAGACCCGCATCCGCATCTCTTCGACGCGCTGGAGGTGATCCTCGATCATCTGCACAACCCCGCCGATGCCGGTGAGCTTTTCGTGCGTTTCGAGCTGGCGGTGCTGAACGATCTCGGCTTCGGGCTCGATCTTGCCGAATGCGCGGCGACCGGCGCCCGCTCTGATCTCGTCTATGTCTCGCCGAAGTCCGGCCGCGCCGTGAGCCGTAGCGCCGGGGCGCCGTGGGCCGACAAGATGCTGGTCCTGCCGCCCTTCCTCGGTGTCGAAGGCAATCACGCGGCGGACTTCGACAGCCTTGCTGCCGCGTTCCGTCTGACCGGGTTCTTCCTGCATCGCCATGTTTACGAGCCGCGCGGCATCGAGGCTGCGGCAGCCCGTGACGGTTTCGTGCGGGCCGCGCTCAGGGCGCTTGATCCAGCCTCGCGGACGCTTTCCGATCCGAACGGCGTCCCCGCCTGACCTGATTTTTTACTGCTGCAAAATATCCTCCGGATTTGGCGGTTTACCCGCTGATCGGTGGCTCCTATCTCTTGATTGCCAATCAAGGAGGATTCCATGCTGACCAAGACCGCATCACCGACGACGATCACGCTCTGGAACGGTCGCGAAATCCCGCGCCTCGGCATGGGGTGCTGGGCAATCGGCGGCCCTTTCTTCGCTGGTGACACGCCGCTTGGTTGGGGCGAAGTCGACGACAATGAATCCGTCGAAGCGATCGATCGCGCCATCGCGCTCGGCATCCGCTTCTTCGATACCGCCTCGAACTACGGCGCCGGCCACTCGGAAGAGGTGCTCGGCCGGGCGGTCGGCAATCGTGACGGCATCATCGTCGCCACCAAATTCGGCTTCGCGACCGATCCGGAGACGAAGCAGGCAATTGGGGCCTTCGCCGATGAGGCGTTCATTCGCAGCTCGGTCGAGACATCGCTGCGCCGACTCAAGCGCGATCGCCTTGATCTGCTGCAGTTTCACATCAATGATTTTCCGCTGGAACAGTCGGATGCTGTCTTCGATACGCTGGAGGCGCTGCGAGCCGAAGGCAAGATCGACGCATTCGGCTGGAGCACCGATTTTCCCGATCGCGCCGCCCGCCATGCCGACCGCGCCGGCTTTGTCTCGGTCCAGCATACGATGAACGTCTTCGATCCGGTGCCGGAGATGATCGCTGTGATCGAAGGGAAGGGTCTGATTTCCATCAATCGCGGTCCGCTGGCCATGGGGCTGCTCACCGGCAAGTTCACCGCCGACAAGGCGGTAGGCGCCAAGGATGTCCGCGGCGCGGCACTCCCCTGGATGGTCTATTTCAAGGACGGGCGCATGGCTCCGGAATTTTCCGCAAGGCTCGATGCCGTCCGCGATCTCCTGACGTCAGGCGGCCGCACGCTGACACAGGGGGCTCTCGCCTGGCTCCTGGCGAGGTCGCCGCGCACTTTCCCCATTCCGGGCTTCCGCACCATCAGCCAGGTGGAGGAAAATGCCGGCGCACTGGAAAAGGGACCGCTGTCGGCTGACGTCATGGCGGCTATCGATGCCGCACTCGGCATGGGTGAGAGACGGTGAAACTCTCCCCACGCTCCCTCATTCCTGTGCCTGTCACAGCAATGAGGGAGAATGTTGCGATGTATAAGGGACAAAGCGCCCTCAGCCCTTCCGCAATTCAACCTACTCTCGTGCGCGAACCTTCATCGCCCAGCCCTCCGGCCGCGCCTCGATGATCTTCACCTCGTCGCCGATGGCGATCCGTCCGCTGCCGCGAGGCGTGACGTTCCAGCCAAAGAGCGGCCCTGGCACACGCCGGTCGGCAGACATGCGGATGCGACCCATGGCCGGCATCGGGTTCGGCCCCTCGCGTGAACCGGTCAACTGGTCCTGCGTCGTCATGATGCAGCGGGAGCAAGGTTTGACGAGATCGAAACGAACGCCTGATATTTCGATCGCCGCCCAGCGATCCTCCGGCCATGCCTCATCGATGTCTATGACGATGTTCGGACGGAAACGTTCCATTCCGACGCTGCCTTCGCCATGCGCGGCGAGATCGGCATTCAGCGCCTTCAGTGAGCCCGTCGTCGTCACCAGGATCTGGTATCCGTCGGTAAAGGTGACGGGCGAGCCTTCGCCGGCCCATTCGGCGTTCGCCGTCCGCCGTGCCTGCCCGTCGAAGAAGACCAGCCGCACCTCGCGGCCGAGCCATTCGGAAAGCTGCCTGTTGCTGTCGGGATCGGCGACCGCGGCGCTGACGGTCGATTTCCATACGGTCACATCCATGCGGACTTCAGGCCGAGGCGGAGGCACCGCTAGCTCAGACTTTCCCTGCATCAGCAGCCGAAAGGCGCCGGGTTCCGGACGGATATCGATGCGCGCGAGGTCCGGCAGTTCGCGCTGGGTGATGAAGTGACCGTTCAAATCGGTAATCATCGCCCGCCGGTCGCCGGCAAGCCCCTCGGCGCCAATATCGGCGGCGGGCAGCGCAATGGCGCGAGCGCTCTTGAGCGGGTATATGAAGAGGTCGCTGATGCGCATGCCGTTCTCCCTGGATATAGTTCTCTAGATTTCATCCATGAACGCCGCGAGAAAATCGCGCAGGCTCTTGTCGCGGGCGGCCGCAATCCGGCGGCCGGTCTCGGTCTGGAATCCCTCCGCCAGTTTGAACAGCTTCGTCTGGAAGTGGTCAATGGCATAACGCTTGTCGTCGAAGGGCCGGTTCGTTGCCGCGGGGTCGAAGGGATCGTAGAGTCCCGATCCCATTCGTCCGCCGATATAGAAGCAGCGTGCGACGCCGACCATGCCGATCGCGTCCAGCCGGTCGGCATCCTGCAGGATCATCGCCTCGAGCGTCTGCGGCGCCACCCCGGCGGAAAAACTATGAGCGGTGATGGCGTGGGCCGCGGCTTCGATATCCGCTTCGCTCCAGCCGAGTTCGGAAAGGATCACTGAAGCCTTTTCCGCCGCCAAGGCCGATGCTTTTGCCCGCAAGGGTGAGTTCTTCTCGACGGCGACGCAGTCGTGCAGCAGCACGGAGGCGGCAAGGATGCGCCCATCTCCGCCTTCTCCCGCATGGATGCGCATGGCGTTCCTGAAGACGCGCAAGATATGGGCAAGATCGTGTGAGCCGTCGTCGCCTTCGGCGGCGTGTGCGATCAGCGCCGCTGCGAGCGTTTCATGAGGGGAGAAGGCTTCGGCCTCGAACATTGTGCCACCTCTTGTCGGAAGAAAGACGTCGAAGAGCGCCGGCCGAAAGCAAAGGGAGCTTCACAGGAAGACGCCGCTACGAAAAACGGAGATCTCGAAGCCGGTTTGTAGCGGCTCAACGTGCGAGTCGCAATCGAGGGAGGTCAGCGCTCGAGCGTCTGAAAAGCTGTCGCGCCGCTGCTCTTCGGCGGCGGGGAGAGAAGATGGGGCACGTCACGGACCGGGCGCGGCGGACTGATGTGATAGCCCTGGATCTCGTCGCATTCCTCGCTTTCGAGCAGCGTCAGCTGGGCCGCCGTCTCGACGCCTTCGACGGTGACGCGCATGCCGAGCGCATCGCCGAGCAGGATGATCGCGCGCATGATCGCATGCGCTTCCTTGCTGTCGACGATGTCGTTGACGAAGGATTTGTCGATCTTGATCTTGTCGAAGGGAAAGCTGGAGAGATAGCTCAGCGAGGAATATCCGGTGCCGAAATCGTCCATCGAGATGCGGATGTCGCGGTCCTTCAGGGCATGCAGGATCGGCAGCACCTCGCTGAGGTTTTCCATCAGCACGCTCTCGGTGATTTCCAGTTCGAGCCGCGATGGCGACAGCCCGGCGGCGGCAAGCGCTTCGCTGACGTCCTGCGTCAGGTTGCCGCTGCGGAACTGGATCGCCGAAACATTGACTGCGACCTTGATGTTTTCCGGCCATTGGGCCGCATCCCTGCAGGCCTGGCGTAAAACCCAGCGGCCGATATCGACGACGAGGCCGACCTCCTCGGCAAGCGGAATGAAATCCATCGGCGGCACTCGGCCTCGGAACGGATGGTTCCAGCGGATCAACGCTTCGAAACCGCAGATCCGCCGCTCGGCAAGATCGTAAAGCGGCTGGTAATGCAGCTCGAATTCCCCGTTCTCGACGGCGGCTCGAAGATCTGCCTCCAGCGCATGGCGCAACTGCATCTGCGCTTCCATTTCGCCGGTGAAGAAGCGCTCGCGCTTGCGTCCGTCCGCCTTGGCATGCGACAGCGCCACGCCGGCATTTTTCAGCAGGATATCGGTTTCCCCGCCGTTCTCAGGAGCGATTGCAATACCCATGGAGACGCTGAGCGTCACCTGCTTCTCGCCGTTCAGGAACGGCTCGGAAAGCGCGCGGCGGATTTGGTCGGCCAGCGCCGTCACGTTTTTAGGCTGCTGCTTACCCGTCTGCAGGATGGCGAATTCGTCCGAACCGAGGCGCGCCAGCGTGTTTTCCGATCCAGCCGAAGCTCGGATGCGCTCCGCAACCTGCTGCAGGATCTTGTCGCCGACCGATACGCCGATCGTGTTGTTGATCGATTTGAAGCGGTCGAGATTGAGATAGACGAGGGCGATCTGCTCGTGCGGCTTGCGCTCGGCGAGCGTCGCATCGACCTGCTCGCGGAAATACATCCGATTGGGAAGACCCGTCAGGGGATCGTGATGGGCGAGATAGGTGATGCGCTGGGCGGCCTTTCGATCCTCGGTGATATCGGCATGAATGGCGATGCTGCTGCCGTCGGAGAGGATGGTCACCACGCTTTGAATGATGCGGCCATCATGCATCTGCCATTCGCGTCGGCGGATGCTGCTGCTTTCTGCCTTGGCGATGGAAGGTCGTGCTGTCTGCCGGACGCTTTTGGAGGCGGTGCTTTCGTTGCCGCGCATTTTGCCGATGAGTTCGGCAATCGTCGCGCCCGCGGCGATATCTTCCGGCGTCAGGCCGAAGAGCTGAGGGAAGCGGATATTGTAAAGCGTCAGCCGCTGGCCGGCGTCGAAAACGCTGAGGCCGAGCGGCAGGTTGTTCAGGACGATCTCGAAGAGTTTTTTCTGTCCGTCGAACGCTTGACTGAGCGCCGATAGATTCCCTCTCAGCGTCTGGTTTTCCTTTTGAAGGGTTTCCGCACTTCTCTCGATTGCATCATAGTCGCTTTCATGGCCGCGGTAGGTTGCGATCACCAGCTCCATCAGACGCTGCGCGTCAATTGATCCGTCGGCCATGACAGCCTCTGTGCATTGCCGCCAGAAGAGCGCTTCAGCCTTCATGGGAAAGCATCTTGGCTGACGGCAAGAGCCGTCCGCGTCTGATGGACGTGCCTCAAAATATCGGACATGAAAACCTTTCTAAGAGAAACCATTGAAATCAATTTTTATGAGTGACGTACGGGTAATGCCTGATGACTATTTTGGAGCGGGCGGATTAATATTCGGTTGCAGTGCAGCAGAGGTGCACGTCGTCAGACAGGTTGCTCTCCATATTGGAAATTACTGGAATACCGGGGCGGGCAGCGGCGGAAACCCGGTTCGAGCGCGCTCCGTTAATTTCTGTCAACCATTGTTAACGAGTAGTTAACAACTTATTGACGCACTGCGCAAATCAGTTTAACCACCGAGTCAACAGTGATTTCCCCTTCGTATTGCGTACAAACACCACCGGCAAAAGGCGGTGAATGGAGGTTTGTATGACCCGCACCACATCCGTTTCAGACACGTCATATGCGTATCTTGCGACACTTTCACGGCTAGATCTAAACGGCGACGGCGTATTGAGCCGCGGCGAACGTGCCGCCGATGAGAAGCCAGGCATCATCAAGGAACTCCTGGAGGAAGACATGGGCAGCGAGACTCAGCCCAAATTTTCCGGCAGCCTGATTGCGCTGATGATGGATACCCACGACAGCGGCACGACAAGCAGCATCGCCGTGCCCTATCCGCTGCAGCAGAGCGCGTCTGCGACTGGCAGCCAATCCGACGATCTCTACCGCAACACCTACGGCCAGTTCGATTTCGACGCCGTCGCCTGACGATAGCATCGTTCACGTGATCTGAAGCCGGCCCGTTGGTCGGCTTTTCTCGTTGGATGCTCCGCAGAGGAACACCTTCCGGGCTGAGACGTTCAGAAGGATATCCGGACGGAAGGAGATCACCATGAAAACCATGCGCATCATCGCCGCCCTGAGCCTGCTGGCCCTTGCCTTGCCGGCAAGTGCCCAGGACAAGCAGACGGCGGTCGCCAATTTCGTCGGCGAGGACGGCAAGGAAAATGGTCGGGCCCAACTGACGGCCGCCGCCAATGGCGGCGTTCTGATCGAAGTGGAGATATCGGGGCTGCCGGCGAATAAATGGGTGGCCTTTCATGTTCACGAAACCGGCCGCTGCGACGCGGCGAGCCATTACGAATCGGCAGGCGGTCATTTCAACCCGGGCTCTGCCGAACACGGCATTCTCGCCGCTAAGGGGCCGCATGCCGGCGACATGCCCAACCAGTATGTTGGACAGGATGGCGTGCTCAGAGCTCAGATCTTCGATGGCATGGTCACGCTCGATGGCAAGAAAGATGGCATTCGCGGCCGCGCATTGATGGTGCACGCCAATTCCGATGATTATCGCAGTCAGCCTTCCGGCGGCGCCGGTGAAAGACTTGCTTGCGGAGTGGTCGAATAGGCCGACGATCGCCCCGCGCTGCAATGGTTCACTGCCGTGTTGGCTCTTCCGCCGCCGTGCCGTTGGACCTTTTTCCCAGCGCGGAATTTCCACCGTCCCGCACAGCGGCTGGATCGCCCCTTTCGTCCAAGGCAAGTTTTACCCGCTTCACCATATCGCGGCTGACCTGCCACCAGTCACCGGTCTTTGCCCAGTAACGTAGCGTTAGCGAAATCGTGCTCTCACCGAGCGCGTCGATGAAAACGCTGGGTGCCGGTGACGGCAGCACCCTTGGGTTTCCTTTGGCTATGCCCATCAACGTCTCCATCGCCTGATCGAGGTCGTCTTCACGAGAAATGTTGATTTTCAAGTCGTTCTGCCGCGTAGGCTCACGGCTGAAGTTGGTTATCGGCGTGTTCCACAGCGTTGAATTCGGCGCCAGCCGATAGAGCCCGTCGCCGGTTCTGAGTTCTGTCGCAAACAATCCGACCTCGCGCACCGTGCCGGCCACGCTGCTGGTTTCGATATATTCGCCGACCCGGAACGGCCTGAGGATCAGGAGCATGATGCCGGCCGCGATATTCTGCAGCGTCCCTTGCAGCGCCAGCCCGATCGCCAGGCCGGCTGCGCCGAGGGCGGCGATGATCGAGGCGGTCTGGACGCCGAATTGGCCGAGCACGGTGATGAACACCAGAATCAGAAGCGCATAACGCACCACATTGGTGAAGAATCGCGCCAGTGTCTCGTCGATGCCATGGATGCGTGACAGGCCCTCATAGGCCCAGCGGCTGACAAAGCCGGCCAGCGTCCAGCCGATGACGAGCAGGATCAACGCCCCGAGAATGGAGAAGGAATATTGGACTGCAAGTGCGCTTGCCTGGCTGAGTGCCGTGCGGGTGGCGAGAAGGACATCGGCTGCTTGTTGTTCCATGATCTGGCCCTATGGAGATTGCGAGGTCGAGGCCAAGATGGAGCAGACGCCAGCAGCGTCAACCGCAGGCAGGGTTCCGGATCGCCAGCAGGAAGGGCGCATTGCCGTCCGCATCGGCGCCACGCCCGATCGCCCTTACCGCCGCAACCAGCCGGCCGCCGCGGCTAAGCAAGGTGTCACCGATCTCGATCAGCCGGGTGTTCGGAGTTGCGAAAGGTGAAGCGGCGCGCAGCCGACGGACAAGCTCTTCCTCGTCCTGATCCGGCGCGATCGACAGAGCGGCGATGAGTGCCGCGGCCGGTGATCGCGACACGCCCATCCAGCAATGGATGAGCAGCGGGGTCTCCTGCCGCCACGATGCGGCAAACTCGATGATCGCCTGTACATGCGTTTCGTCAGGCGCCACGAGACCGCCCGTGCCCTTGAAGGTGATGTCGTTCATCGAAAGCGTCAGGTGACGATCGGGCGCGATCACACCCGGCCGATGAAAGGCCTGTTCTTTGGCGATCAGGCTGATCATGTCACGCGCCTTGTGGCGCACCGCCATTTCGGCGATGCGCGAGAGCGGCGCGACGACGATCAAGCTCACGATACCATCCCCCGCTCGGCCTCGATCGCCGCAAAGCGCTCGCAGAACAGCCGCTGGGCTTCCAGCGCCGGCAAAGGTTCGATCAGCAACATCTCCTTGCTGATGCCGCGAGGCTGGCCGAAGAATTTCTGCGCCTCGGCGGGCGTGAAGCCGGCAAGTACCGTAGCCTCGAAATAGGCCGCGATCGTGTCCGCCTTCTTGATCCTGTCCTTGAGATCGCGCGATGGGTGAGGCGGCAGGCCGAAGCGCAGGTGCACGGCGGCCTCCAGCCGCATTTCCACCGCCTTATAGCCGCCACCGACCACGGATTTGAACGGCGAGATCATGTCGCCGATCACATATTCAGGCGCGTCATGGAGCAGCGCCATCAGACATTCCTCCGGCCGCGCATTGTTGAAACGGCGGAAAATATCTTCGACGACGAGGCTGTGCTGCGCCACCGAAAAGGCATGATCGCCCGACGTCTGGCCGTTCCAGCGTGCTACGCGTGCGAGACCATGGGCGATATCGGCGAGTTCGACATCGAGCGGCGAGGGGTCGAGCAGGTCGAGCCTGCGCCCGGACAGCATGCGTTGCCAGGCACGCGGAGCTTTGGCCGTCACGCGCTGGCCTCGTCTGCGCTGGTGGGAAAGACAAGGCCGGACCATTGCGGCAGGGCGAGAGAAACCGGCGTTTGGCCGGCCAGCAGCGGCGTGCCTTCCGCCATTGCAGCACCGGCGCGGTCGATTCGCACGATCGCAAGCCCGCTGCCGCCCTCGACCGAACCGAGTGTCCCCACCGGCTTGCCGGCGGCGGTGATCTCCGTGCCCGCTAGAGGCAAGGCCGTAGCGGCGGACACGGTGACAACGCGCCGGCGCGCAGTGCCGCGGTGCTGCATGCGCGAGACGACCTCCTGGCCGACATAGCAGCCTTTCTTGAAGGAGAGGCCGCCGTTCAGATCCATCAGCACGTCATGCGGGAAGGCGTCCTGCAGGGCAAAGTCGGATCCAGAGGTGACGATACCGTGGCGGATGCGCAAGCTCTCATAGAGTGACGGCGCATCATCGCCATGCTTTCCTGCCCGGCGGCGCAGCGGGACACCCGCCTTGGCGAAGCGGCTGTCTCGGGCACCTCCGATGCGATCGGCATCCTCGCCCCAGCAAACGGTAATGCCATTCTCAGGCTGAGGCGTAAACGTAATGGCGGCCCGCAGCCTGTACATCGTCAGCCGCTTCGCCAGCCCTTCGAGCTGGGCCGCATCCGTTTCAACCAGGTAGCCGTTGCAGTCCCGCCAGACCATGAAGTCGAAGAGGATCTTCCCCTGCGGCGTCAGCAGTGCTCCAGGCCGCGCCTCATCGGGCGCAAGCGAAACAATATCGGTGGTGATCAGGTTCTGCAGGAAAGATTGGGCGTCCGCGCCGCCGACGGAGAACAGTGAGCGGTCTTTCAGGAATACGGCTGGCATGGCGGAACCTGTCGCGTTGGTCGTCGCTCAGAGGTATGACTTCGTGGAGTGGATCGCAAGGTCATGCGACATGCGGAAGGCGCGTGCGAGGCGGCTTCAGTCGCCCGCTGTGAAGAACTTCCACTTGCCGTCAGGCGTAATGCCAAGGCGGTAGAAATTATAGCCACCGAATTCCTGCATGTCGGAAAGGTCGCCGGCGGTCACGATGCGCAACAGCTCGACTCGCTCCGGCGGTGTCAGCGACTTCAGATCCTTCTCGGCGAAATAGGGCCAGACATACATATCGTCGGCTGTGCCTTGGCCGACATGAACGAAACCGGTTGAGACGATATCGAGCATGATGGCTAGAATTTCATCTCCGTCGGGATCGCCGGAGAGATCTTTCAGGGTGCCGATCGGGTCGTCGGTTGCTTCACCCACCGTCACCTGCGTCTGGTCTTTGCCAGTGCCCATCAGCGGTCGCAACCGTTCGAGATCGCCGGAGGCGGCGGCCTCGACAATCTGTTGGCGCATTTTGCGAACCGGCTCGGGCGCCTTGTTGATGTCGTAAATTACCTCGACCGGCTTGGATGCGTCCTGGGCGCCCGGCGTCTTGTCGACGCCCTCACTGTTCTGGCTGTTGACCAGCGGCTCGGCCATGGGAACGCCGGGGGTGGTGCCCTGGGGCTGGTTCTCCCCCTCAGCACTTCCCTGTGCGGGCGGCGCCTCGCTGGGGGCTTGGCCGGGGATCTTATGGAGTTCGGAAAGCGCATAGGCCGAGGGCGCGAGGAGGGCGTTGCCGGCGGCAAGGCTGAACGCAAGCAACACCGGCGCGAGCCGAATTCGCGAAACTTTCTCTTTACCGATGGGCATCGAACTCTCTGAATAATTATTGCAGGGTGCGGTTGGCGGAGAATTCGCCGGCAAGCATACGGTCGCGCAGCGAATCGAGCAGAGCTTCGGCGCTGTTTTCCCCGTGCAATCGGATGGTCTCGCGCAGGGCATGCGCGATGGCGGCATCAGCTATGATCTCCGGCTCGATCCCGTCGGCCATGCCGTCGGCCCAAGCCTCGTTCTGGTACTCCAGAGCCGCCTGCATCTTTTCGTGGACGATCATGTCGTCGATGTCGTTGAGGCTTGCTTCCATTGTCTTTTCCTCAGAACTTCTCATGTCTTACTGCACCGTTAATAACACTAACAGCCTTTTCCCAAAACGACACGTCCGCATGCGAAAACAGGTTAATTAAATGTCAATTTCCAAAGCGCGAGGTAATTTCTGTGGCGAGTGTTGCACCTTCGTTACGGTAGCGCTCTTCTGCCACGATGGCCGCCGGGGTGCAATCCGTATAGACGGAGGCGAAGGCGCGATACCCGCGATTGAAGGCCGCGGTCAACCTTTCCTTGCGCTGCGGCTCGTTACCCGTTTCCGAATCGAGCAGCTGCTTCATGCCTTCCCGCCACTCATCGCCGCCCGCCGCCTTGCAGAGCGTTCTCAGATAATGCACCGAACCCAGCACTTCGGCGAGCCGCGCCAGCTTGTCGTCATAGGGTACGGGCACGCCCGCGACCGGCGGCGCAATCTCCTCCTGCGCAGGCGCCGTATTCTTACCCTGAGCCATGGTGGGCCCGGCAAGCACGAGCAGGGACAGGACAACGCGTCGAACGGGAATCATGCTTCCACTTGATACGTTGAGCGTGACGGCAACAAGGCGCGTCTGAAAGTTTCCACTTCTATTCACCGCCCGCCAGCCGTTCCGCGCATTCGAGCACGCTTTGCGGCACAGGCAGTCGCCGGATCTCCTCTACCGTATACCAGCCGAGCGCCGCCGCATCGTCGGCGGCTTCCGCCACCATTTCCCGGTCGGCGTCGACGCAAAAGACTGACAGGAAGAAATGGCTCCTGATGCTGCCATCCGGCCCATGCGTCTTGAGGTCATAGGTAGAGAACAGCCGCGGATTGTGCGCCGAGATGCCGGTTTCCTCGCGGAACTCGCGCAGCGCGGTCTGCTCCGGCGTTTCGCCCGGCTCGGCGCCGCCGCCGGGAAAGGCATACATGTCGGCAGAGGGCGGGTTGCGTCGCAATACCAGAAGGAATCGCCCGTCGCGTTCGAGAATGGCGGAGGAGGCGGCTTTAGCGGTGGAGGTCATGGCTGCTCTTGCTGTGACGGCCTATTCGATCTGACGGGCTGATGATTGCGGATCGCGGCTGCGGGACGACCCGATTTTCCTGTGGGATAGCTCCCAAGACAAGCCCCAAAAATTGCGCAGCGGTTCGCGAAATAACGACATCTGTGCAACAAGGAGGCAAAAAATATTCGAAAGGTCTTTGCGTGACCTATATCATTTACGCGTTTGCCGCCGTTTTCGAGATCGCCGGCTGCTTCGCCTTCTGGGCATGGCTCAAGCTTGAGAAGCCGATCTGGTGGCTGGCGCCGGGCATGATCTCGCTTGCGCTTTTCGCCTGGCTTCTGACGCTGGTGCCGAGCGATGCCGCCGGTCGAACCTTCGCAGCCTATGGCGGCATCTACATTCTTGCTTCGCTCTCCTGGCTGTGGCTGATCGAAGGCCGGGTGCCCGATCGTTATGATATCGGTGGCGGACTAATCTGCCTTGTCGGGGCGAGCGTCATCCTCTTTGCGCCGCGCGCCTGAAACCGTCACGCAAAAGCATGCAACGCGCCTTGACCGGACTCGGGCCGGCTGCAAAGACAGGACGATGTGTGGACGTTTCGCCCTGACAAGTTCCAGCGCCGACCTGCGCGACTTCTTCTCCGGTCTCGATCTCGAGGACTTCCCGGCGCGTTACAACATCGCCCCGACGCAGCCGATCCTCGTGGTCATGGCAGGCGAGGGCCGGGAGCGGGGCAGCAATCTGCCCGATCGTCGCGCCGTCCTCGTGCGATGGGGCTTCACGCCGGGTTGGGTCAAGGACCCGAGGGATTTCCCGCTGCTGATCAACGCGCGCGCCGAGACCGCGATCGGCAAGGCCTCGTTTCGAGCGGCGATGCGTCATCGCCGCGTGCTTATTCCGGCCTCAGGTTTTTACGAATGGCATCGCCCCTCCAAGGAGAGCGGCGGCAAGCCGCAGGCCTATTGGATCAGGCCGCGCCGGGGCGGGGTCGTCGCCTTTGCCGGGCTGATGGAGACATGGTCCTCGGCCGATGGCTCGGAGGTCGATACCGGTGCGATCCTGACAACGTCAGCCAATGCGGGCATCTCCGCGATCCACGATCGCATGCCAGTCGTCATCAAACCGGAGGACTTCTCGCGCTGGCTCGATTGCAAGGCGCAGGAACCGCGCGAGGTGGTCGACCTGATGCAGCCTGCTCAGGGCGATTTCTTCGAGGCTATCCCGGTTTCCGACAAGGTCAACAAGGTTGCCAATATGGGGCGGACCTGCAGGAGCAGGTTGTCGTCGAAAGACCGCCTGAGGCGCCTGCGAAACAAAGGCCGGATCACGGCCAGCTGAGTTTTTTCTAAAACGGCGTAGCGCTTCCGGCATCGCGGCCTGCTCGGCTTACCCGCAATGCAGGGGGCACATCACCAAGCATGCCGCAGTCTTGGGATGACGGCATGCCGCAAAACGTGAAGCGCGGATGTGCCGTTCGAAGCTCGGCACCTCAAGCGGATTTCTTGACGCCGTCCGGCTTGTTCTTTGTCATCAATGATGCCGCGGCAACGGCCTTCAAGCCGACCGGGCGATAGTTGGCGGCGAGGTCTGGCTTGGCCGCCTGTTGTTCGCCGGCACTGCTCTTCTTCGAAGTCACGATACTCTCCTTGCGTGTTGCTTCCCTGAGTATTTTGTATTTTGCTATTTGGTCAGAAATAGCGACAAAACGGCGGCGTCGCCTATCAGGATTTGTGAACGGCCACCATAATTCGCGAGGCTTAACTGAAGCCTACGTTGGTTAATACTTACTGAAGGGAGCGGTTCCAAAAAACCGCAAAGCGGTTTTCCCCGGGCAACGCGCAGCGTATATCCGGGGCCACAACATGGGAGAGAAGCATTTCGGTGATGCGGGAGAATTCGGAAGCGCGCGGAGGTCAGATGTGCCGGCCAATATCGTCGTCGCCGACGCCGGGTTCCTCGATCGTCAGGGTCCCATATTTCCGCCGCCATCTGCGTGCGCCGAAGGGGAGCGATATGAGATAGGCGGCAACGGTAAAGACCATCACCTCCCAAGTGTAGCTCATCAGCAGAGCCACATAGAGCACGACGCCGAGCATCATCGGCAGCACCAGATCGCGCCGCAAGCGGTTGCCTTCCGATTTGCCCGACCAGACCGGCAGCCGGCTGATCAGCAGGAAGGCGATGGCGACGGTATAGATCGACGAGAGATAGGCGAAGGTGCGGTCCGTCGCCAAACCGAGGAAGCCAAGATAGACTGGCAGCAGCACCAGCATGGCGCCGGCCGGCGCGGGCACTCCGACGAAATATTCCGATTGCCAGCTCGCCTTGTTTTCGCGCTCGGCCATGACATTGAAGCGGGCAAGGCGAAGCCCGGCGGCAATCGCATAGATCAAGGCGGCAATCCAGCCGAGCGAACGAGCCTGATCAAGAGCAAAAACGTAAACGACGAGCGCGGGCGCGACGCCGAAATTGACGATATCGGCAAGCGAATCCATCTGCGCGCCGAATTTCGAGGTCGCCTTCATCAGCCGCGCCACGCGCCCGTCGATGCCGTCGAGGAAGGCGGCGAGGAGCACCATCGCGACGGCGAGCTCGTAACGGTTCTCGAAAGCGAGCCGGATGCCCGTCAACCCGGCGCAGATCGCCAGAATGGTGATGAGGTTCGGAAAGACGAGGCGAAGCGGAATCTCTCGCAGGCGCGGACCGCGGGCGGAATCATCCGGCCCGTTTGGCTCGAAAGGCGGAAAGGGTGTTTCCATGTCGCGTTCCAATCGTTCCTTGAGCAATTCCGGCAAAGGCGCGGCAGCGCTTTAGCTTCGGCGGCTGATCACCGGACCCTTGGCCGCGGCGAATTCGGCAATCACGGTTTCCCCGGCAATCGCCGTCTGGCCGAGCGAGACGCGTGGCGCCGCACCGGCGGGCAGGAACACGTCGAGCCGCGAGCCGAAACGGATCAGCCCGAAACGTTCGCCGGCGTCCAGCGGCTCGTTGGTGTTTGCCCAGCAAAGGATACGCCGCGCCACGAGGCCGGCGATCTGCACGACGCCGATCTGGCCGTGCCGGGTTTCGATCACCAGCCCGTTGCGCTCGTTGTCCTCGCTCGCCTTGTCGAGCTCGGCATTGACGAAGCTGCCGGAGCGGTAGTTGATGCTGACGATACGCCCGCGCATCGGCGCCCGGTTCACATGGCAGTTGAAGACGTTCATGAAGACCGAGATGCGCAGCATCGGCTCGGAGCCGAGGTCGAGCTCTGCAGGCGGGGTAACCATCTGGATCGCCGAGACCTTGCCGTCGGCGGGAGAGATCACGAGATCGTCGTCCTGCGGGGTCACCCGCTCGGGATCACGGAAGAAATAGGCGCACCAGAGCGTAAAGATCATGCCGATCCAGAAGAGCGGCTTGAAGATCCAGCCCAGCACCAGAGATGCGACGAAGAAGGCGGCGACGAAGGGGTAACCCTCCTTGTGCACAGGCACGATCGTATTGCGAACCGTGTTGAACAGGCTCATGGCTGCCGGTCTCCTTGCGTTGTCATTTTTTGCTGGTTAGCGAAAAACCAGCTCCTGAGCAATGCTCCGGCCCTGGCCTCGGTTCCGCCGCCGCAGTTCTGAACAATAAAAGCCGGCGCCGCTATCGGTGTTCGCTTCAGCTTGCCGGGGCAAGCCGCGCGATGACGCCCATTTCGTCGCTTTCGCGCACCTGCTTCAGATGCTCCTCCGCCTGTGTCGCCTCGCGCTGGCGGTTCCACATCGAGGCATAGAGGCCGTTCCTTTCGAGGAGGGCGGCGTGCGTGCCGCGCTCGGCGATCTCACCGCTTTTGAGCACGATGATCTCGTCGGCGCCGATGACGGTCGAAAGCCGATGGGCGATGACCAAGGTCGTCCTATTCTTCGAAACCACGTCGAGGGCTGTCTGGATTTCTCGTTCCGTGGTGGTGTCGAGCGCCGAAGTTGCCTCGTCGAGGATCAGGATCGGCGGCGCCTTGAGGATGGTGCGGGCGATCGCCACACGCTGTTTCTCGCCGCCGGAAAGCTTGAGCCCGCGCTCGCCGACCTTGGTCTCGAAGCCTTCGGGCAGCGCCTCGATGAAATGGGCGATCTGCGCCACCTCGGCCGCTGCAAACACCTCGCCATCGCTCGCCGATGTGCGGCCGTAGCGGATATTGTAGGCGACCGTGTCGTTGAACAGCACGGTATCCTGCGGCACCATGCCGATCGCCGATCGCAGGCTTTTCTGCGTCACCGTGCGGATATCCTCGCCGTCGATGGTGATCGCGCCGCTCTGGATATCGTAGAAACGATAGAGCAGGCGCGACAGCGTCGATTTGCCGGCGCCCGACGGCCCGACGACGGCGACTGTCTTGCCGGCCGGCACATCGAAAGAAATGCCTTTCAGGATCGGACGGGCCGGATCGTAAGCGAAGTGCACATCCTTGAAGGAGATCGCGCCCTGGCGGATTCGAAGCTCGGCAGCGTCGGGGGCGTCCTTGACCTCGGCCTTCACCTCGAGCAAATCGAACATCTGCTCGATATCGGTCAGACCCTGCCGGATTTCCCGGTAGACGAAACCGATGAAATTGAGCGGCACGGAAAGCTGCAGCAGCATCGAATTGACGAAGACGAAATCGCCGACCGTCTGATCGCCGCGTTGCACCGCCAGCGCCGACAGCACCAGCATGATGGTCGTGCCGATGCCGAAAATGACGCCCTGGCCGAAGTTCAGCCAGCCGAGCGAGGTCCAGACATCGGTCGCCGCTTTCTCGTAGCGCTCCATCGACTTGTCGAAGCGTTTGGCCTCCATTTCCTCATTGCCAAAATATTTGACGGTTTCGAAATTGAGGAGAGAGTCGATCGCCTTGGTGTTGGCGTCGGTGTCGCTGTCGTTCATCGAGCGGCGGATGGCGATGCGCCAGTCAGATGCACGGATCGTGAACCAGATATAGGCCCAGACGGTGAAGGCGGTGACCGCAAGATAGGAAAAGCCGTAGCCCCACCAGAAGATAACCGCCGTCAGCAGGAATTCGATCACGGTTGGAACGGAATTGAGGATCGTGAAGCGCACGATCGTCTCGATGCCCTTGGTGCCGCGCTCGATGATGCGTGACAGGCCGCCGGTCTTTCGCTCCAGATGGAAGCGCAGCGACAGCTCGTGCATGTGCACGAAGGTCTTGTAGGCGAGCTGGCGCACCGCATGTTGCCCGACGCTGGCAAAGAGCGCGTCGCGCAACTGGTTGAGGCCGAGCTGGATCAACCGGGTGACGTTATAGGCAATGACAAGGGCTACGGCGCCGGCAAGCAGCGGCGGTACCGTGCCGGCAAGGTCCATCCTGCCGTTCAGCGCATCGGTGGACCATTTGAAGAAATAGGGGACGAGCAGCAGGACGAACTTGGAAATCAGCAGATAGACCGACGCCCAGACGACCCGCATCTTGAGGTCGGTTCGCCCGGCCGGCCACATATAGGGCCAGAGGTTGAAAAGCGTCCGCAGCAGGTGGGATTCCGAGACTGTCTTGCCGTTTGCCATGCCGTGTCTCCAGTCCGGATGATTTTCTTCGATGTCCGGCAAGGCGGGGGCAGGGGCGCACCTGAAGCGCTTACCTGAATCCCAAACCGCCACCGGCAGATAGGGCGTCGGGCCGAGGAATACAACACGTGCGGCGGCCGGGAAAAGTGAGGCCGGGCGTTTCTCCTGCCCGGCTTCATCAACTCGCGTTGCGCTTAAGGAGCGGCCTTTCAGAGGTGCTGCTTGGAGAGCCGCTTGCGGTGCAGCTCCTCGGCGTTCGGCAGCGCGTCCTTCGGCAGGCCGAAAATCTGCCCGGGACGGATACGATCCGGGTCGATGATCTTGTCCTCGTTGGCGATGTAGATCGTCGTATAACGCACGCCGAGCCCATAGGTCCGGCGGGAGATCTGCCACAACGTATCGCCGCGGCGGATGATGACCGCCGCATTGTTTGCCGTCAGCGGTGCCTGCTCGATCGTCTTCGGCTGATTGCTCACAACATCGTTTGCGGCGGGCGCGGCCGGTGCGGGCGTGTCGGTCAATTCACCGATGATTGCACCCAGCCCGTCCAGCCCGGCGCCGACCGATTTTGCGTCCTTCGGCAGATCCTGCAGCAGTTTCAGCGCCTTGGCGGCGGTCTGCGAGGAGGCGCCTGAGGCTTGCTTGAAGCTGTCGGACGCATCCGCCGCCGGGCGGAAGTCTGCGACAGAGCGCAGCGCGAATTCCGTTGCTGAGCGCGCCGCCGCCAGCTGTTCGGCGCCGGGCAGCTGGCCATCGGCAAACAGCCCCTTCAAGAGCCCGAACGCCTTGCCGGCTTCGGCCTTGAGCTTGCCGAGTTCACCCTCGTGGAGCGGCACCATCGAGGCAGCACCATTTGCATCGGCGGGGCCGGCTTGAGCGGCAACCCGCACCTGGTCGCCCGCCGGGCGATTGAAGTTCACTGCGGCCCGCACGATCACCTTGCCCGCGGGATCGACGACGTCGACGCGAATCTTATGATCGCCGACCGAAAGCGCCGCGACGCCATCGATGACGAAATGGCCGTCAGGACCGGCCGTGTCCTGGCCGACAAGGCTGTCGTCGGCATAGCCGAGGACCTTGGCGTTGGCGCGCGCCGTGCCGGCAATGAAGATCTTGTTGCCCTCGATCTCGACGGCGTTGACCATCACATCGGGCGCGGTGGCCTCGTGGGTTTCGCCAGCACCTGGAACGGCCGGTGTCGCATCTGTGCCGGTGGCGGAGGCGTCGGGCAGACCAGGCGTCTGCAGCGCCAGCTCACCGGTTGGCGCTACTGTTGCGGCAGGCGCGTCGGCTGCAGCGGTCCCGCCAGTTGCCGGCTTGTCCGCAGCCGGCGCCAACGGATTGGAGGCGTCGGCGACTTCGGTGTCCCCTGTCGGCGCAGTGATGATGCGGCTCGCCGCGCCGGGCTTGGAGACCATGGCGAGCAGATTGGCGGCATTGCCGTCCTTCGGCACGGAAACGGTGGCGACTTCTTCGGAAAGCGCGGTCTTGCCATCCTTGTCCGTTACCTTGAGCACGAGCTGGTGGTCGCCGGCCGGAAGCGGATCGTCGAGGACGGCCGCGAAATCGCCGCTCGGACCGACGTTGGCCGTCGTCACCACCTTTTCGCCGTCGAGCACTTCGAGCTTGCCGTTCGGCTCGGCGGAGCCGGCGATGACGGTCGATCCATCAGGCTCGACACGCAGGACGTCGAAGGCCGGAAGTTTCGGGCCGGTATTTGCGGCCGCCGGGGTCGCGGCAGAGGCTGGTTCGGGCGCACCGGTCAGCGCAGCTTCGGCCCTGGAAATCGCGGCAGGCGCATCCGCCATATTTTCCGGCAGCGACTGCACGATGGCGAGCGCCTTGGCGCCGCCTTCCTTGGCCTTGGCGGCAATGGCTTGTGTTGCGGGATCGATGCCCTCGGGAACGGTGAAGCCGACAAGTGCGGTGAGCGCATTGACGGCCTTGGTCTTGGCGGCGGTGAAGACATCAATGGCCGGGCCTTTGCCGTCGGCAAACAGCGCCTTCAGCTCGCCGAGCGCCACGCCGGCATCGGCCGAGAGGCGTCTGACCTGATCGGCGACCCCAGTCGAGTCGGCCACGGCAGAGCGTGATGTCTTTGCCGCTTCGTTAACCGTGTTCTTGAGCTCCGTGCCCGCCTGGTTGATGGCGTCGCCGACTTTGGATGCATCGCTGCCGATGCGCGGCATGACGAAGAATACCATCAGTAGGATTGCGATTACGAGCACTGCAAGGGCCAGCAAGCCGGCACGGTTCTTCATCATTATGTCTCCCAAGGCGGCAATTTGCCGTAGTAACCGAAATTGCTAGCGATTTCCGATGCTTTTCACAAGCATTCAACGCAATTTCGCAAGCTCGGCAGGCTGCTTTTCAGTCAATTTTCTTGACTGCATTGAAATGGA
Organism: Rhizobium sp. CNPSo 3670; assembly: GCF_057784555.1. Classification (NCBI taxonomy): domain Bacteria; kingdom Pseudomonadati; phylum Pseudomonadota; class Alphaproteobacteria; order Hyphomicrobiales; family Rhizobiaceae; genus Rhizobium; species Rhizobium sp. CNPSo 3670. Next base: position 46,156 of record NZ_JBXSOL010000003.1, read on the forward strand.
ATAGTTGTTTTGCCCTATGACCGAACAATCTGTATCGATTCGATCCATCTGCGTTTACTGCGGCTCAAGGCCGGGACGCGATCCTTCCCACATGGCGGCCGGGCGGGCTCTCGGAAGAGAGATCGCCGAATACGGCCTGCGCCTCGTCTATGGCGGAGGTACCAAAGGCATCATGGGCGCGGTTGCGAGCGGAGTGCTTTCAGGCGGCGGTCAGGTCACGGGCATCATCCCGGAATTCCTGATCGATATGGAAGCGACTCGCCATTCGCTCGGTCAGCTCAACGAACTTATTGTAACCCCTGACATGCACGCGCGCAAACATACGATGTTCGAGCGTTCCGATGCCTTCGTCGCGCTGCCCGGCGGCATCGGCACGCTGGAGGAGATCGTCGAGATCATGACCTGGGCGCAGCTCGGCCGTCATGAAAAGCCGATGGTTTTTGCCAATATCAACGGCTTTTGGGATCCGATGATGGAGCTGATGCGTCATATGACCGACGAAGGCTTCCTGCACACCGCCCACCGGGTGCAGCCGCTCGTTGTCGACGATGTCGCCGGCATCATTCCGGCGATCATGGCCCAGGCAGCCCAGCTTGCCGCCGATCGCGACGGCGAGGACGAGGTAATTTCGAAGATGTAGGCGGCGGGCGCGTTTAGCGCCCGCGGCTTCCCTTCAGCATCGACCAGCTATAGAGGAACAGCCCCGCCCAGATCAGCGGGAAGGCGATCATCCGCGCCGTGCCGAGCGGCTCGCGAAAGGCGAAGACGGCGATCAGGAAGATCATCGTCGGCGCGATATACTGCATGATGCCGATCGTCGAGAGCTTCAGGAGCTTGGCGCCGTTGGCATAGATCATCAGCGGCACGGCGGTGACGACACCGCAGCCGAGCAGCAGCGTCGTATCGGCAAGACCGGTGCGGTAGAAATGGCCCAGGCCGCTGCCGTATTCGAGATAGAGGAAGTAGACGAGGGCCGGTCCGCTGAGGATCAGAACCTCGAGGAAGAAGCCCTGATTAGGCCCGAGCGGCAGCGTCTTGCGCAGCAGGGCATAGAACCCCCAGCTGACTGCCAGCGTCAGCGCCACCCATGGAATGCCGCCGTTGTCGAATGCGAGAATGGCGACGGCAAGTGCCGCAAGCGCGATCGCCGCGATCTGCAGCGGCTGCAGCTTCTCCTTGAGCAGCACCGCGCCGAGAAAAATGCTGAACAGCGGATTGATGAAATAGCCAAGTGCTGCATCAAGCGCATGGCCGGCGCCGATCGCCCAGACATAGGTGCCCCAGTTGACGGTGATCAGCGACGCCGTCAGCGTCCCCATCGCCAGCATGCGCGGCGAGCGCAACGCTGCGCGGATGTCCGCCGTGCGTCCGAGCACGACCAACACGATGCCGGCCAGCGGCAGCGACCAGACGATGCGGTGGGCAATGACTTCGGCCGGCGGAATATGTGCCACCGCCTTCATGTAGAAGGGCAGGAAGCCCCAGAGCAGATAGGCGGTCAGTGCGAAAGCGAAACCGCGCGGACTATCTTCGTTCTTGGCCAGTGGAACGGTTGCATCGGTCGACATCGGGTGTTTCCATCTTTGTTCTTCTTCTGATCCGGCCTAGCTTAAGCGCCGTGAATAGGCCAATTCATTTCGTTGAATGAAGGCTGAGAGGATTTGAAGCGAAAACCCGAGCGGTAGACGAAGCCCGGCGGCAGAGACTTATTCCGCCGCGATCTTCCCCGCCAGCTGCCGGTTCTTCATCAGCTTGTAGATGACGGAATCCATCAGCGCCTGGAACGAAGCGTCGATGATGTTCTCGGAGACGCCGACCGTCCACCAGCGCACACCGTCGCTGTCGGTGGATTCGATCAGCACGCGGGTGATTGCCGCCGTGCCGCCATTGAGGATGCGCACCTTGAAATCCGCGAGCACCAGATCGTCGATCTCGTGCTGGTACTTTCCGAAGTCCTTGCGTAGCGCCAGGTCGAGCGCGTTGACCGGACCCTCGGCGTCGGCGACCGACATCAGCGTCTGGCCATCGATGGTGATCTTGACCACCGCCTCCGAGACGATCTTCACACGGCCAAGACTGTCGAAGCGGCGCTCGATCATCACGCGGAAGCCTTCGATGGTGAAAAATTCCGGGATCGTGCCGAGCGTGCGGTGCGCCAAAAGTTCGAAGCTCGCATCCGCGCCCTCATAGGCATAGCCGATCGATTCACGATCCTTGACGATCGAGATCAGGAGATCGAGCTTCGGATCGTCCTTGGCGACGATAATGCCGCGCCGCTTCAGCGCATTGATGAAGTTCGCCTTGCCGCCCTGGTCCGAGACCATGACCTTGCGGAAATTGCCCACGCTTTCCGGCGGCACGTGTTCGTAGGTGCGAGGATCTTTCAGCAGAGCGGAAGCATGAATGCCGGCCTTGGTGGCGAAGGCAGAGGCGCCGACATAAGGCATCTGGTGATCCGGCGAGCGGTTGAGGAGCTCATCGAAGGCGTGCGAGAGCCGGGTGAGGTTGAGCAGCCTCTCCTCGTCGATCGCCGTTTCGAAACGGGTGTTGTAGGCGCTCTTCAGCGCCAGGGTCGGGATCAGCGTCACCAGATTCGCGTTGCCGCAGCGCTCGCCGATGCCGTTCAAGGTGCCCTGGATCTGCCGGACGCCGGCTTCAACGGCAGCAAGCGAATTAGCAACGGCCTGGCCGGTATCGTTGTGAGCGTGAATGCCGAGACAGCGGCCGGGCACGCCGGCCGCGATCACCGCCTCGACAATGGCGCGCACCTCCGGCGGCTGCGTCCCTCCATTGGTGTCGCAGAGCACGACCCAGCGGGCACCGCTTTCATAGGCCGTTTTCGCGCAGGCGATCGCGTAGGCCGGATTGGCCTTGAAGCCGTCGAAGAAATGTTCGCAGTCGACGATCGCCTCCTTGCCTGCGCCGACCGCCGCCTTGACGCTTTCGGCGATGGATTCGAGGTTTTCCTCGTTGGTGCAGCCGAGCGCCACGGCGACATGATAGTCCCAGCTCTTGGCGACGAAACAGATGGCGTCGCTTTTGGCCTGCAGCAGCCCGGCGATGCCGGGATCGTTCGAGACCGAAACGCCTGCCCGCTTCGTCATGCCGAAGGCGACGAAGGTTGCCTGACGGGTGCGCTTCTCGCTGAAGAAGGCGGTGTCCGTCGGGTTGGCGCCGGGATATCCGCCTTCGACGTAATCGAGGCCGAACTCATCGAGCATGGCGGCGATCGCAATCTTGTCCTCGACGGAAAAGTCGATCCCGGGCGTCTGCTGCCCGTCCCGGAGCGTCGTGTCGAAGAGATAGATGCGTTCTTTCATGTCGTTTCCTCCCGACGGGCGGGTGTTGTTTTCTGTTGTGCGGAAGCCCCCTCATCCGCCCTTCGGGCACCCTCTCCCCCAGGGGAGAAGGATAGCTGCCTTGCGCGCCTTGTCCCCTCTCCCCGCGGGGAGAGGGCTAGGGTGAGGGGGCTGCACGGCACTAGATCATATCTTGCCTGCAAACCGATCCGTCGCCCGAATCAGCCGATCGAGAATTCCCGGCTCCGAATAGGCATGGCCCGCACCTTCGATCAGCTGGAACTCCGCCTTCGGCCAGGCCTTGTGCAGCAGCCAGGCATATTTGGCAGGGCAGGGCATGTCGTAGCGCCCATGCACGATCACGCCCGGGATATCCCTGAGCCTGCCGGCATCGCGGATCAGTTGTCCTTCGTCCATCCAGCCGGCATTGACGAAGAAATGGTTCTCAATGCGGGCGAAGGCATAGGCGAATTCCGGCTCTTCGAATTTGCCGCTGGTGGAAGGCTCCGGCAGCAGCGTGATCGTTTCACCTTCCCAGATGCTCCAGGCCTGCGCGGCCTGAAGGCGCACGTTCCTGTCCTCGTGAGTCAGACGGCGATGATAGGCATGCATCATCTCATGCCGCTCGTCCGAGGGAATGGGAGCGACGAAACGCTCCCACTTGTCGGGGAACATTTCCGACACGCCGAACTGGTAGTACCAATCGAGCTCCGCTTTGGTCAGCGTGTAGATCCCGCGCAGGATGAGCTCGGACACGCGCTCGGGGTGGGTCTCGGCATAGGCGAGCGCCAGCGTCGAGCCCCAGGAGCCGCCGAACACCTGCCATTTCTCGACGCCGGCCATTTCGCGCAGGCGCTCGATATCGGCGACGAGATGCCAGGTGGTGTTGGCATTCAGTTCGGCATGCGGCGTCGACTTGCCGCAGCCGCGTTGGTCGAACAGTATGACATCGTAGAGAGCGGGATCGAAAAGCCGGCGGTGGGCGGGCGAGAAGCCGCCGCCCGGGCCGCCATGCAGGAAGACGGCGGGTTTGGCGCCGGGCGTTCCCGAGCGTTCCCAGTAGATCACATGGCCGTCGCCGACATCGAGATGGCCGGAGGCATAGGCTTCGATTTCGGGATAGAGCGTGCGCAGGATCTCGGTCATATTTTCACGCCTTTTGCGGGCCAGGCCTGGGTGTCGTGGTCGGGATGCTGAAAGGAGATGATCGCCTCCTGTCGGGCATAGAAATCCGGGTCCTTGTGCGCGGGCGCATCGAAGATCGTCTCGACCCATGGCAGCCGGGCGTCATAATTCACCTGGATCTGCGGCGCGAGATCGCTGCGGTCGTCGAAGGTGCCGATCGCAAGCTCCAGCCCGCCTGGATGGCGATAGGTCATCGGCGTGCCGCAATTGCTGCAGAAGCCGCGGTCGATATTGACCGAGGATTGAAAGTAGCTCGGTTCGCCGCGCGTCCATTCCATCCCTTCCTCCGGTGTTGTGACGAGTGCGGAGAAGAAGCCGCCGAACTGTTTCTGGCACATGCGGCAATGGCAGATCGAGGGCCGTCCCAACTGGCCCGATATGCGGAAGCGCACGGCGCCGCATTGGCATCCGCCTGTTCTGATCTTATCCGTCATGTGTTTCTCCGAGTGGCCAATGAGACGTGTCGCGATCCGGGTGCTGATGATTGCTTGCCGCAATCGCATCCTCGCGGTCGGGGGTTTCAGGCTCTGGTTCGACCGGCAACCCGTCGAGTGCGTGAAACCAGGACATCTTGCGGCCAGTGTTGGATTGCATAACGGGCCTGACCGCATCGGGATCATCAAGCGAGCCGAGCGCGATGTTGATGAAATCCTCTTCGGGAATATCGTAGAACAGCGGTGTGCCGCAATCGCCGCAGAAGCCGCGCCGGACGAGATCGGAGGAGCGGAACCACTTGGGATCGCCGCGCGTCAGTTCGAAATGCTCGCGCTTGGCCGCCGCAAGCGGCAGGAAATAGTTGCCGGCCGCCTTCTGGCACATGCGGCAGTGGCAGATATGGGGATAACCGAGTTCGCCCAGCGCGCGATAACGAACCGCGCCGCACTGGCATCCGCCGGTCTGTCTCGCCGTTTCCATCAAGTGCGATCCTCCGGCGGCCAGACCGGCGTGTCGTGGTCGGGGTGCTGATAGGAAATCAGTTCGTGCAGGAAGGAGCCCGCCGTCAGATCCGCCTCGGTCCGTTCTCCCGGCAGTTCGTGCAGATGATCGACGAAGCCGATCTTGCCTTCCACACCCCACTGAACGGTTGGCGGCAGCTGCGACGGATCATCGAACGCGCCCGCCGCAATCGCCATCCCATCCGGGGCTTCATAGGTCAGTGGCGTGCCGCAATCGCCGCAGAAACCACGCGCGACGAAATTCGACGAGTGAAACCTTTTGCGCTCCCCCCGCGTCCATTCGAAATCGGCGCCGCGAACCGAGACCAGAGGTGCATAATAGGCTCCGAACGCTTTCTGGCACATGCGGCAATGACAGATCGATGAATCCTTGAGTTCACCGATGACGCGGAAACGGATCGCGCCGCATTGGCACCCGCCCGTGTAGGTGGTCATGGCAAGGTCCTTTCCGATGGTGCGGATGATATGGCTGCATACATTGTCCAGATCCCGGAGAATATCGTCGTTCCAAAAGCGCAGGACGGTCCAGCCATCTGCCTTTAGGCGCTCAGTCCTGATGTCGTCGTAGAAGGCATTTTCGGCAATGGCATGCTGCGAGCCGTCTAGCTCCACGATAAGCCGATGTCTGGGGCATGCGAAATCGACGATGTAGCCCGCAATCTGCAACTGCCTGCGAAAGCCAAGACCCATTAGGCGATGGGCGCGAAGTTCGTTCCAGAGCTTTAATTCGGCATCAGTCATAGCCTTGCGCATACGCTTGGCATTCGCCCGCCGTTGCGGCGGAACTGGTGTATGCGACATATTTAGCCTCTCGCTCTGGGCTACACCCCCCTCTGCCACCCAATTCATCCTACCGCTTGACCTCCCACGTCGTCACCCGCTCGCCCGTCGCCGGATCCTTTCCGTCCTTCAGCTGGATGCCTTTCGCGGTCAATTCGTCGCGAACCTTGTCGGCCTCGGCGAAGTTCTTCGCTTTCAGCATTTCGAGACGCATGGCGACCAGCGCATCGACCGCCGCTGCGAAGGCTTCGTCGATTTCGACTTTCTTCGGCAGCACCCCGAGGAGCGCCGCACTTGCGGCGAAGACGGTATCGTTGCCGGATTGCGCCAGCGCATGCAGCGCCTGCACCGCGGCGACGGTATTCAGGTCATCGGCCAGCGCGTTCAGCACGCTGTCATCGGCTGCGGCATCGCCGGCCTCCGAGGTCGGCCATTTGGCGAGCAGGCGTTCGGCCTCTTCCAACCGCTTGATCGAGAAATCGATCGGCTCGCGGTAGTGCGTCATCAGCATGGCAAGGCGCAGCACCTCGCCCGGCCATTTGCGGCCGCCGAAGGTTTCCGCGTGGAGCAGATCGTGGATGGTGACGAAATTGCCCTCCGACTTCGACATCTTGCGGCCTTCGACCTGAACGAAGCCGTTGTGCATCCAGACATTCGCCATCACCTCGGTCCCGTGGGCGCAACGCGATTGGGCGATCTCGTTTTCATGATGCGGGAAGATCAGATCCAGTCCGCCACCGTGAATGTCGAAGACATCGCCGAGATAACGCCTGCTCATCGCGGAGCACTCGATATGCCAGCCGGGCCGGCCGCGGCCCCAGGGGCTCTCCCAACCAGGCTCGTTGTGGCTCGACAGTTTCCAGAGCACGAAATCGCCCGGATTCTTCTTGTGCGCATCGACGGCGACGCGGGCGCCGGCCTGCTGCTCGTCGAGCGGCCGCTTCGAAAGCTGGCCGTAATCCGCCATGGACTTGGTGTCGAACAGAACTTCGCCTGCCGCCACATAGGCATGCCCATTGCCGATCAGCTTGTCGATGATCAGGATCATCTCTGCGATATTATCGGTGGCGCGCGGCTCGACATTCGGCTCGAGGCAGCCGAGTTCGGCGACATCGGCGTGAAACTGCGTCTCGGTCTTTTCGGTGACCGCGCGGATCGCATCGTTGAGCGGCAGGCCGGGATGATCTCTCAGCGCCCGCGCATTGATCTTGTCGTCGACGTCGGTGATGTTGCGGGCATAGGTGACTCGATCCTCGCCATAGAGATGGCGCAGCAGCCGGAACAGCACGTCGAAGACGATGACCGGGCGGGCATTGCCGATATGGGCGAAATCATAGACCGTCGGGCCGCACACATACATGCGGACGTTCTCGGCATCGATCGGCTTGAAGACCGATTTTTCCCGCGTCAGCGTGTTGTACAGCTTCAGTTCCGGCGTGCCGCCCATTTCACTCTCCCAAATGCACGATCAGAAAAATCGCGACCGGCAGGCCGGGGCGTTTCGCATCTTGACAATTGGGGAGACGAAAACGGCCAGGCCAGCGCGTGCGCTAGCGAATAATCTTTCCGCAGATAATGCAGATAACCGTTTTCATGCCGCGTTTTATGGCGCGGGAATGGCGTTTGGTCAAGAGGGGGAGGGGACGATCGGCGGCAACTCGAGCGACCTATCCGGCGCGCTGCATCCCCTGAGGCTCGTCTGCCATTTTCGTGGCGCAAATCGCGTATAGCCGGTTCGGAAGCTGCTGAAAAGACGGGAGGAATGAGTGGGAAGCTTTGTTCGATGGACGATCGGTACGGCTGCAATTCTGGTGGTCGCATCGGGCGCATATTTCGCATACGATTTCGGCATGCTTCGCTTCAACAATCCGACCTTGTCGCGTTATCCGATCCAAGGCATCGATGTCAGCCATCACCAAGGCGACATCGATTGGAACACGGTGGCCGCCCAGCCGAACGTGCGCTTTGCAATCATGAAGGCGACCGAAGGCGGCGATCACAAGGATTCCAAGTTCGCCGAGAACTGGCAACGTGCCGGAGATGCAGGGCTGGTGAGAGGCGCCTACCATTTCTTCACCTTCTGCCGCCCGGGCAAGGACCAGGCGCAGAATGTCCTGGCGACGGTGCCGAAGGCGCCGCGAACCCTGCCGATTGCGATCGATCTGGAATTTGTCGGCAACTGCGACAAGGTTCCAACGCTCGAGGAAATGGTGACGGAGGTGAACGCCTTCGTCACCGAGCTGAAAGGCATCTTTCCGGAAAAGCCGATCTTCTACGTCACGCAGGAATTTTTCGATCAGTATCTGAAGGGCAACGAGGCTCGCTTCCCCGAGCATTACCTTTGGCTTCGAAGCGTGTTCAAGGAGCCAACGCAGGTAGGCTGCAGTCGTTGGTCGGTCTGGCAATTTGCCGACAACGGCGCTGTGAACGGCATCCGAGGACCAGTGGACCTCAATGTCCTATGCCCCGCCGAAACAGGTTTCGCACATCTGTTCCCGGCTGTTGCCGCGAACTGAAGCGTCTGTTTATTCCGGCAGGCGATAATCGGCGAGCTTATTCTCGCGCACGATGAACAGTTTGCCCGTCTCTGTCACGCCGGGGCCTAGCAGCGGCAGGATCGCCTTGGCGACCTCGGAGGGATGCGGGAGCGTCTGCGGATCTTCGCCGGGCACAGCCTGCGCCCGCATCGCCGTGCGGGTCGCGCCCGGATCGACGCTGGTGATACGCAGTGGCGTCGACTGCGTCTCGCCGGCCCAGGTTCGGGCCAGCGCCTCAACAGCGGCTTTTGATGCGGAATAGGCGCCCCAGAAGGGACGGCATTTGTGGGCGGCGCCAGAAGACAGGATTACGGCGCGGCCGGCATCCGAGCGGGCGAGCAGCGGATCGACCGACCGGATCAGCCTCCATGTCGCCGTCACGTTGATCGTCATCACCTTCTCGAACACCTTCGCCTCGATATGGCCGATCGGCGAAATGACGCCGAGCACCCCGGCATTGGCAACGAGGATATCGAGCTTGCCCCAGCGGTCGAAGATCGAGCCGCCGAGTGCGTCGATCGCATTCATATCGGCAAGGTCGAAGGGCACGAGCGTCGCACTGCCGCCGACGGCTTTGATCGCATCGTCGAGATCCTCGAGTCCGCCGACCGTGCGTGCGCAGGCGATCACATGGGCGCCGGCCTTGGCAAGTTCCAGGGCTGTGAAGTAGCCGATGCCGCGCGACGCACCGGTGACGAGTGCGATCCTGCCCTCAAGATTGATGTTCATCTGTCCGGTTCCGGATTTGCTTGCAAAGGTGAGGAGCGCAAGGCCCCTCGGAAGTGAAAGTCAAAGCGGCAGCGGCTCAGCCGTTGCTGGCAAGCATCGAAAGCTTGTTGCCCATGGACTCGCCGTTCTTGTCGAGCAGGCGGGTCGGATAGTCACCGGTGAAGTAGTGGTCGGTGAACTGCGGGCGGGCCGGATTGCGGTCCTCGCCGCCGACGGCGCGGTAAAGTCCGTTGATCGACAGGAAGGCAAGCGAATCCGCTCCGATATATTTGGCCATGGCTTCGACATCGGCATATTGATTGGCGAGCAGCTTGTCGGCGTCGGGCGTATCGATCCCATAGAAATCCGGGAAGAAGATCATCGGGCTTGCGACGCGGATATGGACTTCGCGCGCACCGGCCTCGCGGATCATCTGCACGATCTTCAGCGACGTCGTGCCGCGCACGATGGAATCGTCGACCAGCACCACGCGCTTGCCTTCGATCATCGCCCGGTTGGCGGAATGCTTCAGCTTGACTCCAAAGGCGCGGATCTGCTGCGTTGGCTCAATGAAGGTACGGCCGACATAGTGGTTGCGGATGATGCCGTATTCGAAGGGGATGCCGCTTTCCTGCGCGTAGCCGAGAGCTGCGGGCGTGCCGCCATCCGGCACCGGCACGACGACATCGGCATCGACAGGCGATTCCTTGGCGAGATTCATGCCCATGTTCTTACGCGTCGTATAGACGTTCCGGCCGCCGACGACCGAATCGGGACGGGCGAAATAGACATATTCGAACAGGCAGAGACGCTCCGGCTGTGGCTTGCTCGGCTTGCGGGCATCGATGCTGATCGAGCCGTCAGGCTGGATTTCGCAGATGATGACCTCGCCGTTTTCGACATCGCGGATGAACTTGGCGCCGATGATGTCGAGCGCGCAAGTTTCCGAACAGAAGATCGGCTTGCCGTCGAGTTCACCCATGACAAGCGGGCGGATGCCGGTGGGATCGCGCGCGGCAATCAGTTTCGTGCGGGTCATGGCAAGCATCGAATAGCCGCCTTCCATCTGGCGGATGGCGTCGATGAAGCGGTCGGATGTGGAAGCATGGCGCGAGCGGGCGATGAGATGCAGGACGACTTCGGTATCGGATGTCGACTGACAGATGGCGCCGGTGGCGATGATCTGGCGGCGCAGCGTCAGGCCATTGGTGAAATTGCCGTTATGGGCGATGGCGATGCCGCCTTCTTCCAGTTCAGCAAACAGCGGCTGCACGTTGCGCATCGCTACTTCGCCTGTCGTGGAATAGCGTGTGTGGCCGATCGCTATGCTGCCGGGCAGGCGGGCCAGCGTCATTGGATTGGTATAGTGGTCTCCCACCAGGCCCATATGGCGTTCCTGATAGAAGCGCTTGCCATCGAACGAGACGATGCCGGCTGCCTCCTGTCCGCGGTGCTGCAGGGCGTGCAGCCCGAGAGCAGTGAGAGCTGCGGCATCGGGATGTCCCAGAATTCCGAAAACGCCGCATTCCTCATGCAGCGTATCTCCGTCGAGCGGATCGTCGATTGGGAAGGAATGGGACTGGTTCATTTCTGCGGGCCTCTGCTCTCACAAGAATGGATCGGCATTACCAATAGCACGATACCGGAAATCTCGCAGGTTTCCGATAGCTTCGTGCTGAACGACATCTGCTTTCAAAGCCCGTTCAGCGGGCTCTGAAACGGCTTAGGTCCGGCGGAGCTGGAATGCCCGGCCGGACCCTTATTTCACGTCCCGCTCAAATGGCAATTGCCGCGAGGCGAGTCAAGCTGCTGAACACTGTGTCAATTCGCCGGCTGCTGCGCGCCGCCTGCGGGCGCGTCGTCCGCCGGCGCTTGATCGGCCGCCGGCGGCGTGGCGCCTTCGCTGCCCTGTGCCGGCTGCATCTTATCACGGAAGCTTGCCTGTATCATCTGGGCAAACTGCTCCGGCAGCACCGCCTTTAGCTTCACGACCATCGAATCCAGGAAGGGCTTCGACTTGGCCTCGTTGACCCAGGCCGGCCGGTGGTCGACATCGACCAGCCAGTTCCAGAAGGCGACGGCAACGACCATCAGCAGCAGGCCGCGGGCCGCGCCGAACAGAAAGCCGAGGGTGCGGTCGAGAGCGCCGATGCGGCTGTCGATGATGAAATCGGCAATCTTCATGGTGATGAAGGAAATGACGATGAGCGCGATCAGGAAGACGACGGCGGCCGAACCGGCGATCGCGATGCGATCGTCATCAGTGTACTTCTTCGCATAGGGCAGCAGGTACGGATAGAGGTAGTAGGCGGCGGCGGCCGAACCGCCCCAGCTCGCGATCGAAAGGATCTCGCGCGAGAAACCGCGGACCATTGCCAGCACGGCGGAGAAGAGCACGACGCCGATGACAATACCGTCGAAAATCGTAATGGGCATGAAAATTCAACTCCAGGACTGCCGCTCGGCGGCCGTGTCGGCCTTATCGTGTGCCTCCTATAACATTACCATTCGCGGCAATGAAAGGATCAAACCTCGTCTTCCACACGCAGCGCTCCCTTCGACCCGGCGATGCGCGCAACCAGATCCGGCAGGCTTTCGACCTCGCTCCATCGCCCGCCGGAACCCTTCGGCAGCTCGGCGGAGGCGGAAGGAAGCAGCGCTGCGGAAAAGCCCAGCTTCTCGGCTTCCTTGAGGCGCTGGGCGGTGTGCGCAACCGGCCGGATGGCGCCCGACAGGCTGACTTCGCCGAAATAGACGCAATCGGCGGGAAGGGCAATACCGGCGAGCGACGAAACCAGCGCCGAGGCGACGGCGAGATCGGCCGCCGGTTCGGAGATGCGGTAACCGCCGGCGACGTTGAGATAGACGTCGTGCTGGCCGAGCCTGACGCCGCAATGGGCCTCCAGCACCGCCAGGATCATCGACAGCCGGGCCGAGTCCCAGCCGACCACAGCGCGCCGCGGCGTGCCGAGCGAGGTCGGCGCCACCAGCGCCTGCACCTCGACGAGCACGGGCCGCGTCCCCTCCATGCCGGCAAAGACCGCGGCTCCAGGTGATTTTTCATTGCGCTCGCCGAGGAAGAGCTCGGAGGGATTGGCGACTTCGCGCAGTCCTTTGTCGGACATTTCGAAAACGCCGATCTCGTCCGTCGGGCCGAAGCGGTTCTTGACCGTGCGCAGGATGCGGTAGTGATGGCCGCGGTCGCCTTCGAAATAGAGAACGGCATCGACCATGTGCTCGACGACGCGCGGCCCGGCGATCTGCCCGTCCTTGGTCACATGCCCGACGAGCACCATGGCGGCTCCCGTCTGTTTGGCGAAACGGATCATCGACTGAACGCCGGTGCGCACCTGCGTCACCGTTCCCGGCGCAGATTCGGCAAGTTCGCTCCACAGCGTCTGGATGGAATCGATGATGACGAGATCGGGGCGTTTGCCCTCAGCAAGCGTCGCCAGGATATCCTCGACATTGGTTTCGGCCGCCAGCATCACGTCGGTATCGGCTGCGGCAAGCCGCTGCGCCCGCAGCCGGACTTGCGCCACCGCCTCCTCGCCGGAGACATAGATGATCTTGTGGCCGCGCCGTGCAAGGGCGGCGGCGGCCTGCATCAGCAGCGTCGATTTGCCAATGCCGGGATCGCCGCCGATCAAAACCGCCGAGCCGCGCACGAAACCGCCGCCGAGCGCCCGGTCGAGTTCTGACATGGCGGTGTGGATGCGTGGCGCCTCCTCGATTTCGCCCGAGAGCGCCGTCAGCGTCACCGGCCGGCCCTTCTTCGGCGTCTTGCCGGGGCCGGCGCCGATGCCGCCCATCGGGTCTTCCTCGACGATGGTGTTCCACTCGCCGCAACCATCGCATTTGCCGGCCCAACGATTATGGACCGCGCCGCAATTCTGGCAGATGAATTGTGTCCTGGCCTTCGCCATCGATGACTGCTTTCGATAAAATCTTCTGGTGAGGTGTTCCCCGCCGATGAGGCGCTTGGCGGCAGGGAATCGTCCCTAGTGTAATATGGACGTTAGATTGTCGATGGCCTTGCGGGAAGGGGCAGGAGGCATGGCGGACTCCTGCGCTGGATATTTAGCGATCCGCCAAGGATATTCCTACTCCTCGGCCACATAGCGTCGTTCATGGCGCAGCCCCGTGCTGGTCAGGATCTCGTATCCGATCGTGCCCGCCGCCCGCGCCACGTCGTCCAGCGGCATGTTTTTACCGAACAATTCGACATAGTCGCCGGCGCGCACGGCGTTCTCGGGCAGGTCGGTGATGTCGAAGATCGTCAAGTCCATGGTGATCCGGCCGGCAACCGGCACCTTGTGTTCGGCGATGAAGCCTTGCCCGCCCTGCGGCACAGCCTGGCGCAGCGGCACGCCGGCGCTCGATAGGCTGCGCATGTAACCGTCCGCATAACCGGCAGACGCGATTGCCAGCCGGCTTCTGCGGCAAAGCTGCAGTGCCCTGCCGTAGCTGACGGTCTCGCCGGCCTCGACGGTGCGCACCTGGATGATGCGTGCTTCCGCGGTCGCGACCGGCCGCATCGGGTTCGCCATGCCACTGACCGCCTCGCCGCCATAGAGCGCGATGCCCGGCCGGGTCAGGTCGAAATGATAATCGTCGCCGAGAAAGATGCCGGCCGAGGCGGCAAGACTTGAATCGATGCCTTCATAGACGGCCGCAACCCTACGGAATGATTCGAGTTGCTGTCGGTTCATCGCATGGCTGGGATCGTCGCCGCAGGCGAGATGGCTCATGACCAGCACCGGCGCGAAGCTCGCAGGCCGCGAGACGTCGTCGGCAAGGGCGATAGCGTCGTCGATGTGCAGCCCGAGCCGATTGAAGCCGGTATCGACATGCAGGGCGCAGGGGTAATCGCCGTAATCGGCAAGCACCGCCATCCAGAAGGCGAGCTGCTCGTCGGAGGAAATCACCGGTACGAGATCATTGTCGAAGAACCGCCGTTCCGTGCCCGGCCATATGCCCGAGAGCACGAAGATGCGCGCCTCGGGCGCATAGAGACGAAGCGTCACCCCTTCATCGGCGGTCGCGACAAAAAAATCCCGGGCGCCCGCCAAGTAGAGCGCTTCGCCGGCATCCTCGATACCCATGCCGTAGGCGTCCGCCTTGACGACGGCTGCGGCGCGCGCCGCACCCGAGCGGCGCGCCATGTCGCGCCAGTTTTCCGTGAGCGCACTCAGATCAACGGTCAGCCGCAGGCCCGCGGAAGTGAAAAGATCATCGTCTTCGGAGGGGATGGGAAAATCTGTCATGAATCGCCGTGAAAAAATGGAAGGAGCCCGTCCCGCTCAGTTTAGAGAGCATTGTGGCCAAGGAAAAGCGCAGGCGGTCACATATCACCCTTTGCTTCTTGTACGATCACTTTTGTTCAAGACGCATGCAGGCTTTCGCGTTAATTTTGCCGGATGCAGAATGTATCGCAGAAAGAGGCGGCGGAGGCCATGCCGCTCGCCAATGTGGAATCGGCCCGCTTCTGGCGGGATAGCCGCTTCCGCGACATGGAATGCCTAAGCGCCACTTTTCTCACCCATGAATATGCGCCGCATGCGCATGATACGTTCAGCATCGGCGCGATAGAAAGCGGCACCCAGATCGCCACCCTCAGCGGCAGGCGGGAGGAAACCGGGCCCGGCGACCTTTATCTGATCGACCCCGGTGTCATCCATGACGGCGCTCCGGGCGGTAAAGGCTACCGCTACCGCATGATCTATCCCGACACGAAGCTGTTCGTCGATATTCTGGAGGATGTCACCGGCAAGGCCTTCCATGCGACGCCCTCTTTTTCCGGCGCGCTCCCACGCGATCCCGAGCTTGCCAATGCCTTTCACGCCGCTCACCGAACGCTGGAGAGCGGCGCAGGCGCCCTCGAGACCGATGAAGGAATGTTCTCGGTGCTGGCGGCGATCTTTGCGCGTCACGGCAGCACGATTGTCGTGCCTGTCGATACCAAGGAGCGAAGCGCCGTCGCCCGAGCTCGCGAATACCTGATCGAGAACTTCGACCTCGATGTTGGCCTCAAGGAACTGGCCGAAGTGGCGGGATTGAGCCGGGCTCATCTCATCCGCGCCTTCCGCAAGGAATATCACATCACACCGCACGCCTTCCTGACGGATCGGCGGGTGCAGGTGGCCCGGCTGCTGCTGCGGCAGGGTCGCATGCCAGCCGACATCGCGCTGGAATGCGGTTTTGCCGATCAGGCGCACTTTACTCGGCACTTCAAGGCACGCACGGGCGTGACGCCCGGCCAGTTCCGCCTGGGCTGATCACTTTCGTTCAATACAGCCGTGGCGGCCTGGGCTAACCCTCCGCGATCTTGATCAGGAGGTTGCCATGTTGCAGCACAGCCGGCCATCCGGCGAATTTCGTCTTTCGGAATTTCTCGCCGGAATGCGTGCCATCTTTCCGCTCGTCGTCGCTGTCTTGCCCATCGGTCTCGTCTTCGGCGCGGTCGCGGCTACCAAGGGTCTTTCGTCGCTGGAAACGACACTGATGAGCGCGCTTGTCTTTGCAGGCGGTTCGCAATTCGTGGCAATGGACATCTGGACGCATCCGGCAAGCTGGATCGGCATTGGCTTCGCGGCCCTGCTTGTCAATATCCGCCACGTGCTGATGAGCGCGTCGATCGGCACGAAGATGCAGTCCTTCCCCGGCGTCAAACGTTATATCGCCATGCTCTTCCTCGCCGATGAGCTCTGGGCCATGGCGGAATTCCGCGCCGGCAACACGCGGCTGACACCCGCTTGGTACGCCGGCATCGTCACGCCCTTCTACCTCACTTGGGTCGGCTCTTCGCTGACAGGCGCACTGCTCGGCGCCTTTCTCGGCAATCCTGCCGTCATCGGCCTCGACTTCGCCTTTCCGGCCGTCTTCGTCGTGCTCGTCATGGGCTTCTGGAAGGGGCCGGAAACTGGCGCCGTGCTTGCCGCAAGCGGTGCCGCTTCCGTTGCTGTCCACCATTTCGTGCCAGGGGTCTGGTATATCGCCGCCGGGGCGCTGGCTGGGCTGGCAATGGCCCTCTGGCAGGGCAGGGCGCGGGAGCAGGCGGCATGACGCTGCATTTCGATATCCTCATCGCCATCCTCGCGATGGCTGCCGCAACCGTCTTTACCCGCATCAGCGGTCTCGTCCTGATCCGGCATGTCGAGATCGACGAGCGCCGGAGAACGGCAATCGAAGCCATTCCGCCGGCCGTGCTGATGGCCGTCATCGCCCCGACCGCCTTTGCGACCGGCTGGGCGGAGACGTTAGCCTGCGCGGTAACCGCAATTGCCGCGCGCCGTTTGCCGATGCTTGCAAGCGTCGTGGTCGGCGTCGCAACGGTTGCATTGTTGCGGGTTGCAGGGCTCTGAAGAAAATCGACGCGGAAAAACGCGTCAATGTTCTTCGTATTGGATGAAGGAAGGATCTGCGAGATCGGCGAAGCGGGTGAATTCTGCCTGGAAGGCGAGCTTCACCGTGCCTGTCGGTCCGTGACGCTGCTTGGCGATGATCACGTCGGCGGTGCCTTTCACCTTGTCGAACAGCGCTTCCCATTCCGGATATTTCGGATCGTGAGGATCGCGCGGCTCCTGGTTCTTGACGTAATATTCCTCGCGGAAAACGAAGAGCACGACGTCGGCGTCCTGCTCGATCGAACCGGATTCACGAAGGTCGGAGAGCTGCGGGCGCTTGTCGTCGCGACTTTCGACCTGACGTGAGAGCTGCGACAGCGCGATGATCGGAACGTTGAGCTCCTTGCCGAGCGCCTTGAGGCCAGTAGTGATCTGGGTGATTTCCTGGACGCGGTTGTCGCTTGATTTGCCGGAGCCGGTCATCAGCTGCACGTAGTCGACCACGAGCACGTCGAGGCCTCGCTGGCGCTTGAGGCGGCGCGCCCGCGCTGAAAGCTGGGCGATCGAGATGCCGCCGGTCTGGTCGATATAAAGCGGCACCTTCTGCATCATCATCGAGCAGGCGACGAGCTTTTCGAAGTCGGCATCGTTGATGTCGCCGCGGCGGATCTTCGAGGAGGAGACTTCCGTCTGCTCCGAGATGATACGGGTGGCGAGCTGTTCGGACGACATTTCGAGCGAGTAGAACCCGACGACGCCGCCGTTCTTGGCTTTCATGCTGCCGTCCGGCTGCACCTCGCCCTCATAGGCGGCAGCGATATTATAGGCAATGTTGGTCGCAAGCGAGGTCTTGCCCATGCCCGGGCGTCCGGCGAGAATGATCAAGTCCGAACGCTGCAGGCCGCCCATCTTCGCATCGAGCGAATGGATGCCGGTAGAAATACCGGAAAGGCCGCCGTCGCGTTCTTTGGCGACCGCCGCCATGTCGATGGCGAGCGCGACGGCGTCGTTGAAGGACTGGAAGCCGCCGTCGTAGCGGCCGTTTTCGGCGAGCTCGAACAGCCGGCGCTCGGTATCCTCGATCTGCGACTGCGGCGGCATGTCAAGCGGCGCGTCGTAGGCGATGTTGACGACATCCTCGCCGATTGTGATCAGCGCCCGGCGCAGCGCGAGATCATAGATCGCCCGGCCGTAATCCTCGGCATTGATGACAGTGACGGCATTGCTGACGAGGCTTGCCAGATATTGCGAAACCGTCATCTCGCCGACTTTCTCGTCGGCCTTCAGGAAAGTCTTGATCGTCACCGGATTGGCGATCTTGCCCATGCGGATGATGTCGCCGGCGACCTCGAAGATCTTCCGGTGCAGCGGTTCGTAAAGATGGATCGGCTTCAGAAAGTCCGACACCCGGTAATAGGCGTCGTTGTTCATCAGGATGGCGCCGAGAAGCGCCTGCTCGGCTTCGATATTGTTGGGTGCTTCGCGGTAATGCTGCTCCGACGGAGCAACGGCTGCAATCTTTCGAGCGGCGTCGTTCATCATCATCCGTTCTGTCTTTTTCCAACTCCGGATTTGCAATTCCGGATGGAGAAAATCAAGGGGCTGCCAAAGGAGCGGGGCTCGTCCCGCCTAAATCCTGAACGCTGTGCCCATTGTTCGACTTCTCCACAGTCCCGGGCGCCACAACTAAGAAATTCTGGCAGTGTCACCCGTGGGACACGGTACGGAGCCGACTCAGCTCATCCGTTCCGGAGAAGGATATGTTAGCCCGATGACATCGGGCACGCAGCAAAAACATCCGGGTAATCCCCCGCTAAAAAAGTGACCCGAGGGCTGCGCGGACTCGGAACGTACGAAAAGAAAAAGCCCGGCACGGTGGCCGGGCTCTCCCTATCGAGGAATATCCGTCGAGAATTATGCTTCGTCTTCGTCGAGGCCGTCGGCTTCCGGATCGAAGAAATCTTCCGGACGCAGTGCGTCTTCGTCGACGCCGTAGATCGCGTCGACCGAGGTGAGCTCTTCGCCCTTGGCCTGACGCTCTGCCTCTTCGGCCGAACGGGCAACGTTCAGCTCGATGTTGATTTCGACTTCGGCATGCAGCTGCAGCTCGACCTTGTGCAGGCCGATCGCCTTGATCGGCGTGTTGAGGTGAACCTGGTTGCGGCCGATGTTGAAGCCTTCCGCGGCGAGAACTTCGACAACGTCACGGGCAGCGACCGAGCCGTAGAGCTGGCCGGTTTCGCCGGCGGAGCGTACGACGATGAAGGACTTGCCGTCGAGGACGTCGGCGACCTTCTGGGCTTCCGACTTGCGCTCAAGGTTACGGGCTTCGAGCGTTGCACGCTCGGATTCGAAGCGGGCCTTGTTGGCGGCGTTGGCGCGCAGTGCCTTGCCGAGCGGCAGCAGGTAGTTGCGGGCAAAGCCGTCGCGAACCTTTACGGTTTCGCCCATCTGGCCGAGCTTGGAGATGCGTTCGAGAAGGATGACTTCCATTTTCTTGTTCCTTTCTTGTGTCTCAGATTTTCGTATCGGATTGTTTGGGGGCATCGGCATCTTTCGCCGGGGTCAGTGCGATCGCCTTGCGCGTATCGGCGAGACCCAGGACGAGGATGAGGAGAGCTGGCAACAACATGAGCATCGAAGCCAGGTAGCAGAGGATGAGGGCCGGTATCCGCCAGTCCTTGCCGCGTGTGCGGAAATGCAGCGAGGCGAAGCCGGAGAGCATGAAACCGGCGCCGAAGGTGCCGATCACGGTCGCGCCGACGAGCGCCGGAACGCCGCCGAAGAAGCAGGCGGCTAGCCCGGCCAGGAAGATGAAGATCGAATTGCGGTTCATGCGCAGCGACGAAGGAATATCCTCGCGCGGTCGAAGGCCGCGGCCGGATGCGGCGACGATGCGCACGGCGAAATAATAGGCGGCAAACAGCATGCTGACCCACATGCAGCCCTGCACGGCCGGCAGCATCAGCAGGATCAGCGATTTGGTCTGCGCGGTTGCCGCCGGATCGGGCATGAATTCCGGCTGCTGCTGCTTGACCGAGGTGATCAGCAGATCGACGATCGGGTCGGTGATATCAGGCCCATAGCCGATCATCACGCCGATGACGATGACAGCAAGCGTCACCAGGCCGCACAGATGCAGGAGGATATCGGAGAGCGGATACCAAGCAAGCAGATGGTCTGGGCCGCCGAGTTCGGAGGCGGGACGCGCGAGATTGGCGAGATGGCTAAGCCAGCCGGCCGGCAGCAGCGTCACCAGCGTCATGATGAGCGCGAAAGACGGGGAGATGAGGACCGCACCAAGCGCCGCTCCCGTGACGACCGCTGAAATTGCGGCGGCATTGCCCCAGCCGAGCCCGACGAGCAGGATCGGCAGCGCCGAGGCCGTATAGAGAAGCGCGCTGAAAAACGACGGCTGCATGCTCGCGCCCAGCACCAGCAAGGCGGCGGTCAATCCGGCGAGTGCGCCGATCAGCAGCGTTTTAAGATCAGGTCGTTTCAAGGTCGCTGTCCTGCTTCATCAAGCAGTTAGAGGCCGTTGCTGAATCGAATTCAGAAACATCTCAACATGGGTTTTAAGAATTCCGATCCGCGCCCATCGCGGAAGGGATTAGGGGAAGGCACGAATGCCTTCCCCTAAATGTCATCACATCGGCCGATTAAGCGACGACGTAAGGCAGCAGGCCGAGGAAACGGGCGCGCTTGATCGCCTGGGCGAGTTCGCGCTGCTTCTTCTGGGAAACGGCCGTGATACGGGACGGAACGATCTTGCCGCGCTCGGAAATGTAGCGCTGCAACAGACGTACGTCCTTGTAGTCGATCCGCGGAGCGTTTGCGCCGGAGAACGGGCAGGTCTTGCGGCGGCGATGGAACGGACGGCGGACCGGAGCGGAGGAAGCTTCAGACATTCTTATATCTCCTTATGCACGGTCTTCGCGGGGAGCGCGGTCCGGACGAGGGGCGCGCTGGAACTCGCCGTCGCGGCGCGGCGGACGGTCGCCGAATTCGCGGCGCGGGCCGCGGTCGCCGCCTTCGCGCGGGCCGCGGTCGTCGCGGTCACGCTTCTGCAGCATCGCAGATGGGCCTTCTTCGTGCTTTTCGACGGCGATGGTCATGTAGCGAAGAACGTCTTCGCTGATGCGCATCTGACGTTCCATTTCCTGGATCGCTGCTGCCGGTGCATCGATGTCCATCAGAGCGTAATGCGCCTTGCGGTTCTTCTTGATGCGATAGGTGAGGGACTTGAGGCCCCAGTTTTCGATGCGCCCGACCTTGCCGCCGTTAGCTTCGATCACACCCTTGTACTGTTCTACGAGGGCATCGACCTGCTGAGCGGAAATATCCTGCCGGGCAAGGAATACATGTTCATAAAGAGCCATGACAGCTTTGCCTTTCTTGCGTTTGGTTCAACCCGATATTCGGCGGCTAAGCCTCAACGACTGCTCCTGATTGGGCGGACCCAGGCAAGAAAAGCGTTTCCGAGACGGTCGAGAGCGGAGACACGGGAGGCTGGAACGCTTCCGTTCCGAACGATTTCCAGACAGGAAACCGGCCCTCCGTTCAGCCACCAGCCAGAAGACCGGGCTAACGAACAGGCGCGCTTATACGGATTTTCGCGCGAAACGCAAGGGGCAGTCAGCATTGTTCTCGCGGCGAGTTCAACAAAGATAGTCCTGCTTTGCGTAAACCGTCGACGAAATGGTCGTAGTGGTTGGCGGCGACATATGGTGTCAGGAACTTCCAGTAGTGTTCGAGGTCCATCGGTGCGTGCGCTAGAATTTCCGGTATTAGTCGCCGTGCTTCATCGTGGCGATCGAGCTGTCCTAGACTCGCGAGGAGCACGAGTCGGTTGAAATAAGCGCGACGGAGCGACAGTCCGCGTTCGGAATAGTGAACGGCCTCCTCGTAATTGCCGAGATGGTAGTGAGACAAAGCCAGTCGGTCGAAAAAGAGAAAGGTAAAGGGGTCATGCGGACTGAGCCGCAGGGCCATGTGGAGCGGGTCGCAGGCTTCGGCGAAATGGCCGGTGAAAATGCGAGCCCATCCGAGCGCCATATGCGCTAGTGCAAAATTGGGGTTGAGATCGATCGCCTGCTGGGACGCCTCGACCGCGGCTGGAGCGTTATGGGCCGCAAAATGGCTGAGGCACATAACATAATGAGAGTAGGGATCGCGCGGGTCGAGCGCGACAGCACGTTCTGCCTCGACGCGAAGTTCAGTACTGTCCCTGTCGACGTCGTCGCTGAAGCCGCGAAGACAGCGGGCGTAGAGCGAGCGGGCCAACATCATGTGGGCGCGCGCAAAGCTGGGATCGAGTTCGATGGCTCGCCGATGCCAGTTGATGGCCTCGATGAAATGTTCGGCCGTATCCTGTGCGTTGTGCAGCCAGGTTCCGCGCATGTGGCTCTCGTAGGCGTCGAGGTTGTCCGTGGTTCGCAGCAGCGCACGGCGGCTCTCGCCGATAAGGATTTCAGGCTCTATGGCACCGACGACGTTTTGGGTGAGTTCGTCTTGAATGGCGAAGATATCGGCGATCTCACGGTCGTAGCGTTGTGCCCAGAGGTGCACGCCGCTTTCCGCCTCGATCAGCTGGCCTGTGACGCGAACCCGCATCCCGGCCCTGCGCACGCTGCCTTCTACGATGTAGCGCACGCCGAGATCGCGCCCGATTTGCTTCACATCAACCGCGCGCCCTTTAAACACAAAGGACGAGTTCTGAGCGATGACGAAAAACCAGCGATAAAGCGAGAGCGCCGTTATAATGTCTTCGGTCAAGCCATCGGCGAAGTACTCCTGCTCCGGGTCATCGGACATGTTGACGAAGGGTAATACGGCGATCGAGGGTTTGTCAGGCAGTCTGAGTGGCCCGCCGAGCACCCCCGCCTCGATAGGGTCCTCGCGGCTCCAGTCAACCCGATGCACGGGCACCGGACGGGGAATGTTTTTCAGTGTGCGATCGCCCATCGACACGAGCGGAAAGTCCAGCTTGCCCTCGATCTGCTCACGCAAAGCGCCGGAAATGCAGATACCTGAAGGCAGCGCCACTTCTTGAAGACGGGCGGCGACGTTCACGCCGTCGCCAAGCAAGTTGTCTCCCGAGACGACGACATCGCCAAGGTTGAGCCCAAGGCGGAACTCCATGCGTCGATCCACAGGCAGGTCAGCATTTCGGCGATGGAGGGCGCGCTGGATCGCGACGGCTGCACGGACGCCCTGTACTGCGCTGTGGAATTCGGCGACCATGCTATCTCCGGCGCTGCCGAAAATCCGCCCGCCATGCTCGCGCACCAGATCACCGATGGTGGCGCCATAGACACTGAGTGTCGCAAGGGCGTCTTCCTCGTTGGCTGCAACAAGGCGACTGTAACCGGCAACGTCGCCGGCAAGTATCACTGCGAGCTTCCGTTCCACGGGGGTGAGCGCTCCTGCGGCGCTGCCAGAGCTATACAAATCTAGCTGAAATGCCGAGAACGGAGAAGCGAAATTGCCTCCGGAGCGTAAACTCGTCGTTGCAGTTCGTGGTGCGAGGCCAGGCGATGTACGCTCGACCGCGAGGGAATCCGACTGCGAATGGCCTCATCGATTGCGGGCTGTCCGTTTGCCTCACATCGGCATCGGGTACTGGCGGTGAACCTTTTCGATTTCAGCCAAAACCTCGATCGACAGATTGAGATTGACGGAACTCAGGTCAGTATCGAGCTGCTCCATCGACGTCGCCCCGATGATGACCGACGTCATGAAGGGCCTCGATCGGCAGAAGGCGAGCGCCATGACTGTCGGATTGAGGCCGTACTGGGCTGCGAGCGCCAGATAAGCCCTGGTGGCCGGCTCCTGCAGGGGCTGCAACCGGCCGCCAATATCAGGATTGATCGACGCGCGTGAACCCTTCGGCCTCAGACCATCGATATATTTGCCGGTCAGGATGCCGCCGGCGAGCGGCGAATAGGCAAGCAGCCCGACATCCTCGTGATGCGAGAGTTCGGCAGGGTCGAGGTCGAAATGGCGGTAGAGCAGATTGTACTCGTTCTGGACGCTGGCAACGCGCGGCAGGCCCTTCTGTTCTGAGAGCGTCAGATATTTCTGGATGCCCCAGGTAGTCTCGTTGGAAAGGCCGATCGCCCGGATCTTCCCTTCCTTCACCAGCGCGCCCAGTGTTTCCAGGATTTCGAGCATATTGGCGACGGCCTGGTCTCGATCCTGGGTGAAGGGATTGTAGCTCCAGTTCTGGCGGAAGTGGAAATGGCCGCGGTTCGGCCAGTGGACCTGATAGAGGTCGATGTAATCGGTCCTCAGCCGCTTCAGGCTGGCCTCGAGCGCCAGGCGGATGTTCTTTGCGTCCGCGCCTTCGCCGCCGCGCAGATAATCGCGGCCGCGGCCGGCGACCTTGGTCGCAAGCACGATATTTCGGCGCTTGCCGGACTTGCTGAACCAGCTACCGATATAGTTTTCAGTCCAGCCCTGTGTTTCGGGCGAAACCGGCGTGGTCGGGTAGAGTTCGGCGGTATCGAAGAAATTGACGCCCTTCTCGACGGCGTAGTCCATCTGCGCATGAGCGTCGGCTTCGCTGTTCTGCGAGCCCCAGGTCATGGTGCCAAGGCAGATTTCTGAAACGGTAATGTCGGTTCGGCCTAGGGAATTGTACTTCATGGAAAAACCTTGGGAGAGAGAGGGAAGCCTTGGAAGGGTCTGGGTGAATCTAGGCTGGATTTAACGGGGCGCAAGAGCAAAATCCGGGCTTTTGCGCGGGCGCGAAAGGCTTTGCGGAGAATGGAGCGCCACTTGACTCTGCCGGAAAGAATGTCAATTGGAGGCAAAACAGCCTTGAGGGGCATAGTCAGGGACATGAACATGACCATCGCTTTCACTTTTCCCGGCCAGGGCAGCCAGGCCGTCGGCATGGGCAAGGATCTCTCCGGGAATTTCGCCGAAGCCCGCGCCGTTTTCGAAGAGGTTGATGAGGCACTTGGTGAAAAGCTTTCCGACGTCATGTTCAACGGTCCTGAGGACACGTTGACCTTGACGGCGAACGCCCAGCCGGCGCTGATGGCGGTATCAATCGCCGTCGTCCGTGTTCTTCAGGCCAAGGGGGTGGATCTTAAGTCCAAGGTCGCCTATGTCGCCGGCCACTCGCTTGGCGAATATTCGGCGCTTTGCGCCGCCGGCACCTTTTCGCTCGCGGATACGGCGCGGCTGCTGCGTATTCGCGGCAATGCCATGCAGGCGGCCGTCCCTGTCGGCGTCGGCGCCATGGCCGCGATCATCGGCCTCGAACATGCCGACGTCGTTGCCGTTTGCGAGGAGGCCGCCGCTACCGGCGCCTGCCAGATCGCCAACGACAATGGCGGCGGCCAGATCGTCATCTCGGGCGAGAAGGCAGCCGTCGAAAAGGCCGCCGGCCTTGCGACCGACAAGGGCGCCAAGCGCGCCATCCTGCTGCCGGTCTCCGCTCCTTTCCATTCCAAGCTGATGGCGCCTGCGGCCGAGGCCATGCGCGCGGCGTTGGCAACGGTTGCCAAGTCCGCTCCCGCCGTGCCCCTGATCGCCAATGTCCGCGCGGCGCCAGTGACCGGCGCCGACGAGATCGCCAGCCTCCTGGTCGAGCAGGTGACAGGTCAGGTCCGCTGGCGCGAGACGGTGGAATGGTTTGCGGCAAACGGCGTCACGACGCTTTACGAGCTTGGTTCCGGCAAAGTGCTGACCGGCCTTGCCCGCCGCATCGATAAGACGATCAACGGCGTCTCGGTCAATGGTCCTTCGGATATCGACGCGACCGTCGCCGCCCTCGTGGCCTGATTGATATCTCCAGATATAAGGAACCTTCCCATGTTCGACCTTTCCGGCCGCAAGGCTCTCGTCACCGGCGCATCGGGTGGTATCGGCGAGGAAATCGCCCGCCTTCTTCATAAGCAGGGCGCCATCGTCGGTCTGCACGGCACCCGTGTCGAGAAGCTGGAAACGCTGGCGGCCGAGCTCGGCGAGCGCGTCAAGATCTTTCCGGCCAACTTGTCGGACCGTGACGAGGTCAAGGCGCTCGGCCAGAAGGCCGAGGCCGATCTCGAGGGTGTCGATATTCTCGTCAACAATGCCGGCATCACCAAGGACGGCCTGTTCGTGCGCATGAGCGACGAGGACTGGGATGCGGTCCTCGAGCTCAATCTGACGGCGACCTTCCGCCTGACGCGCGAGTTAACGCATCCGATGATGCGCCGCCGCTATGGCCGTATCATCAACATCACCTCCGTCGTCGGCGTCACCGGCAATCCGGGGCAGGCCAACTACTGCGCCTCCAAGGCCGGCATGATCGGCTTCACCAAGTCCTTGGCGCAGGAAATTGCCACCCGTAACGTGACGGTCAACTGCGTCGCGCCCGGCTTCATCGAAAGCGCCATGACCGGCAAGCTGAACGACAAGCAGAAGGAAGCGATCATGGGGGCGATCCCGATGAAGCGCATGGGCACGGGCGGCGAGGTCGCTTCGGCTGTTGCTTACCTTGCATCCTCCGAAGCCGCCTACATGACCGGCCAGACGCTGCACGTAAACGGCGGCATGGCGATGATCTGAAACGACAAACTGTCGGCACGGAGATATTTCCCGCAATAGCATGTTGAGCAATCACGAAGCGTTGATTTTCTGGCTTTGCGGCAGACTTAAACCATGTTAAGCGGGCCAATGACTGTGAACAGTCGTCCCGAGAAAGCAGACGGACCGGCGGGCTTTTCGCAAGCCTGGGACATCTCTGAAGCCGGGTAAACGAGTTTGCCGAGGATGTCTGAAAACATCGCAGGCTGAAACAGGGTAAGGGTGCCGCAACGGCACTCCGATCAGGACATAAGGTCGAGGAAACCGACATGAGCGATATCGCAGAACGCGTAAAGAAAATTGTTATTGATCATCTTGGCGTGGATGCCGACAAGGTCGTCGAGAGCGCCAGCTTTATCGACGATCTGGGCGCTGACTCGCTCGACACGGTCGAACTTGTCATGGCTTTCGAAGAAGAATTCGGCGTTGAAATCCCCGACGATGCTGCCGACTCGATCCTGACGGTCGGCGATGCGGTGAAATTTATTGAGAAGGCCCAGGCCTGATCCTATATATTTGAGAAAGGGCGGGCCTGGAGTCCGCCCTTTTCTTTTCGGCATATTTCTCCATAGAACATAAGAGACGGGGGAAAGCACGCGATGAGACGTGTCGTCATCACCGGTACCGGCATGGTATCACCCTTGGGATGCGGAACTGAGGTGACGTGGTCGCGGCTGCTTGCCGGCCAGAACGGCGCCCGTCTGGTCACCGAATTCGAAGTCGACGACCTTCCCGCCAAGATCGCCTGCCGTATCCCGATCGGTGACGGTACCGACGGCACCTTCAATGCCGATCAGTGGATGGAGCCGAAAGAACAGCGCAAGGTCGATCCCTTCATCATCTTCGGCATGGCCGCCGCCGATATGGCGCTTGCCGATGCCGGCTGGCATCCCGAGACGGATGAGGATCAGATTGCCACCGGCGTTTTGATCGGCTCCGGCATCGGCGGCATCGAAGGCATCGTCGAGGCAGGTTACACCCTGCGCGACAAGGGCCCGCGCCGCATCTCCCCCTTCTTCATTCCGGGGCGCCTGATCAATCTCGTCTCCGGTCAGGTTTCCATCCGTCACAAGCTGCGCGGACCCAATCATTCGGTCGTCACCGCCTGCTCGACAGGTGCGCATGCGATCGGCGATGCCGCGCGGCTGATCGCGCTTGGTGACGCCGATGTCATGGTCGCCGGCGGCACGGAATCTCCCGTCAGCCGTATTTCGCTGGCTGGATTTGCCGCCTGCAAGGCGCTGTCGACCCAGCACAATGACGATCCGCAGAAGGCTTCGCGCCCCTATGACCGTGATCGTGACGGATTCGTCATGGGCGAGGGTGCCGGCATTGTCGTGCTCGAAGAGCTGGAGCATGCCAAGGCGCGCGGCGCCAAGATCTACGCCGAGATCGTCGGCTATGGCCTGTCGGGCGACGCCTATCATATTACCGCGCCTTCCGAAGACGGCGAGGGTGCCGGCCGCTGCATGGCGACGGCGCTGAAGCGCGCCGGACTGACGCCGGCCGATATCGATTACATCAACGCCCACGGTACTTCGACTATGGCCGACACGATCGAGCTCGGGGCGGTCGAGCGCCTGGTCGGCAACGCGGCATCAAAGATCTCCATGTCCTCCACCAAGTCGGCGACGGGACACCTTCTCGGTGCTGCCGGCGCGATCGAGGCGATCTTCGCGACACTTGCAATCCGTGACAATATCGCGCCGCCGACGCTCAATCTCGACAATCCCGAACGCGAGACGGCGATCGATCTTGTTCCGCACAAGGCTCGTGAGCGAGAAATCAATGTGGCGCTGTCCAACTCGTTCGGATTCGGCGGTACGAACGCATCGCTCGTGCTGCGCCGCTACGCACAGTAAGGGTCCCGTCGTAGCAGGCCGTGTGAAAGCACAGGGACCGGCAGCGGCTTCGTTGAACGGTGGCAGAACCTGCTTTTTGCCGCATTGCTTCGCGAAATAGCGAAATGACGGCCGAGTTATAGAGGATTGCCGGTGAGCGATACGACGAACCAGAGCAACGATACCCAGGCGCAGAAGGGACCGATCATTCCGAAGTCGCCGAGCGAAGCCCTGCGTCCGGAACGTGTTCCCGAGCCGCCGAAACGCTCCAAGAACGCTCGCAGCCAGATCGTCCTTTTCCTGAACTTCATCATGACGATGACTGTGCTGGTCTGCGTCCTCGCCGTCATCGGCTTCTACTACGCGACCTCGACCTATCAGAGCCCGGGCCCGCTGCAAACCAACACCAATTTCATCGTCCGCAACGGCGCGGGTCTCGCCGAAATCGCCTCGAATCTCGAGCGCAACGCGATCATCTCCGACGCCCGTATCTTCCGTTATCTGACCGCGACGCATCTTTCCGCCGGCGAGAGCTTGAAGGCCGGCGAATATGAGATCAAGGCGAGAGCTTCCATGAGCGATATCATGGAGCTGCTGAAATCGGGCAAGTCCATTCTCTATTCGGTGTCCTTTCCTGAAGGCCTGACGGTCCGCCAAATGTTCGACCGCATGCTGCAGGATCCGGTGCTGGAAGGCGATCTGCCGGCCGCATTGCCGGCCGAAGGCAGCCTGCGTCCGGACACCTACAAATTCTCGCGCGGCACCAAGCGCTCGGAAATCATCGAACAGATGGCGGCTGCACAGCAGAAGCTGGTCGATCAGATCTGGGATAAGCGCGACGCTTCGTTGCCGCTCCGATCCAAAGAAGAATTCGTGACGCTCGCTTCGATCGTCGAAAAGGAGACCGGCATTCCCGACGAACGTGCCCATGTCGCTTCGGTGTTCCTGAACCGGCTTGGCAAGGGCATGCGCCTGCAGTCCGATCCAACGATCATCTATGGGCTGTTCGGTGGCGAGGGAAAACCGGCCGACCGGCCGATCTACCAATCGGATCTGAAACGGGACACGCCTTACAATACCTATGTCATCAAGGGCCTGCCGCCGACGCCGATCGCCAATCCCGGCAAGGATGCGCTGGAAGCCGTCGCCAACCCTTGGAAAACCCAGGATCTCTATTTCGTCGCCGACGGCACCGGCGGCCACGTCTTTGCCGCTACGCTCGAGGAGCACAATGCCAACGTCAAGCGCTGGCGCAAGCTCGAGGCCGACAAGGGTTCGGACCCGAATATCGCCGTCGACGGCCAGCCGGAAGAGCAGCCGGGCGAAAACGGCGCGACCGTCGTGCCGCCGAAGAAAAAGAAGATCAACTGACAGTTTCGGGAGGCTCGCATGGCTTTGCAGTCGATGACCGGTTTTGCGCGGCGCGAGGGAACGAGCGGCCGCTGGCGTTGGGCGTGGGAACTGCGCTCGGTCAACGGCAAGGGTTTCGACCTGCGCCTGCGCCTGCCGCCCGGTCTCGAACGCATGGAGGCGGAGGTCCGCCGCCTTGCCGGCGAAACCTTCAGCCGCGGCAACCTGCAGGCATCGCTCTCGGTCACCGCCGACGAGAACCGTTTCGAGGCAGTTTTGAACAAAGAGGCGCTCGCTGCCGTGCTCGCCATGCGCGAACAACTGGTTGATGTGATCGATCCGGCGCCTTTGAAGCTCGATACGCTGCTTCTCGTGCGCGGCATCTTGGAGTTCCGTGAAGGCGAGGATGGCGAGGAGGCGCTTGCCGCCCGTGATGCAGATATTAGCGCTGGGCTGCTCGCCGCGCTTGCCGATCTCAAGGCAATGCGCGCACAGGAAGGCGCGGCGCTTTCCCGCATCCTTCTCGATCATGTCGCGACGATCGAGAGCCTGACGCGGACGATCGAGATGGATCCCTCACGTTCGCCGGCGGAGATCGCGGCCCGGCTTGCGGCACAGGTTGCCTTGCTGATGGACGGCATGGCCGCCCTCGACCGTGACAGGCTGCACGCGGAGGCCGCTTTGTTGGCGACCAAGGCGGATCTGCGCGAAGAAATCGATCGTCTGAAGGCGCATATCGCCGCCGCGCGCGATCTCCTGGCGAAAGGCGGGCCTGCCGGGCGCCGGCTGGACTTCCTTGCACAGGAATTTAACCGCGAATCGAATACCATCTGCTCGAAGTCCAATGCCTCGGCGGTCACCGCCGCCGGCATCGAGCTGAAAGTCGTGATCGACCAGTTCCGCGAGCAGGTCCAGAATTTGGAGTAGGACATGAAACCGGCGAAATCCTCGCCCGTGCAGATCGCCCGCCGCGGTCTGATGCTTGTCATTTCGTCGCCGTCGGGCGCCGGCAAGTCCACGATTGCGCGCACGCTTCTGGAGACCGACAAGCATATCGGCCTCTCCGTCAGCGTCACCACGCGCCAGCGCCGCCCGAGCGAAGTCGAAGGCGTGCATTACCATTTCAAGAGTGTGCGCGAGTTCGAGCGGTTGCGCGATAGCGACGCGCTGCTCGAATGGGCCGAAGTGCATGGCAATTTCTACGGCACGCCGCGCGAGCCGGTCGAGCAGGCCATGGCCGAAGGCCGCGACATGCTCTTCGATATCGATTGGCAGGGCGCCCAGCAGTTGCAGGAGAAGATGTCGGCCGACGTCGTCTCGATCTTCGTGCTGCCGCCGACCATGACGGAGCTCCAGTCGCGGCTGCATCGCCGTGCCGAGGATTCCGAGGAGGTGATTCAGACGCGTCTGGCCAACAGCCGCGCCGAGATCGCCCACTGGCGCGAATATGATTATGTCATCGTCAATGACGATCTCAACACCGCCTTCGACGCCGTCCAGTCGATCGTCAAGGCCGAACGCCTGCGCCGCGACCGCCGCCACGGCATGTTCGATTTCGTCCGAGAGCTGCTGGAAGAGACGCCGTCGCTCTAGCGAGCTGATTGCGTGGATTCGTGCCCTGATGCGGCGCTCGCCAGTGACAGCCATTCCGACACTGGGAATTCGCTGACGTCAGGTTTGAGACAGCACCGCGCCAGGTCACCCACCACGGCATTGTAATGGCGCTCGCCCCCTCGGAAATTTCGCCGGCGCTGCCCGACCTCTCAGAAGGGATAGTGCTGGGCAGAATCCTCCACCGTGATCCAGCGCAGGTCGGTGAATTCGGCAATCGCTGCCTTGCCGCCGAAGCGGCCGTAGCCACTACCTTTGACGCCGCCGAAGGGCATTTGCGCCTCGTCGTGCAGCGTCGGGCCGTTGACGTGGCAGATGCCGGATTCGATGCGCGCCGCAACCGCCATCGCCCGCTGGATGTTGCGGCTGAAGACGGCGGATGACAGGCCGTATTCGGTATCGTTGGCAACGCGGATAGCTTCCTCCTCGCCGGAGACGCGAATAATCGGCTTGACCGGGCCGAAGGATTCTTCCGAATAGACGCGCATGTCAGGGGTGACGTGATCGAGCAGCGTCGCCTCGACCACGGTGCCGGAGCGCTTGCCGCCGGCCACGAGTTTTGCGCCCTTGGCGGTGGCATCAGTGATCAGCTCCTCCATCTTCCTGGCGGCATCGAGGCTGATCAGCGAGCCGAGAACGACATGACCGCGCGGGTCACCGGCCGGCAACTGGCTGGCGCGGGCGGCCAGTTTAGCCACGAACTGATCGGCGATCGCCGTGTCGACGATGATCCGCTCCGTCGACATGCAGATCTGGCCCTGATGCATGAAGGCGCCGAAAATCGCGGCATTGACGGCGCCGTCGATGTCGGCGTCGTCGAGAACGACGAGCGGTGCCTTGCCGCCGAGCTCGAGCAGAGCAGGCTTGAGATATTTGCCACAGGTCTCGGCGATGATCCTGCCGACCTTGGTCGAGCCGGTGAAATTGACGCGCCTGACGGCCGGATGGGCGATGAGTGCTGCGACGATCTCCGGCGCATCCTCCGGCGCATTGGTGAGAACATTGATGACGCCCGCCGGCAGCCCCGCTTCGGTCAGCGCCGTAGCGATCAGCCGGTGCGTGCCCGGGCATTGTTCGGATGCCTTGAGGATAACAGTGTTGCCGCAGGCGATCGGCATTGCGATGGCGCGGGTGGCGAGGATGACGGGTGCATTCCAGGGCGCGATCGCCAGGCACACGCCGGCCGCCTGGCGAACGCCCATGGAAAGCGATCCGGGCTTGTCGGAAGGGATGATTTCGCCTGAAATCTGCGTCGTCATGGCGCCCGCCTCGCGCAGGATGTTGGCAGCGAGCATGACGTTGAAGCCGGCCCAGGGCGCGGTAGCGCCGGTCTCCTCGATCATCAGCCGGGTAAACTCAACCACTTTGGAATCCATGATATCGGCGGCCTTCATCAGGATGGCGCGGCGCTGGCCGGGTCCGGTCTTCGACCACGCGCCGAAGGCAGCCGAGGCGGCGCCGACGGCGGCGGCAACATCCTCCAGGCTTGCAGCGGCGGCGCGGCTCGCAAGCTTCTCCGTGAAGGGATCGATGCGGTCATAGGTCCGGCCGCCGGAGGCTGTCCGGTCTGCGCCGTCTATCAGTAGGGAAATATTCATCGTGGGTCTCCTGGAAATGATTAGAAGCCGAGGACGTCGGCGTTGATGGAGGCTTCGAGGCCGCCGTCGGCGGCAAGATTGGCGCCGTTGATCCAGCGTGCGCCATCCGAGCAGAGGAAGAGCACGGCGGGCGCGATATCGGCTGATGTGCCGGCACGGCCGACGCGGGTGATATCGCTGTCGACCCTGGCGTCGCCGAGCACGGCGCGGAACTGCTTGAGGATGGGTGTTTCCACCGGCCCGGGGCTCACCGCATTGACGCGGATGCCGCGGTTCTTGAACAAGGGTTGGTGGGCCGCGCGCATGGTCCAGAGCAGCAGCAGTTCCTTGGAGAGCGGATAACCTTGCTCGTCCTTGAGGCCGTGTTCGGCGACAACGGCCGCGACATCCGGAAAGCCTTCGATCGAGGTCAGCAATTTGGCCCGCTCGAGATTGGCCCGCCAGCCGTAACCGGCGATCGAGGCGACGTTGACGATGGCGCCGCCTTCGCGCAGGCGGGGTGCCACGACTTCCGACAAGGCACGCAGCCCGTAGAAATTGACGGCGAGCGTCGAGACGACGCCGGTGCTGCCGGAAAGGCCGGCGACATTGGCGAGGGCATCAAGGCGCGCCGGCAGCTGCGCGACGATTTCGGCAACGCCCGATGGCGTGGATAGATCGCCCTTGATGAAGGCGGCATTTCCATTTGCCGGTTCGCGCACATCGACGCCGATGACCTCGGCGCCCATCTGGCCGGCCAGTTCCGCGGTCCGGGCGCCGATGCCGGAGGCCACGCCGGTCACCAGGATTGTTTTACCAAAAAGCATGGATTTCTCCTTTCGCAAGAAAACCAGGAAGCAGGCCGGTTCATTCTTCCCATTTGATTTTGGACGGGCCGGGCAGTTTCAGCCGGTAGCCGACGGGCAGAAGCTGGAAGTCGAAGCGACGCTCGATTCCTCCCCAGAGGCCGCGCGGCAGGTAGAGCGAGAAGATCAGCGCGGTGGCCCCAAGCCCGATCAGGTACCAGACGCCGGCACTGCCGAAGAAGGTCTCGATGACGAAGAACAGGATGGCCCCGAGGATGGCGCCTTCGAACTTGCCGATCCCGCCGACCAGCACCATGAAGATCATGTAGGCCGTCCACTGGACGCTGAAATAGGTCTTCGGCTGGAAGGTCGTGGCGGTCGCCAGCCACAGGCCACCGGCGACGGCGATGCCGAAGGCGGCGAGCACGAAGAGCAGCCGCTTGGTGGCCGTCACCCGCACGCCAACCGAGGTCGCCGCCTCTTCATTGTCGCGGATCGCCTGCATCGCCGCACCGGCGCGGCTGCGCATCAGCATGAAGAGCGAGCCGAGCAGGGCCACCGTGGAGGCCAGGGCGAGCCAATAGATTGCCGCCCGCCGCGTGCCGCTGTCATAGACGTTGAGCGAAATCAGCGAGGTTCCCGTTTCTCCCTGGATCAGCCGGTCGAGATTGACCAGCAGATGGGCGAGTTCGGCCACGACCCACATGCCGATCGCAAACTCGCCGCCCTTCAGCCGCAGCATGAACAGCGAAAGCGGGATCGACAGTGCGCCGGTCACGATCGCCGCGGCAAAGACCGAGACGAAGGGATCGAGCCCCGCATCGGCGAGCCGAATGGTGAAATAGGCGCCGAGACCGAAGAACACCTGCTGGCCGACCGACACCAGCCCGCCGAAACCGGCGAGCGCATTCCACATGGCGGCCAGGATCACATAGATGAACAGGGCGGTCATCCGGTCGATCGCACCGGCGCCGAGCACGGCCGGGGCGAGGATCAGCAGGGCAAACACCGCGGCGATGGAGCCGAGCGCCAGCCGCGACGAGGTCGTCCAGCGCTCGATCGATATTCCGTTGGAGACGAATGTCATGTCGGGCTCCGATGGCGTGCGCGAAGGTTGAGGAGCGCGCTGGGTTTCAGAAGCGCTCCGATCTTGTCGAGAACCGGCAGGCGGGATCGGGACAGCCGGATGAAAAGCACCAGCAGGAACACGGCATGGCCGCCGATCAGAAAGCCCTGCGGATGCAATTGCGCGCCGAGCGACTGGGCAAGGCCGAGAACGATGCCGCCGGCAAGCGTGCCCCAGAGCGATCCCGCTCCGCCGATGACCGCGGCCTCGAAGGCAAAGAGAAGCTGCGGGCCGCCCGCATAGGGGCTGAAGGTCGCACGCATGCCGAGAAAGGCGCCGGCAATCCCGATCGTGACCATGGTGATGGCGGTGGCGACCGCGTTCACCCTACGCGCATCGATGCCGACGAGCCCTGCCGTGTCCGGATCTTCTGCCGTGGCGCGGATGGCGCGGCCCAATGCAAAGCGGCTGAGGAAGAATTGCAACCCGCCGAGAATGAGGATCGCCGTCACCATCATCATCACGGCAAGCTTGCCGACGAAGATGTGGCCCGGCAGCTGCCAGGATGCATAGGAGAGGTTGCCGATGAAGGGCGCGAGCGACCGGGTGTCGGCGCCGAACTGTTCGAAAAGCAGATTGTCGATGACGATCGACAGGCCGAAGGTCGTGAGAATCGGCAGCAGCGTGCCGCCGCGGGCGCTGCGTTCGAGAATGTAGCGCTGCAGCAGCCAGCCGATCACCGCCATGACGGGCAGCACGATCAAAAGGCCGGCGAAGGGCGGAATGCCGGCTTTGGCAGCAAGCAGCCACAGGCCGTAAGCGGCCGCGACGGCCAGGCTGCCATGCGCGAGATTGATGATCCGCATGACCGAAAACATGAAGGACAGGCCACAGGCGATGACGGCGTAATAACCGCCGAGCAGGAGGCCCTGGATCAGGGTGTTGATCATGATGCGCTCCTTTCGCCTGATGCCCGGTGCAATCCGAAATAGGCTTTGGTGACCTCGTCGCGGGTGACGGCGGCTGCCGGCCGGTCGAGGACAATGCGGCCTTCCAGCATGCAGATGACGCGGCTGGCGACGCTCATGGCGCGGCCGAGATCCTGCTCGACCAGCACGATGGTCGTTCCCGAAGTCAGCAGCGCCTGCAGCTGGGCATAGACGCGGTCGACGACCAGGGGCGAAAGCCCGAGCGAGACCTCGTCCAGGAGAAGAATATCGGGATTGCTCATCAGCGCCCGGCCGATGGCGGTCGCCTGCTGCTCCCCGCCGGAGAGGTGCCCGGTCTTCGCGTGACGGCGGGTTTTCAGGTTCGGAAAGGCGTCGAGAATGCGGTCGATGCTCCACTCGCCCTTGCGCCCGCAGCTCTTGCCGAGAAGCAGGTTCTCTTCCACCGTCATCTGCGAAAACAGGCGCCGGCCTTCCGGCACCAGGGCGATGCCCTTGGCGATCCGCTTGTGGGACGGGACGGCAGCCAGGTCTTCATCACCGAGAAGGACTCGGCCGGAGGAGGGCAGATGGGCGCCGGCGATCGATCGGAGCAGCGTCGTCTTGCCGGCGCCGTTCGCGCCGACCAGCGCCAGCACCTCGCCCTTGGCGATATCGAAACTGACCCCGCGCACCGCCTGCAGCAGGCCGTGCCGGACGTCGAGATTCTCAATGGAAAGAAGGCTCATGCGGGCGTCCCTCCAAGATAGGCCTTGACCACTTCCGCATCGCTCATGACAGTCTTCGGTTCGCCATCGGCGATGATCCGGCCGGCATCCATGCAGATCAGCCGTTCGGCTACCTGCAGCAGGATATGAACGATATGCTCGATCCAGACGATGCCTATGCCGCGGCGGCGCAATTCCAGGATGGCTTCGACGAGTTCGCTCGCTTCGCCATCGGTCAGTCCGCCGCCGATTTCGTCGAGCAGCAGCAGCCGCGGCTGGGTGGCGAGCGCACGGGCAAGTTCCAGCCGTTTGCGATCGAGCAGGCCGAGCGTGTCGGCCTGGCGGTTGGCGACCCCGAGCATGCCGCAGAGCGACAGTGAATCCACCACCCGCTCATAGGCCTCGTCGCGGCTTGCCGCATTGCCGTGCGAGGCGGCGACGAAGACATTTTCGAAGGTCGTCATGCCGTTGAAGGGTTTGGGGATCTGATGCGTCCGCACGAGGCCGGAGCGGCAGCGTTCCGCCGCCGACCGGCTGGTGACGTCGGCGCCATCGAAGATGATGCTTCCCGCGCTCGGCGGGTAGGCGCCGGCGAGCACGCTGAGCAGAGACGTCTTGCCCGCGCCGTTCGGCCCGACGATACCGACCGCCTCGCCATCGCCCATGGAGAAATCGAGATTCTCCAGCACCACAAGCGCGCCGAACCGCTTGTGGATCCCCCTGGCCGAGAGAAAAGCGTCCCCGGGCCGTCTTTGCGCTTCTTGCCTCTGCACTGTTGCTATCCGTTGTAGGCGGTGAGCTTGGCGCCGACCGGAACATTGGGGTCGGTGGCGTTTTCGGTGACGACGTAGTCGAGCGCGAATTTCGAGCCCTCCGGCGCCTTCACCCACTGCGTGCCGATGATCGGCCCGGGAGAAACATTGGCAACGGGACCGCTGGTGAAGTCGACCTTGCCGGCGATCGTCGTCGTCTTCAGCGTGGCGAGCGCCTTGGCCACCGCCTCCTTGCTCTTGACGTCGGTGCTCGCCTTCAGCGCATCGAAGCCGGCGTCGAGCAGCGCCAGGCTCGCGCCGAGCTGCTGTGTCCACTGCTTGCCGCTCGCCGCTTCATAGCCGTCGGCGAGTTCGGTTCCGGAGACGCCTGTCAGCGTGGATTTGTAGGGGAAGGCCTTGTGCCAGTAGGCGGCGCTGCCGATGTTGAGGCCAAGATCGCCAAGCGCTTCGATGTCTGATGGAAAAAGGCCCGTCTTGGCGACCTGGCAGATCTTGATCTGCTGGGTCAAACCCTGCTGTGCCGCCTGACGCCAGAAGGCGGCGAAATCGGGCGGAATCGGGAAGGAGTTGAAGATCTCTACGCCTTCCTGCCGGAAAAGAGCAATCTGGGCCGAAAAGTCGGTGGTTCCGGTTTCATAGGCGCCGGGATCGACGATGGTGAAGCCCGCCTTGGCAAGTGCAGGCGCCAGATGGGTGCGGATCGCGTTGCCGTCGGCATCGTTCGGATACATGACACCGACCTTCTTGTTGGTCTCGATCAGGTTCCACTGCGAGACATAGGCCTTGTGGAACTCTTCGACGCCGAAACCGAAATGATAGGTCCATTTGAACGGCGAGGGCGCGCCGGGCTTGGCGCCGCGGCCGAAATACCAGGCTTCCCAGGGCATCACGGTAGAGAGGCAAGGAATGCCTGCCGCCTCGCAGGCATCGGCCACCGGATTGATGGTTTCGGGCGTCGAGACGGCGAGCATCAGGTCGATCGCCTCATTGTTGATCAGGTCCTTCGCCAGCTGGCCGGCGCGCGAGGGGTCGGACTGGGTGTCCTGGTCGAGTATCTCCACCTTCCAGGTCTTGCCGCCCGCCTGCAGGCCGTTCGCCAGCGCCTTGCGCGCAAGTTCCAGCACATAGCCGTCGGTCTCGCCGAAGCCGCCGAGAGGGCCGGTGCGCGGGCTGATGAAGCCGACCTTCAGCGTATCGCCGCCTTGGGCGAAAGTCGTGCGGCCGGAAAGCGCCAGCGCTGCACTGCCTGCGGCAGCCGATGCGATGAAAGAGCGGCGGGTGAGAGACGCCGCGTTGAGTTTGCCGTTGCGGAAAATGCCGTTCATGAAATCGTTCCTCCCTCTTGATGCGGGCCTCCCCAGCCCGTTTCCTGTGTTCATCCCGATCCGGACTCAGATCGGGTAGCGTCGTTTCCCCGATGCCATGGTGATCCATCTGAGCTCGGTGAATTCGTCGATTGCGGCCTTGCCGCCGAAGCGACCGTAGCCGCTTGATTTGACGCCGCCGAACGGCATTTGCGGCTCGTCGGAAACCGTGGCCTCGTTGATGTGGCAGATGCCGGATTCAAGCCGCATGGCAACGGCCATTGCCGCATTGACGTCGGCACTGAAAACCGCCGCCGAGAGCCCGTATTCATTGTCGTTGGCAACCGTCACCGCCTCGTCGACGCTGCGGACCCGGAGGATCGCCGCCACCGGCCCGAAACTCTCTTCGCGGTAGATGCGCATGGCAGGCGTCACGTGATCGATGACAGTTGCATCCATCAGCGTGCCGTTGGGCCGGCCGCCGCAGACGAGCACCGCGCCCTTCTGCAGGGCATCGTCGACGAGCGACTTCACACGCCGCGCCGCTTCGGCGTTGATCAGCGTGCCGAGCGGCGTATTGCCGTCCCCGGGATGGCCCGCAACGAGGGTTTCGGCCTTCGCCCGGAATTTGCCGACGAAGCTGTCGGCGATCTCGTCCATCAGGATGATCCGCTCGGTGGACATGCAGATCTGGCCCTGGTTCATGAAGGCGCCGAAGGCGGCAGCCCCCACCGCCTCGTCGATATCGGCATCGGCCAGCACGATGAACGGCGCCTTGCCGCCGAGTTCGAGCAGGCAGCGCTTCAGATGCCGCGCCGCCGTTTCCGCGATGATCCTGCCGACGCGGGTGGAGCCGGTGAAGTTGATGCGGCGCACGGCCGGATGGGCGATCAGGGCGTCGACGACGGCGGCGGCATCGCTCGGCGCATTGGAAACGACATTGACGACGCCGGGGGGAAAACCGGCGTCACGCAGGATGTCGCCGATCAGGCCATGGGTCTTCGGGCAGAGTTCGGAGGCTTTCAGGACGACGGTGTTGCCGCAGGCAAGCGGCATGGCGACGGCGCGGGTGCCGAGAATAATGGGCGCATTCCAGGGCGCGATGCCGACGCAGACGCCGGCCGGCTGGCGCACCGCCATGGCAAGGTTTCCGGGAATGCCCGATGGAATGAGCTCGCCCGAGATTTGCGTGGTCATCGCCGCCGCCTCGCGGAAAATATCGGCGCCGAGCCGGCAATTGATCGCCGCCCATTGCGTCGTGGCGCCGGTTTCGCCGGTCATGGCGGCAACCAGTTCCGGCGCACGGGCATCGAGAAGTTCGGCGGCGGCATTGAGCAGCTTGCGCCGTTCCCCGGGGCCGGTCTGCGACCAATCGGGAAAGGCGGCAGCGGCTGCATTGGCGGCCCGGGTCATGTCGGCGACGGATCCTGCCGGAGCGATCGTCGCGACATCGCCGGTCAGCGGATCGATGCGTTCGAAGGTGGCCCCCTCGGAAGCATCCATCGCCTCGTTGTTGATCATCAGCTTTGCCGAAAACACGGTTTCACCCATTTGTCACATGCTGGCGCCAAGTGCTGACGCCGCATTATTGCCACGGGAGAAGACGAGCGGACGCGCCGGCCTGGAGGCCGCTTAAGCGTTCCGATGTCTATGAAATGCCTCCTCCCAAAGGCTGATGACGATAAGTTACGCCGATCGTTTACGGATGGAATGCGATTTATTGGGTTAATATTGTAATTATCCGGCGATTGCGGCACTATTTGACAGAAGCGAAGGAGCGGTTTTGGCTACGGACGGAGGCATTCATCACTATGCCAGGGGCGAGTGGCATGCGCCGGCGCTGTCGCATCGGCGTATCCGTCTGCAAAAAGGGCTCTATACCGATTTCCACCATTTCCTGCTGCTCGGCGACGGCGCGGCCGACCTTCATTTCGACAGCGGCGAAGACCGGCCGCTGCACGGGCCGCTGCTTGCCTTCCTACCGCCGCAAGCACGCTGCGATCTGTCGATTGCTGCCGGAAGTGCCGCCCATCTCATCGGCGCCTCGGCGCAGATAATGGTCGATGCGATCGGCGACAAGGTGGAATCCTACTCGCTGCGCCTCTTCACCGAGCAGCGCAAGCTGGTCGAGGCACGGGAGTCCTTGCTGGTGGCTGAAATCAGCCCTCTGATCTCAGGCTTCGTGCGGGAACTCGGCGATCCCGCCCGGGCCTCCTGGATGGTGGTCTCGGCCTATCTCAGGCTGATCCTCATGACGCTGTGGCGCGGCAGCGACGGCGAAAGAAGCGAGCCGCGCGGGCAAGGCGAAACCGGATCGATCCTGCAGCGCTATCGCCAACTGGTCGAGGCCGGTTTCCGCCAGCACCGGCCGATCAGCGATTATGCCGCGGAATTGGGCGTCACCGCCGACCGCCTGCATTCGATCTGCCAAAGGGCGCTCGGCCGCTCGCCGATCCAGCTTCTGCACGAGCGCGTGGTGCAGGAGGCAAAGCTGAGATTGGAGCGCTCGGCCCGCAACATCCAGGAAATCTCCGACAGCCTCGGCTTTCGCGACCCGACCTATTTCAGCCATTTCTTCAAGCGCAAAACCGGCCTTTCCCCCGCCGGCTACCGTGAGATCGCCCGCGCTTCCACCGGCTCGGAAAACAGCATGCTTTCCTCGGGTTATGCGGATTGGCCTTAGGTTTGCGCGCATTGCATCGCCGGAGTTGCCAAGGCTCCTATTCTGTTCTGGCAAGCCGGCAAAGGGCGGAAGCAGGTTTCAGTCGCGCTTATATATCCGCTTCAAACCAGCCAGCAGAGCATCCATTTCATCTTGCGAAAACAGGTCGATGAAACGCTGTTCGTGCGCATCGATCAGCTTGCGCGCCCGCGCGAGCATGGCGTGACCCCCCATCGTCAGACGCAGTTCCTGGCGGCGCCGGTCCGCAGCTGAAGGGCGGCGCTCGATGAGACCGCGGGCTGCCAGCCGGTTGACGAGGGCCATCATGGTCGCGCGGTCAGTGCCGAGCGTATTGGCAAGGTCGATCTGGGATGCGCCCGCATTGACTGCAAGCAGTTCCATCACCGCGAGCTGTTTCTGCGTCAGCCCCAGCTCCTCCATGGTTTCAGCGAAGTCGCGGTAGATTGCGACGTGCGCCATACGCAGATGGAAACCAAGGAGATTGCCAAGCCGGCCGACGTCGAGCAATGGCGTCGCCGGAGCATCCTCGCTCTCAAAATCATCCTTCGGTGGTTTTGCGGCCATTATTCGTTCTCGCCCGGTCAAGGCGCCATAACCATCAAAATCAGCAGCTTAGTCAATATGCGCCCGAAGATTTCCCAGAGCTTGTCGGCGTAGACGGATTTGCTGCGAGCAGCCTCTTGCATCCTGCTCAAAAAATATTAGTATGTGTTACATACAAATTTGTCGGCCGCGGAGGAGCGGCAGGCGTTGGGGGAAAAATGGCGCATTCCTTTTCCGGAGTGTTTTCGTCCGTCGATTGCGGACTGGTGGCGGATGATCCCGTCCTTTACCGCGCCCGTGTCGCGCCGGATCGACAGGCCCTGTTCGAGATCGCCACCGGCCGGGAGCTCTCCTATGACGAGCTCAATATGCGGATCGCTCGATGCGCCGGTTTCCTCGATGATATTCTCGGAGCACGCCAGGACGGGGCGCGGGTCGCTATGCTGGCGCGCAACTCGATCGATTCGATCGTGCTGGCTTTTGCCTGCCAGCGCGTCGGCGCGGTTTATGTGCCGCTCAACTGGCGTCTCGCCGCCGCCGAACTGCTGCCGATCCTTGCCGATTGCGCGCCGGCGCTCCTGGTCCGCGACGAAGAGTTTTCGGAAGTTGTGGCAAGCCTCGCAGATGCCGATCCCGACATGGCGGTGATCTCCACGGCAGATGGCCCAGCCGGGCTTTCGGCCCGCATCGAGGCGAGCGCCTCCGCCGATCCGGTGTCCGGAGATGCCGATCGGGCGTGCGTCCTTCTCTACACCTCGGGCACGACAGGGCAGCCGAAGGGCGTCGTTATCACCGGCCGCAATGCTTTCTTTGCCGCCATCAATTTTTCCTTCGTCGGGGAAATCGGGCCGGCTTCGGTCGCTTTGTGCGATCTGCCGTTCTTCCACACGATCGGCCTGATCGCCGTGGCCCGCACCACATTGATGCTGGGCGGTACGCTCGTCATCTCCGACCGCTTCACCCCGGCGCGCACGCTGGCCGTCTTGCGTGAGCGCGCCGTCACCCATTATTTCGCCGTGCCGCAGATCGCCCTCGCTCTGCGCAACGATCCCGCCTATAGCGCCGCGGCTCTCTCTGGCCTGCATGCGCTCTTCGTCGGCGGCGCGCCGCTGACGCAGGCGCTGATCGAAAGCTATCTCGATGACGGCGTTGCGCTGGTCAACGGTTACGGCATGAGCGAGGCCGGAACGGTGCTGCATGTGCCGATCGACCGGCGCGCGGTGCAGGACAATCCCGGCAGCGTCGGTCTTCCCGCACCATTGGTCGACATCCGCATTGTCGACGAGGGTGGCCACGACGTTGGCCGCGGCGAGATTGGCGAACTCTGGCTGCGTGGACCGGCGGTGACGCCGGGCTACTGGAACAGGCCTGCCGAAACCTTCGCCGCCTTCACCGATGGCTGGTACCGTACCGGCGATCTCGGCCGGCGCGAAGCAAACGGCTTCTATCGCATCGTCGACCGGCTGAAGGATATGTATATCAGCGGCGGTGAGAATGTTTATCCGGCCGAAGTCGAGGCCGTACTCGCAAGCCATCCCGATGTCCTCGACGTCGCGGTCGTCGGCATTCCCAATAACAGGTGGGGAGAATGTGGCGTCGCCTGTGTCGTGCTGCGGCCGGGCGCCGTGGTGACGGGCGAGGCGATTGCTGGCCATTGCGCGGCGAGGCTCGCCGCCTTCAAGCGCCCGGCGCAGATCCTCTTCGTCGAAGCCGTTCCCCGCACCGCCTCCGGCAAGGTGCAGAAACATGTTCTGCGCCAGCTTCATGCCGACGAAACCCTTCAACGACAGGCCTGATGAAACGGCCCTCGGCAATCACGCCGAAACCAATGGAGTGACCTCATGACTGAAGACCAATCGCCGGTTCTGGTCGAATTCGATAACGGCATCGCTTTCGTGACCCTCAACCGACCGGAAAAGCGCAATGCGATGAATCCGGCCTTGAATGCACGGATGCTGGAGGTACTCGATGAGCTCGAGGGCGATCAGCGCTGCGGCGTGCTCGTCCTGCGCGGCGCCGGCGAGTCTTGGTCCGCCGGAATGGATCTCAAGGAATATTTTCGCGACAATGACGACAAGCCGCGCGATGCCACATTGAAGGCGCGGCGCCAATCCGGCGGCTGGTGGGGTCGGCTGATGTATTTCGAAAAGCCGACGATCGCCATGGTCAATGGCTGGTGCTTCGGCGGCGCCTTCACACCGCTTGTTTCCTGCGACCTTGCCATCGCCGCCGAGGAGGCGAATTTCGGCCTTTCC
This sequence comes from Rhizobium sp. CNPSo 3670, assembly GCF_057784555.1. Taxonomy (NCBI): domain Bacteria; kingdom Pseudomonadati; phylum Pseudomonadota; class Alphaproteobacteria; order Hyphomicrobiales; family Rhizobiaceae; genus Rhizobium; species Rhizobium sp. CNPSo 3670. Next base: position 90,009 of record NZ_JBXSOL010000003.1, read on the forward strand.
GAGATCAATTGGGGCATCTTGCCGGGTGGCAACGTCACGCGTGCGGTGGCCGAGGTGATGCGCCATCGCGACGCCCTCTACTACATCATGACCGGCGAACTCTTCGGCGGGCGCAAGGCTGCCGAAATGGGTCTCGTCAACGAGGCCGTGCCGCTCGCCGAACTCGAAACCCGGGTTCGCAAGATTTGCGCGAGCCTGCTCGAAAAGAACCCGGTGACGCTGAAGGCCGCCAAGGACACCTATAAGCGGGTGCGCAACCTGCCGTGGGATCTCGCCGACGATTACATCTACGCCAAGCTGGAGCAGATGCTGTTTCTCGACAAGACCAAGGGGCGCGACGAGGGACTGAAGCAGTTCCTCGACGACAAGACCTATCAGCCGGGACTCGGCGCCTACAGGCGCGGCTGAGGGCGCGGATTGATCTCGGGAGGAGGATAGAATGAAGATCCATGCCGCGGTGGCGCGTGCGCCGCATATGCCGTTTTCGCTGGAAAGGCTCGATCTGGAGGAGCCGCGCGAGGGGGAGATCCTGGTTCGCGTCGTGGCGACCGGCGTTTGCCATACCGATATCGTCATGCGCGACCAGCATCTGCCGGTGCCGCAGCCGGTCGTGCTCGGTCACGAAGGCGCGGGCATCGTCGAACGTGTCGGGCCGGGCGTCGCCAAGGTTGCGCCAGGCGATCACGTGGTCATGACCTTCAATTCCTGCGGTCATTGCCCGAGCTGCAGAGATCACGAGGAAACCTATTGCCACGAATTTTTCCCGCGCAATTTCTTCGGTGCGCGCGCCGACGGTTCGACCGGACTCTCATGCGAGGGAGAGCGGATTCATGGCAATATTTTCGGACAATCGTCCTTTGCAAGCCACGCGCTCTGCCATGAACGCAATATCGTGAAAGTGCCGAAAGATGCGGATCTGGCGCTGCTTGGCCCACTCGCCTGCGGTATCCAGACCGGCGCCGGCGCCGTGATGAACGCGCTCGACGTCGAGCCTGGAAAAATAATCGCAGTTTTCGGCATGGGCTCTGTTGGTCTGGCCGCCGTGATGGCGGCGCGCGTCGTCGGCGCGTCACGAATCATCGCGGTTGATGTCAACGAGACGCGGCTGGCGCTTGCCGCCGAACTCGGGGCGACCGACATCGTCAACGGCAAGAAGATCGACGCCGTCACCGCGATTATGGCGCTGACCGGTGCCGGCGTCGACTATTCTATCGATGCCTCCGGCGTGCCGGCCGTCATCGACCAATGCGTGCGGGTGTTGGCGCCGCGTGGCACATGCGGCATCGTCGGGGCTTCGCCGCACGGGGCGACGTTGACGCTCGACCTCACCCATATCCTGTCCGGCGGACGCCGGGTGCGCGGCATCGTCGAGGGCGATTCCAATCCCGACGTGCTGATCCCGCTATTGATCGACCTTCATCGCCAAGGGCGATTCCCGTTCGACAGGCTCGTCTGCTTCTACGATTTTGCCGACATCAACCGGGCGGTGGAGGACTCGGAAAGAGGCATCGTGCTGAAACCGATCGTGCGCCAGCCTGCCGCCTGACATCGTTTTAGGGAGGAATCAATGAACACCGTCACCCCAATCGCCACCGATACCAGTGCTGACACCATGAAGGCGCTGCTTGCCCGGCAAAGGGCATCTTTCCTTAGGGAGGGGCCGCCTGATATCGAGACCCGCATCGACCGCATCGACCGCGTCATCGCCCTTCTCGTCGATCACAAGGATGCAATTGCGGCGGCCCTGTCGGATGATTTCGGCAGCCGCAGCGTCGAGGCGAGCCTGCTTCTCGACGTCTTCACCTGCGTCGGTTCGCTCAAATATGCCAAGGCTCATCTTGCCGAATGGCTGAAGCCGGAGCAGCATGAGGCATTGTTCCCGGACGCTGTTGCCGAGGTAGTCTATCAGCCTAAGGGGGTGGTCGGCATCCTGAGCCCGTGGAATTTCCCGTATCAGCTCGCCCTTGCCCCGCTTGCCGGCATCCTCGCCGCCGGCAACCGCGCCATGATCAAACCGTCGGAGGTGACGCCGGCTTCGGCCGCGCTGATGGCGGAACTCGTTGCCCGCTCCTTCGACGAAACGGAAATTGCGGTGGTACAAGGCGGACCGGCGACCGGCACCGCTTTTACCTCGCTTGCCTTCGACCATCTGATCTTCACCGGCGGCACGGCGGTTGCCCATCAGGTCATGCGGGCGGCGGCGGAAAATCTGACGCCGCTGACGCTCGAACTCGGGGGCAAGTCGCCCGTTATCGTCGGCCGTTCGGCCGATCTCGCAGACGCGGCGCGTCGGGTCATGACGGTCAAAACGCTGAACGCCGGCCAGATCTGTCTGGCCCCGGATCATGTCTACGTGCCCGAGGAAGGCGTTGAAGCCTTTGCCGAGCACGCCGTTGCGGCGGTCGGTGCGATGTATCCGACGCTGAAGGACAATCCTGACTACACCTCGATCGTCAATGCCCGTCATCATGGCCGCGTGCAGGGCCTGGTCGACGACGCCAGGGCCAAGGGCGCCCGCATCGTCGAAATCAACCCGGCAGGAGAGAACTTCTCGCAGCAACCGGTCCACCGCATGCCACCGACCCTGATCCTCGATCCCACCGACGATATGCGCGCGCTGCAGGAGGAAATCTTCGGGCCGGTTCTGCCGGTTCTTTCCTACCGCGATGTCGCCGACGTCATCGATCGGATCAACGCCCGGCCGCGTCCGCTCGCCCTTTATTACTTCAGCCAGGATGGCGAAGAGGAGCGTCGCGTTCTTGACAATACGATCTCCGGCGGCGTGACCATAAACGATTGCATGAGCCACGTTACGGCGGAAGGCCTGCCCTTCGGCGGCGTCGGTCATTCCGGCATGGGCGCCTATCACGGCAAGTTCGGTTTCCTCGCCTTCTCGCATCCGCGCGCCGTCTATCACCAGAGCAAGATGGTGGAGGCGGAACTTATGATGCGGCCGCCCTTCGGCGAGGCGATGCGCGCCTTTCTGGCCGAAGCGATCTGCAGGTAAAGCGCTCCTCATCAACCCAGCCGTCCGATCGCCTGTGCGAAGGGACGGCCTGCGACCTAAGGCACGTCCTTTGTGCATCCAACAGGAGATGTGGCGCTAAAGGCTATTTGCGAGAAGGCAGAATTCTTCGACTGAGAGGGTCTCCGCCCGCCGCGCCGGATCGATTCCCGCCTTGATGAGCAGGCTCTCGCCGCCGAGTGGCTTCAGGCTCTGGCGCAGCATCTTGCGGCGCTGGCCGAAGGCGGCCTGCGTTACTTTTTCCAGATTGGCGATGGCGCACGGGATCGGGTTCGCCCTGGGGACAAGATGCACTACCGTCGAAGTCACCTTCGGCGGCGGTGTGAAGGCTTGCGGCGACACGTCGAAGGCCATGCGCGCCTCGGTCCGCCAGCCACAGAGCACGCCGAGACGGCCGTAATGGTCGTCGTCCTCGCCGGCAACGATCCGGGCGCCGACCTCCTTCTGGAACATCAGCGTCATCGATTGCCAGAATGGCGGCCAGGCCCTCGGCAGCAGCCAGTTGACCAGCAGCTGCGTACCGACATTGTAGGGCAGGTTGGCGATGATCTTGACGGGTCCTTCCGGCGCCAGTGACTCGAAATCCGTCTTCAGCGCATCGCCTTCGATCACCTCCAGTCGGCCGGGATAGTGGTCGGCGATCTCGGCAAGCGCCGGCAGGCAGCGCGCGTCCCGCTCGATGGCGATGACCTTCTTGGCGCCGAGCGCCAGAATCGCCCGGGTCAGCCCGCCGGGGCCGGGGCCGACCTCGAAAACGGTGGTCTCTTCGAGCGCGCCTGCGGTGCGGGCGACCTTCTGCGTGAGGTTGAGGTCGAGCAGGAAGTTCTGCCCGAGCGCCTTGCGCGCATCGAGGCCGTGACGCTGAATGACGTCGCGAAGCGGCGGCAGGCCATCGAGTGCTGCCATCAGCGGCGGCCTTCGGCGGTGCGGCCGAGCTGGGCGGCAAGCTTCAGTGCTGCAACCAGGCTCTGCTCGCGCGCCAGTCCCTTGCCGGCAATGCCGAAAGCGGTGCCGTGGTCCGGCGAGGTTCGCACGAAGGGAAGTCCGAGGGTCACGTTGACGCTGTCGTCGAAACCGAGTGCCTTGGCGGGGATCAGCGCTTGGTCGTGGTACATGCAGATGGCGACATCATATCGCGCCCGCGCATCGTCATGGAACATCGTATCGGCGGGCAGGGGGCCGATCGCGTCGATACCCTCGTCACGCAGTTGCTCGATCGATGGACGGATGATGTCCTCATCCTCCGTGCCGATCGCTCCGCCTTCACCAGCATGCGGGTTGAGGCCGGCGACGGCAAGGCGCGGCGCGTCGATACCGAAGCGCTGCCTGAGATCCGCATCGGCGATCCGGCAGGTTTCGATGATCAGTTCGCCGGTCAGTGCTTGCGGCACATCGCGGACAGGAATGTGGATGGTAACTGGAATGGCCCTCAGTTTCGGTCCCGACAACATCATGACCGGCGTCACCGGCCTGCCGGTCGCCCTGGCGGCAAGATCGGCGAGAAATTCGGTATGGCCGGGAAACCTGAAACCCGCCTCGTAGAGCACGCCCTTGGCGATCGGATTGGTGACGACTGCGAGTGCCTCGCCGCCGATGACAAGCGAGACTGCTTTCTCGATCGCCGCGATCGTGCCCTTCGCCGTTGCCGCATGCGGCTCGCCGGCCACCACCTCAATGCCGGCCGGCACGCTCATAACGGGCAGAGCATCGGCAAATATGCCGGTGGCCACGCCGGCCGTGTCGACCTCACGTATGGAAACCGCCAGATTGAGCTGGCGGGCCCGTAGAGCCAAAACATCCGGATCGCCGATCAGGAAAAAAGGCGGAAGCCCGAGTTCACGCCGCCGGAGCCAGGCCGTCAGGGTGATATCCGGTCCGATGCCGGCGGGATCGCCCTGGCTCAGCGCAAGCGGTCGTGAGAAGGGTATCGCCATCGTCGGTCAGCGATAGGCGATCTGCGCTTTCTTGCGCAGTTCGTCCAGGTATTTCTTGCTGTTTTCGTTTTCCGGTGGGCCGTTCTTGCCGGCCTTGGACTTGTCGAGATCCTCCTGGCGGAAGACCATTTCGGCGGCCTGGTCGTCGGAGACCTGGCGCTGGCTGCAGATCGCCAGATATTCGACGCCCTTCTCGGTAACGCGGGTGCCTGTCGTGTTGCCCTTGGCCTGCTCGACCAGAGGTTTCCAATCCGGCGGGATCTCGGGAGCAAGCATGCGGCCGAGATCGCGCACGGAAACATCGCGCATCGTTGCGGCAAAGGTCTTTGCCTGATCGCAGCCGGGGAATTTCGAGCGCGATGCCTCGGCCTCGCCTTTGCGCTTACCGGTGATGGCGCCGCGCTTGGCCTCAGGAATGACGAAGATGATCTGCTGCAGCATATATTCCGTCGTCACCGGCTTTTGCTTGTTGTTCTGCATCATGCGCGAGACGAGATCATAATTCGACAGTCGCGAGGTCGAACCGTAGCGGGCATTGACGACGCGCGGCCAGCTCATCTGCACGGCGATGAAGCCTTTGAAATGGTCGACGCCCACGCCGGCGCGATCGAGGATCTGCGACATCTGTTCGACGGAAAGTTTGTTGCCGGCCGAAAAGCGTGCGAAAGACGCATCGACGTCCTGCTGCGAAACCGACATATGGACGCGGGCGACCTCCTGGCGCTTGAGCGTCTCGTCGATCAATTGCTCCGTGGCGGTCTTGGCGTCGGCCTTGGTATGCTGCAGGCGCAGGAAGGCCTGACGCTTGGCGACGTCGCCGCTGGTGATGGCTGTGCCGTTTACCACGGCCTGGACTCCGCTTGCCGCCAGCGCCGGGCCGGCAAGGCCCGTCAGCAAAGCGATCGCTGCGCCGGCGAGAAAGGCGGTTATGGCTTTTTTCGCGTCAATCATCTGTTGACCTCCCAATAGCGCCGCGAGACTTTGATCGCGGCGTCCTTACCACAGTGCGAGACACGCGGAAATCGCTTCCATCGCGGCGCGAAACTCCTATGCCTCGGATATCGACTGGCGGCAATGTCCTGCACAGGCTTACGGCGAAAGAATGACTTGAGGCCATGTTTACGCCGTCCACCGGCTAGTTGGAGAGAGTGTCGGAGCCGATTTTGATGTCGCCGAGCGTGCGGAACGTCAGCCGCGCGCCGATCGTCCAGTCGCTTGCCGACTCGTCGTCGGAATCCCTGCTATCCGTATAGGCGATCGTGAAGATCGTGCATTCGTCCTCATACGAAAGGCCGAGTGTCCGGCGGCTGATCACATCGTTGTTCAGATCCCAGGCGATGCCGCCGAAGATCGACCAATAGTCCTTGAACTTGACCTTGCTGCTGGTCTGGATCTCGTCGTTGTCCTCGGCGAAGCCATAGGCCGGCTGGGCGCTGAGATGCGTGTAAGTCACCTGCGTCTGGAAGGTGTCGTTCTGGTAGGCTGTCGTCAGGTCGCCACGGCGAAACTCGAAATCCTTCTCGTCGAGCCGGTAGGAGGCCGCAACGGAAACACCATACGGCGTTTCGACGCCGCCGAGGCCGACATAATCGGAGCGGTCGGTTTCGAGGCCAGAATCCGCGCCGACATTGACGAGGTCATCGGTCGCGAACGAGTTCTGGCCGGCGATCTGATAAGACTGGCCGAAAATGCCGTGCAGCTTGTAACCGCTGTCGAACGTCCCGGTATACTGGAAGCCGACATTGGCGCGGGTGCCGCCTTCGACGCGGTCGTAACCGGAGAACTTATCGCGGTCGAAGAGCGAGGTGGCATCGAAAACGAAACTCTGTGCATCCTCGTTCGGCAGCCGGCCGGCGAGCTGCTCGTCGGGGCGCGCATAGATCTGGACGATCGGCTCCAGAATATGCGTGCTGTTATCAGTCGTCATCAGGATCGGATACCGCATCTCCAGCCCGGCGGTGAACATCGAGCGAGTGGCGGATTCGTCGTCAAGATAATTGCCGGCGTAACCGGTCGGGTCGTTCATGTTCAACGCGAAAGCGTCGCCGCGCGCGGCCAGAAGCGGCGTGATCACCAGACCGGTCGGCGTGACATAGGTGCGTTTCCATTGAAGTTCGGCCGTCAGACGCGAAGTCTGGCCCTTCAGGCCACGGAACCGGTCGAATCCGTCGACGGTATAGAAATCGTCGTGTGTGCGCGAAATATTCGTCAGGTTGACGTCCGCAGAAAGTTCACCGCCTGCAAGCGGCTGAGGCGCGACATAGTGATAATCAAGCGCGGGATAGACGATGGCCTGCTGCTTTTCGGCCGTGTTCGTCCGATCGGCATCCTGGACATCGAAATAAAACGCCCGCATGTCGAAATAATTCCGTTTCCCGAGCCCCGTCAGGTAGATCTGGTTCGTGCGATCGGTGCCGCTCAGGCCGCGCAGCTTGTAGGTTTTCGAGAAATTGTTGTCGCTCTGCACCATGACGTCCCAGCCGAACGTCCAGCGCGGATTGATGCGGAACTCCGCCTTTGACGCCACCATGCCGCGCTGCTCGGCTTCGGCATCGCTGGTGCCCGAGCTGAAATTGTCCGGCTTTGCCTGGTCGATGCCGGCGACGCGCAGGATATGCGTGCCGTTTTCGAATCGCTGACGGAATTCGCCTTCGACCAGGAAGCCCTGGGCCGTGTAGCCGGTCGCCGTGACCGTCGCATCCATGCTCGGCGAGATCACGTAATAATAAGGAATGGAAAGGCCGAAGCCGAGGTTCTGCGACAGGCTCATCGTCGGGAACAGGAAGCCGGACTTGCGCTTCACCGTATTGTCGGGAACCTCGATGAACGGCACGAAGGCAATCGGGTAACCAAGCAGCTCGAAACGCGCCCGCTCCAGGCGGATCGTATGGGTTTCGCCATTCTGGATCACGCGCTTGGCCTTGACCTGCCAGAACGGTGCGCGCTTCGGATCTTCGGCGCAGGGAAGGCAGGCGGTATAGACGCCCTTGTTGAGAATCATCTTCGTGCCGCCGACCCGCTCGCCGCTTTCGGCGACGATACGCGTATTGTCGGAAGTTTCGATGCGCAGCGAGTTCAGGAACCCGTCGGCGAAATTGTCGGTCACGTCTAGGTTGTCGGCATAGATGCGGTTGCCGTCCGGACTGACGAGCTCGACATTGCCGAGCGCCATCATCCGGCCGGTCTTCTGGTTGTACTCGACCTTCTGCGCGACCATTTTGTAGCCGCCATAGTTGATCTGCACGCCGCCGATCGCCGACACGAGTTCGGCGTCACGGTTATAGACGAGTTCATTGGCCGAAAGCAGAAGCTTGGCCCCTTCGGGAATCTTATTCTCGATATTTTGTTCAGGCGTGTTGGCCTGGCCATAGGAGGCCGGGGCGCTGCCGAAATAGGAACATAGAGCCGCACCGACAAGCAGGGCAACCAACTGTTTACTAAAATACTTGCGGTCGCCTACCGCCACTAGCCGTCCTCCTGATGAAGCAAAATAGTCGCGCCCAAGGCCAACGCGACGACAACCGGTATCCAGGTCGCCACGAAGGGAGGCACGACTCCACTGCTTCCGAATGCTTTAACAAGCACGGTGACGACATAAAGCATGAAGCCTGACAGGATTCCACCCAGAATCACGGAGCGGGATTGGTTGAACCGGCTAAATTTTAGGGACACTGTTGCAGCAATGAGAGTCATGGCCACCAGCAGCAAAGGCTGAGACAACAGGGAGTTGAATTGCGTCTCCAAGGCCTTGGTCGAGATGCCGAAGGATTTGGCCGCCGCAATGCGATTGGAAAGGTCAAAGAAACCAATTGTTTCCGGCGCTGTCAGCCGCTCCTGAACAAAATCCTGTTTCAGATTGGTGCGAAGTTGGACCGAAGCTTTGCGCAGTGGGATTTCGCCAGGCTTGCGCTCGACGACGCCGTTAAGCTGCCAGTAACCATCTTCCAACTTTGCCGTGGCGGCATCCTGTCTCAAAATGACTCGGCCGCTTGAATCGAAATGGATCAATACGGCGTCGATCAGCTTGGTTCCGTTCTCCTGGACCGTCTGGGCGCCTATGATGACATCGTCGCGGCCACTGATCTGGCGCAGCCACGGAATCTGCGGCGCCTTGCGCAGAACCGCGTTTTCGCCACGCCAGTCGGACTCGACCAGCAGCGCCTGGCGCTGTCCCCAGGCGGCAAGCGGGTTGAGCGCCGTCATCGTCAGCACGCCGAGCGCAATTGAGCCGGCGATGAACGGAAACATGAATTGCCAGACCGAGATGCCGGCCGCGCGCGTGACCACGAGCTCATATTTCCGATTGAGCCCGATCAGCACCGTCATGCCGACGAAGAGGGCGACGAAGGGGATAGTCTGCTGCAGGATGAGCGGCAAGCGCACGGCGGTCATCACGATGCCGCCGCCGATCGTGTAGCCGGGCAGGCCGGACATGCGCCCAGCCGTCTCGCTGAAATCAAGCAGGAAGGCGATCGCCGATACGCCGATCAGAAACCAGCAGGTCGTCGCCAGATAACGGCGAAAGAAATAACGCGACAATGTCCCGAACATCATTGGGCCGCGCCCCCGCCGGACCTGCTGGTCGCGGTAAGCAGTCTTTCCTGCATGCGTCTCCAGGAAACCGATATCCGGTCCCAGACGAACGAAGGCATGACCAGTCGCTTGTGCAGGCCGAGGAAGATGATCGAGATGATGCTGCTGACGATCGGGATGGCGTAGAGAACCGCGATATATTCCGGATCGGTGTCGATTTGGTTTGCCGCGTAGAAAGCAGCCCATCGTAGCGCGAAAGCATAGCCGAGCGCGCTCACCATCGGATGCAGTCGCGCTTCCCGGTGCGAGCGCGCGTCGCCGGCGATCGCCAGTGAGAACAATGCAAAGACGACGGGCAGGATCCAGTCCGTCAGCCGTCGATGCAATTCGGCGCGGTAGCTCTGGGGGCGGATCGTATAGTCCTTGTCGTTCGGATCCGGATTGAACAGGAACCACAGGTCACGGTCGCTGGCTTTCAGCGTCGCCTGACCGCGGCTCTCCGTCATGTCGGAGAGGTCGAAGGAATAGGAATCGAAATTGATGACCGAGACGTTGCCGTCGGGCGTTTTGCGATGCACCTCGCCGTCGTGCATGATCAGCGTCGTGCCGGTATCGTCGACGGCGCCCTCCTTGGCGTAATAGATGAGCTCGTAGGCAGGGTCCCGCTCGTCGGCGACGAATAGGCCCTTCAGCATCCGCCCCGCCAGGCGTTGTGAGATCTGCACATAGAGACCTTCGTCGAGCTTGCGGAAGGTCTTTTCTTCGATAACCGAGGAGAGGAGATCGGCGTAGGTTTCGGCGATCATCTGACGCGCCACCGTCTTTGCCCGTGGCTCGACGATGTTGTCGACGAAAAAGGAAAAAACGCTGATGACGGCGGCAAGCAGCAGGATCGGCCGGACCAGAATGGTGCGCCGTGCCCCGGCCGCGTCGATGACGGTCAGCTCGGAATCGTTGTTCATCGTCGTCAGCGTCTGGGTGATGGCGATGACGAGGGCGAAGGGCAGCACCACGGGAATGATCGACGGCAGGATCATCGTCGCCAGCTTGGCAAACGAGCCGATCGACTGGCCGCTGTCGGTGACGAGATTGATGCGCTGCAGGACCTGTGTCGTCCAGATGATTGCCAACACGGGCAGGAGCGCCACGAGAAACATCTGGCCGACGCGCCGCAATATGTATGTCTCGAGTAGTTTCATGCCGGCCCTTGAAAGCACCTGCACGCCAAAACGGCTTGCAGGAGAATCCCTCTACGCTCTTTGTCGCGCTTTTGCGACAAGCAGGTGTCAAAAATTCATTCAATTTTCAGAATTTTTTTGGCCCTGTTGCGACTCAGTTAACGCCAGCAGCGCTGCGAAGATGACAAGCGAGGAGAGCCATCCGAGCGTCACGTCGGAAAGATAATGCGCGCCGAAGGATAGCCGCATGGCGGGCGTCAGGAGCGAGATCGCGGCGACCGGTGGCACCAGCGCATAACGCAGCGATTTCGGGACGAAGAGCAGAAGGCAGAACAGCCATCCAGCGCTCGCCGCCTCGCCGGACACGAAGGAGCAGTTCGAGACGCATTTGCCGGCAAGTGAGCCGGCCTCGACAAAATGCAGGCTCCCGCCGAAAATGTCCGTCTGCACCGGCCGCGGCCGGCCCCAATGTTCCTTCAGGATAACATTGACGAGCAGCACCGGCCCGATCAGCAGCGTTCCGAGCGCGACCTTGAGCTTACGCGCCCGCTCGGCGTTGAAGGTCGCGCCGTGCTGCTGGTAGCATTCGATCAGTTTCCACGCCATGACGATCGCCACGACGTAGGGCAGGCGGAAGAAGATGGTTCGCAGCAGGTCGAAATTCCCCGAGTCGCGATAGGGAAAGCCGCCGCAGATGCTCCCGGCAGCGGCAGTCGCGTCACAATCTGCGCCCACAAAAAAAAGCTGGGAAAAATAAACGTCTATTCCAGGGAAGGCGCGAAAGATGGCAAGCAGCGCCCACCACGCCCAGAACAGAAACAGGAATGCACCGAAAGTCGTTTTCGGCAGGCGGATCACAGGGCCCTGCCATCGATTTTTCGAAAAAACTGTCAACGCGAATATCTACGAAACTGACGAAAACACGAGAGCCTGGACGGCCGCGGGCGACCATAACAATAGTCGCGAGCCATTGACAGACCCGCCAAACGCGAAATTATCCGCCAGGGACGGATTTCAAGAATCCCAGCGGAGAAGACATGTCAGTAAAGTTCGAAATTTCATTCTCGAAGTCGGTAAAGCTCAATGGCGGGCTCGCGATCCTGCTGAAAACTGCGGAGGCCGACAGCGCCGCAGGCACCGAAACGGCTGATCCGGCAGGCGTGATCGCCAAGGCTGCCAAGATCGCTCGATTCTCCGCTAAATCAATGGCCGCGCTTGATATTGTCGCCCCGGAAGGAGCCCCCGTCGAGCGCATCGTTGTCGTCGGGCTTGGCAAGGCCAGCGAACTCACCGCTCACGACTGGCTGAAAGCCGGCGGCGCCGCGGCGTCGAAAATCAAGAATACCGACAAGGCCGCCATCTTCGTCGACGTGCCCGGCCTTGAGACGAACGCGCGCGCCGCCGCTGATTTCGCGCTCGGCATGCTGCTGCGCGCCTACAGCTTCGATGCCTATAAGACAAAGAGGAATGATGACGAGGAAAAGCCGGCAAAACCCGTTAAGGTGACGATCGTCACCGCCGATGCGACCGGCGCCAGGAAGGCGTTTTCCGATTCCGAAGCGATCGCAGGCGGTGTCAATCTCGCCCGTGACCTTGTCAACGAACCGCCGAACGCGCTTGGACCTGTCGAATTCGCCGCCAAGGCGAAGGAACTGGAAAAGCTGGGCGTCGAGGTGGAGATCCTAACAGAGAAGGAAATGCGCCGTCTCGGCATGGGTGCGTTGCTCGGTGTTGCGCAGGGCTCCGTGCGTCCGCCGCGTCTGGCGGTCATGCAGTGGAAGGGCGGCAAGAGCAAGGACCGTCCGGTCGCCTTCATCGGCAAGGGCGTCGTTTTCGATACCGGCGGCATTTCGATCAAGCCGGCCGCCGGCATGGAGGATATGAAGGGGGATATGGGCGGTGCCGCCGCCGTGACCGGCCTGATGCACGTGCTCGCCGCCCGCAAAGCCGCCGTCAACGCGGTCGGCATCATCGGCCTGGTCGAGAACATGCCCGATGGCAACGCCCAGCGCCCGGGCGACATCGTCACCTCCATGTCCGGCCAGACGATCGAGGTGATCAACACCGATGCCGAAGGCCGCCTCGTGCTCTGCGATGCGCTCTGGTATTGCAATGATCGCTTCAAGCCACAGTTCATGATCAATCTGGCCACCCTGACCGGTGCAATCGTGGTGGCGCTTGGCAACGTGCACGCCGGCCTGTTCTCCAATGACGACGAGCTTTCCGCACAGCTGACGGCGGCCGGCCTTTCCACAAACGAGAAACTCTGGCGCCTGCCGCTCGGCAAGGATTATGACAAGCTGATCGACAGCAAATTCGCCGACATGAAGAACACCGGCGGCCGCCAGGCCGGCTCGATCACCGCGGCGCATTTCCTCAAACGCTTCGTGCAGGAGACGCCTTGGGCGCATCTCGATATCGCCGGCACGGCGATGGGCTCGCCGCAGGATGAGATCAACCAGTCCTGGGGTTCCGGTTTCGGCGTGCGCCTGCTCGACGAGCTCGTTCGCGCGCATCATGAATCCCGATGACCGACGTTCTCTTCTATCATCTGACCGAAACCAGGCTGGAAGACGCGCTTCCACCGCTCCTCGACAAAAGTGTCGAGCGCGGCTGGCGCGTCGTCGTCCAGACGCGCGAGGCGGCGCGGCGCGATGCACTCGATGCGCATCTTTGGACGTTCCGGGAGGAGAGTTTCCTGCCGCATGGGACCGACGAAGGCGATTTTGCCGAAAGCCAGCCGGTGCTTTTGACTGCGACGGGGGACAATGCCAATGCGGCGACGGTTCGTTTCGTTGTCGACGGTGCCGAGCCGCCGCCGGCCGATGCCTATGAGCGCGTCGTCTTCATGTTCGACGGTCACGATCAGGAGCAGTTGGAAACTGCCCGCGCGCAATGGAAGAAGCTGAAAGGCGAGGGGCATAACCTCACCTATTGGCAGCAGACACCGGAAGGGCGGTGGGAGAAGAAGGCTTGAGCGGGTCCTTGCCGTCGGAGCCGACAGGCAAGGACCTCAAATGGCTCAGTCGTGGAACGCCTCGACGAATTTCCGCTTGCCGAGCATGAAAGCATCGGCGACGTGGCGCAGGGGTGCGAGATCGACATCCGATTTGCCCGCCTTGATGATCTCAGCGAAGCGGCGATAGAGCGAAGGATATTCCTGTTCCGGTTCGGCGAATGTCAGCGTGCCGTCGATGGAAAGCTTGGCGCCGCCCTCGGAGAGGACCATCTGGCCGGCTGCCGTTTCCGCAACGATGTCCCAGCTCTGCTTGCCAGTCTGGCGCCAGTCGAATTCGGCATGAACCGGCAGGCCGTCTGCATCGCGGAAGTGAATGTCGGCGGCGATCGGCGCATCACGATTTTCTGGGAATTCCAGCACAGCCCCGGTGATGAAGACCTGCCGCGGCAGGATATGGGTGACGATCGACAGCGCATTGATGCCGGGATCGAAAACGCCGAGGCCGCCGGCCTGCCAGATCCAGTCCTGGTTCGGATGCCAGTGGCGGACATCCTCTTTCCAGATCACATGCACGCTTTTGATCGTCGTCGAAGCAAGAAAGGCCTTGGCGGATTCGACGGCCGGCGCATAACGCGAATGCCAGCTGGCAAACAGCGAAGCACCCTGCTTGTTCGCCAGCGCCTCGAGGTCGGCCACTTCGCTCAGCGTTGCACCCGGCGGCTTTTCCAGGAAGACATGCTTGCCGGCGACGAGCGCCTTATAGGCGGCTTCATAGCGATATTGCGGCGGCATGCAGAGCGACACGGCATCGATCGAAGGCTCGGCGTCGAGCATCGCGTCGATCGTGGTGTAGCTGTTGATGCCTTCGACCGTGCCGTGACGGCTTGCCGTGGCGACGAGCTTGAAGTCCGGGTTCTTGGCGATGGAAGGGAGGTGCTGGTCGCGGACGATCTTGCCGACGCCGACGATGGCGAGGTTGATAGGGGACATGTGTTTCGCTCGTGCCTGTATGAAAAGTATGATTTATTGGGCGTGTTGTAGCAGAAAGAAGAGCGCCGACAAGCTCTGCTCCTCCCATTCCTTTCTATCCTATCGCATGATGGTCTCGCGAAGGAAGCTGTAACCCATCGCCGCGCGGGCGGCGCGCTCCTCGGAACTGCCGTCGCCGCCATGCCCGCCTAAGCCGAATTCGTGGAAGAGCAGTTGATGTCCCGCTTCCTCCAGCCGCGCAGCAAAACGGCGTGCGTGCGAGGGATGCACGCGATCGTCATTGCTGGAGCTTTCAATATAGATCGGCGGATAAGTGACCTCGCTGGCCGGCCGGATATTGTGAAGCGGCGAATAGCCGAGCATGAATTCCCTGTCCGCCGGCGTATCTGGATCGCCATATTCATCCATCCACGCCTGGCCGGCGCTGAACAGGTGGAAGCGTGTCATGTCGAGCACCGGCACCTGGCACCAGACCGCGCCGAAATCATGCGGGTAGCGCGTCAGCATCACGCCCGTCAGCAGGCCGCCATTGCTGCCGCCCTGGCAGGCAATTCGGGATGGCATGGTGTAACCGCGAGCGACCAGATCGCGGGCGATGGCGACGAAATCGGCAAAGGCCCGGTCTCGCCCGTGCCGTTTGGCGCTGCGATACCAGTCAGGCCCGAATTCACCGCCGCCGCGGATATAGGCCTGCACATAGGCGCCACCTTGCTCTAGCCAGCGGCCGGTTACGCCGGAGTAATTCGGCGACAGCGAGACGTCGAATCCGCCATAGCCGTAGATCAGCACCGGCAGTGCGCCATTGGTCCACTGCCGCGGCAGCACCAGCCGGTAGGCGACCCTGGTTCCGTCCTCGGACACAGCCTCCAGCAGTTCCGACGACATATCAGTCGCATCGAAATAGCTCGGCGCCGTCGCTGTGAAGATCGGCTCGGGCTCTCTGCTGCGATCGGAGAGTTCGAGACGGTAACAGGTCGGCGGCTGCAGGAAACCCTGGCCGACGATGTGGAGTGTGTCGTCGCCATGATGCAGATCCGCATAGAGGGGCCTGACATAAGCCGTCTGCATCTCCGCCGGCAGCGCGATTTCCCGCTGTTCGGCATCAGGCTTTGTGAGGTCGAGCACCAGAAGTCGCGGCCGCAGCCGGTCGGAAACGATGAAGACACACCATTCGCGCATCAGCATCATCTGCGCGACGGACTGGCCTTCGCCGGGCTGAAACAGGATCCGCTCCGGCCCCAGCGGCATCGTCTCCGAACTGGGGTCGAAGCGTTGCAGCACCAGGCTGCCGGTCGCAACGCGCTCCTTGGTCTTTGCTCGCCAGAGGCAATGATTATGATTGAACTGAAAATCGGCTTCCTTGGGCAGATCGATGCGCCGTTGCGCGCCGTCATCGGCAATGAGGAAAGCGCTGGCCACGCCGATTTCATGGCTGGCGACGAAAATGTCGATCAGCCCGGTATCTGTCGAACCGCCCGATAGGGCAGGGTCGATGACGAGATTGAAGCCATAGACATCCTCGTCTGCGGCTTCGAACATGATGGCGGCCTCTTCCGGCCGCTGCCCGCGCTTCAACCGCCGCCCGACGCGCGGCCATCCCGAGCGGGTCGCCGAAAATCGGTCGATCGAACCGAAGTAACAGATCTCGTCGCGGCTGAGCCACGTGCCATGCGACCGCGCGGCGGGCGTGTCGAAACCGCCCTTCACGACCTGTTTGTGTTCGGCGTCGAATTCGAGCAGGCGGATGAGGTCGGAACCGCCGTCCGAAAGCATGAGCAGGACGCGGGTCGGTTCCCACGGGCAGGTGACGGCGCCGCGCCAGTTCCAGCGCTTGCCTTTGCCGGCGCAGAAGGCATCGAGATCGAAGACCGGCTCCCAGGCTGCATCGGGCAGGGGAGCCTGGTCCGCCGGCAGGCGGAGCCAGACGCCGAGCGGATTGTCCTTGCTCTGCCGGAAATCGAACAGCCAGCCCCCGCGGCGCATCGGCACGATCAGCCTGTCCTGCCGCTCGATAAGCGCTTTGATCGCGTCGCGATCTTCGGCAAATTGCTGCGTTCTCAATGCGGCCTCGGAGAGCGCATTGTGTTCAGCGATGAACTGGCGGGTCCGCGGATCTTCGTCCGTTTCGAGATGAAGGTTCATATCTGAGCTGCCGCTTGCATTGACGTCGCCCAGATCTAGGCAGCCTGCTCCGCCTTGGCAAGGCGCGTTAGCGGGTCATCACCACATCGGCCGAGGCGACGAGATCGTTCGGTACCTGCGGCTTCTTGAACTTCAGCGTCACGACTTTGTAGCCTTCGGCTTCGAGTTTCGAAAGCAGGGTCGGCAACATCCTCGCGGTGCGCTTGTGGATGTCGTGCATCAGAACGATGCCGCGGCCGCGCTTGTGCAGCAGGTTCATCGTCCGCTGCGTCACGGACAGGGGTGTGCTGGTGAAGTAGTCCTTGCTGTCGATGTCGACATCCATGACGACCATGTCGCGCATGGCGATAGCGGCGCGCAGCCTCTGGCTCTCGGCGAGATAGGGGAAGCGGAAGAAGGAGACGTCTGTTCCCGTCGCCTTGGTCACCGCCAGCTCGCCCTTGAGCACCTCGTCCATTGCCGCATCGAAGCTCAGCGAGGTCAAGTTGGCATGGTCATAGGTGTGACTGCCGACCGCATTGCCCTCCATTGCCACCTTGCGCGCCAGCGCCGGATGCATCTCGGCCATCTCGCCGACCATCATGAAGGCGCCCTTGACGCCGAACTGGTCGAGAATCGCCAGCACTTTGTCCGTCCGGCCGGGGATCGGGCCATCGTCGAAGCTCAGGATCACTTCCTTGTCGTTGAGCTTGAAATCGGCAAGTGAAGAGACCTCCAGCGTCCTCCCGGAAAGGTGATGCGGGCCGAGAAAGAGCGGCGTTGCATCATCATCCTTGGCCGGATTGCCGGAAGGCGTCCGCCCCTCGGGCGCAACTACGGAGGCGGTTTTGATCGAGGTGTCGGGAGCTTGTCTGGTCGTGCTGCAGGCGGAGAGGGCGGCCGCAAGGGCGATCCAGGAAAGAACGAGAAATCGATGCATGGAAAGGGCTCAACAAATCAGTAATGAATGTTGAGACAACCTTTCGAATTATGATTAACGATCGGTTGAGATCGGCAGGAATTCTCGTAACGCGTGGCAGTCCGCGGCGTTTCCTAAAAGACTGTGGCTATCCTGCCATTGCCTCTTCATATTCGGACGACAGCATCAGCCACTCTTCCTCGGCAGCAGTGAGTTTTGCCGCGGCCTCGCCGCGCTGTTTTGCCTTTTCGGCGGCTTTGGCGGGCGTCTTCTCATAAAGAGTCGGATCCGCAAGCTCCGCATCAAGAGCCTGAATCTGTTTCTCCAGCTTCGCCGTCAAGGATTCGATTTCGTTGATCTTTTTCTTCAGCGGCGTCAGCGAGGCGCGCTTTTCCGCGTTGAGCTTGCGCTGGTCGGCCTTCGAAGTCGTATCGTCGCTGGTCTGCGGCCTGTCTTCCTTCTTTTTACCGGAACTGACGATGAGGTCGCGATACTCGTCCATATCGCCTTCGAAGGTGGTGACAGTGCCGCCGTTGACCAGCCACAGCCGGTCGACGGTCGCCTCGATGAGGTGGCGGTCGTGCGAGATCAGGATCACGGCGCCGTTGTAATCGTTCAGCGCCTCGATCAGAGCACGGCGGCTGTCGATGTCGAGATGGTTGGTCGGCTCGTCGAGAATGAGCAGGTTCGGCGCATGGAAGGCGGCGAGCCCCATCAGCAGGCGTGCCTTCTCGCCGCCGGAAAGATCCTTGGCGGCGGTAGCCATCTTTTCGGTCGCCAGCCCCATCTGCGCAACGCGGGCGCGCACCTTGGCCTCCGGTTCGGCCGGCATCAGCCGGCGCACATGTTCCACCGCCGACTGTTCGGGGATCAGATCGTCGAGCTGATGCTGGGCGAAGAAGCCGATCTTCAGGCTCGGTGCGAGCTTCACTTCGCCGCTCTCCGGCGCCAGTCGCCCTGAGATGAATTTGGCGAAGGTCGACTTGCCGTTGCCGTTCGAACCGAGCAGGGCGATGCGATCGTCGTTGTCGATGCGCAGGTTGAGGTTCTTCAGGATGGGCTTGCCGGGTTCGTAGCCGACGGCGCCGTTCTGGATCGCGACGATCGGCGAGGCCGGCTGCTTCTCGGGCTCGGGAAAGCTGATCGGCTGAACGTGGTCTTCGATCACAGCGGCGACCGTCCCCATCCGCTCGAGCGCCTTGACGCGCGATTGCGCTTGCCGGGCCTTGGAAGCCTTGGCCTTGAAGCGATCGATGAAGCTCTGTAGATGTTTGCGCGCTGCCTCGTTCTTCGCCCTGGCCTTCGTCTGCAGCTCGTCGGCTTCCGTCTTCTGCCGCTCGAACTGGTCATAATTGCCGCGGTAGAAGGTGAGCTTCTTCTGGTCGAGATGGACAATGGAATTGACCGCATTGTTCAGGAGATCGCGGTCGTGGCTGATAATGATGACCGTGTGCGGATAGCGGCGGATATAGTCCTCCAGCCACATCGTGCCTTCGAGGTCGAGGTAGTTGGTCGGCTCGTCGAGCAGAAGCAGGTCCGGCTCGGCAAACAGCACCGCGGCGAGCGCTACGCGCATGCGCCAGCCGCCGGAGAAGGAGGAGGCGGGGCGGGCTTGCGCCGCCTTGTCGAAGCCGAGGCCGGCGAGGATGCTCGCAGCCCGCGCCTCGGCCGAATGGGCATCGATATCGACGAGGCGCATCTGGATTTCGGCGATGCGGTGCGGGTCGCTTGCCGTTTCTGCTTCGGCAAGCAGGGCCGCGCGTTCCTTGTCAGCGGCAAGCACGATCTCGATCAGGGAATCCTCGGTTCCCGGCGCTTCCTGGGCCACCTGACCGATACGCGCCGCCTTCGGAATCGACACCGAGCCGGTCTCCGAGCCGAGCTCGCCAGTGATGACGCGAAACAGCGTGGATTTGCCGGCGCCATTGCGCCCGACCAGCCCCGCTTTCGTGCCCGAAGGCAGCGAAACGCTGGCATTATCGAGAAGCAGGCGTCCGGCGATGCGGGCGGAAATGTCGGTAATTGTGATCATGGCCGGCTTTTTGGCCGAAACCGCCCGGCAAGGCAAGACCGCTTATCCCCCGGCGAGCTCGCTCGGCGGCGAGCTTGCTCGTCCGGCCGCGAGCTTGCTCGCCGCACCGACAGCGTTCATACGCCTCAGCGGCCGAAAGCTTGCACCGGCAGGCGGCGGTTCGATTTCGCGGCAAGCAGCGCGACCCGGGCGTTGGCCTGGAGATGTCCCGGTGTCGCCGCATCGGCGCTGAGCGCCACGCCGACCGAGATGGTCAGCCTGCCGCTGTCATCCTTGTCTGAGGTGGCGAAGACGAGATTTTCTTCGACCGAGGCGCGCAAGCGCTCGGCGATGGCAATCGCATCCTGCATGCCGACATTGGCAAACAGCAAGGCGAATTCGTCGGCCTCTGTGCGCGCGACGAAGTCGTTCTTCTTCACCGATTTCCGAAACAGGGCGGCAAGCTTCTTCAAGAGCTTGTTGCCTGCCTGAGTGCCGTATCTGTCGTTGAACTCGGTGAAATCGTCGATATCGACCATGATCAGCGCGCTGCCGGCGGCACCCTCTTTACGTTCGTAGAGTTCGGTAATCTGCCGGTTCAGCGCGATGCGGTTCGCAAGGCCGGTGATCTTGTCGGCGACGGTGGCCGATTGCATCGCCGAAATGCCGCGCTCCAGCGTGTCCAGCTTGTTGATGTCGTCCTGCAGTCTGGCGCTGATTTCCATCTCCGCCGACATTACAGTTGCAAGCGAGGCGGAGAGGTAATCGACCTCGCCGATGAAGGCGGCAAGGCTCTGGTCCTCATGACCGCCGACAGATCTCAGGATCATGCCGCAGGCGCGGGCAAAGGCGTCTCTGTGCCGCAATCCTTCGGCAAGCCTTTCCGCCACCGCGCGCAGCGTTAGGCTGGCCTCGTTGCGCGACGTCTCGCCCGCCAGTCCGCAATGGCCGACAAGCCGGTATTTCAGTCCGAGTTCGTCGAGCATCGCCTGTTGCGGCTGCGGTCCGAGCGCGGCGATATCCTGCGCAAGACCAGGATTGTGGCCGATGATGGCCTCATGAAAGAGTTCGTAGTTGCGCGGCAGCGCGGCAACGTTGAGCCGCGCCATGTGATGCGCGATCTTTTGGATATCCGTCATTGACCCTGGGCCTACAGCCTCGCGCGCCACCAGTGCGTTTGTGCTTGCATTCTGCATGACGATCCCTCGCGCCCGGCCTCATTTGTCACTTCCGCTATGCTCTCAAGCTTTTAAAAGAAGCTGAACTTGCGAAGGGAAGCGCCGGATTGGCGATGGGAACCGGCGAAGGCGGTTAATTCAGTCTTGATGAAGCCGTTGCCTCACAGCCACTCGCGGCCTTCGCTGCGCAGAAAATAGATAAGGTCCAGCCCGAGGCTCGGTTTGCCCAGCGCCGTCAGCGTCATGTGGCACTGGCCGCGGTGATGCGTCTGGTGATTGAAGAGGTGCGCGAGCGCGCTCGACAGCGGCTGAGTGATCTGGATCGGCTGCGTCACCGGGACATACGTGAAGTCGCCTGCGAGGCTCGCCTCATCGAGACTACCCGTCCAGGCAATGATGCGCTCGTCCTCCCCCTTGCGCGCGGCTGCAAGCGCGTCCAGCTCTTCGAAAAGCACGGCATCGAGGGTCACAGGCGCTTCGCCGATGCCGGTGAAGCGCTTCATCCATATGCGGTCGGCGACGAGCAGGTGATTGAGCGTGCGATGCAGCGAGCCGAAGAAGGCGCCGCGGTCGCTGCGGAACTCCGCCTCGCTGAGTTCGGCCGCAGCCGCATAGACTTGGGCATTGGCCCAGCGGTTATAGGCCGCGAGCATCCTGAAATGTCTAAGCATATGGTCCCCCTGGCGTTGTTGGTGCAGTCTAGCCGCTTTCCCGAGAAATCCGAGTGATGGCGCCATGAAATTTCCTGATTTGATCGCGTTCGCTTTCTGTCGTCGAATGGAGGCAGATCAGACCTCGAAAGGATTGTCATGACTAGAGCCCTCTATTCCCTCTGCGGCGCTGACGAACGGCGCTTCTTTTCGCCCCATTGCTGGAAAGCAGTGATGGCGCTCGCGCATAAGGGGCTCGATTTCGAGGAGATCCCGACGACTTACGCCCGCATCCGCGACATCGGCGGCGGCGTCTCGTCGACCCTGCCCGTGCTCGATGATGATGGCCGGCTGATCTCGGACAGTTTTGCTATCGCCCTCTATCTCGAAGAGGCATATCCGGAGCGGCCGTCGCTGTTCAATGGCGAGGGCGGCAAGGCGCTGTCGCGCATGGTTGAGGGCTATTCGCAGATGATCATCCACCCGGCGATCATGCGGATCGCCCTTCTCGATATCCACGCGATCCTCGACGAAGGCGACAAGGCCTACTTTCGTCAGAGCCGCGAGGTCAGGCTCGGCAAGCCTCTGGAAGTCTTTGCCGCCGACAGCGAGCCGGAGAAGGCTGCCTTCGGCGCCAAGCTGGAGCCGCTCCGTCACATGCTGAAGTTTCAGCCCTTCATCGGCGGGCAATCGCCGCTCTTTGCCGATTATATCGTCTTTGGCGCGCTGCAATGGCTGCGGGTGTCCGCAGGACTGACCATGCTTGCCGCCGACGATCCCGTCATGGCCTGGTTCGAACGCTGCCTCGATCTCCACGAAAGCCGCGGCAGGACTGTGACAGCGGCGTGAAATTGCCGCCAGCCTCTTGTTTTCGGCCGTTGGGGCGGGTAAAGACCGCCCACTTTTCCCGAGAAAACAGAGGATTTGACTATGGCGATTGAACGCACCTTCTCGATGATCAAGCCTGACGCAACCAAGCGCAACCTGACGGGCGCCATCACCAAGATGCTCGAAGATGCCGGCCTGCGCGTCGTCGCCTCCAAGCGCGTCTGGATGAGCCGCCGCGAAGCTGAAGGCTTTTACGCCGTTCACAAGGACCGTCCGTTCTTCGGCGAACTCGTCGAAGGCATGACCTCCGGCCCGACCGTCGTTCAGGTCCTGGAAGGCGAAGGCGCGATCCTCAAGAACCGCGAAGTCATGGGCGCGACCAACCCGGCAAACGCTGCCGAAGGCACGATCCGCAAGGTTCACGCCCTGTCGATCGGCGAAAATTCCGTTCACGGCTCCGACGCTCCGGAAACGGCTGCCCAGGAAATCAAGTACTGGTTCTCCGACACCGAAATCGTCGGCTGAGGTCGCGCTTCGGCATTGCTGCGCAATGCGTTGAATTGACTCGAAAGCCGGGCCTCGCCCCGGCTTTTTCTATGATGGGCACTTGTCGGTGTTCGAGAAATCGACGCTGCCGTCAGGCTTGAAGACCTCCGGGTTCTTGTCGTAAAGCGCGCCGACGACGAGCGGCTTGCTCGGCAGCACCGTCTGGTCGAGGTCGGAGCGGAACTCCGTCTTCAATTGCTGCAGCACCTTGCCGTCCTTGTCGACCAGCCGAACATTCACCGAATAGGGGCGGTCCTTGCGCACGCAGTGCAGGTTTTCGCTCTGCAGCGCGATCTTGTCGTCGATCGGGTAGATTTTCTGGTTCAGCACCAGCGGGTCGCCGCCTTGCGGGTTCTCGAATTCGGCGATGATGACCGAACCGTCGGGGATAGGACCTGTCTTCTTCAGCGTCAGCAGATAGGTGGCGCTCGCGACGCGATAATTGAAGACAAAAAGATGGCCGGTGACTTCGACGAGATTTTCGGCCTGGCGCTGGCAGGCGGACAGCAGAAGGCTTGTTGCCGCCGCTGTTACGATTAGACGTTTTCTCATGGCGTCTCCTCCTTCTTACGGCGATAGTGACGGTTCGCCTTGGCGCGGTTGCCGCAGATCGCCATGTCGCACCAGGCGCGGCTCTTGTTCTTGCT
This sequence comes from Rhizobium sp. CNPSo 3670, assembly GCF_057784555.1. Taxonomy (NCBI): domain Bacteria; kingdom Pseudomonadati; phylum Pseudomonadota; class Alphaproteobacteria; order Hyphomicrobiales; family Rhizobiaceae; genus Rhizobium; species Rhizobium sp. CNPSo 3670. The sequence goes on from NZ_JBXSOL010000003.1 coordinate 113,528, forward strand.
GCGGTCGATGAACAGCCAGCCGCAATTGCCGCAGATCTTCATGCGCTCGGTATCCGGCATGGCAATCAGCCTGAGCACCGAATGGGCGGTCGCCGCCGCCAAGCTTGCCGGGCTTGCCTGGCGCAAGATCTTCGCTAGCGCCTCCAGCAATTCGGCCAGCAATTGGTCGTCGCCGCCATCCAGTATACGCTTGCGGAAATAGCGGTCGATCGCCTCGCGCAGCGCGATAAAGTCGACTTCGTCATGCGGCGCCACCGGCGCGATCTCACCGAACAAGGCCCGTTCGGCGCAGAATTCGGCGGCGGCGCGCGGGAAGTTGCGCATCTGCTCGCGGCTCGCGAAGCGGTCGACCCGCCGCTTTGGGTCGTCGCGCAGAACGACGCTGTTGGCGACATCGAGCGCCAGTGCGCCGCCGGCAAAACGGTGAGGGGTCCAGGAAAAGCTCATGAGGAAATTATAACTGGTGAAATAGGTTTTACCAGTTATAATTTGCCGACGCGGAGTCTTCGGAATGGCCTATCTTCTGCAACAACTGGCGAATGCGGTGCCGCTTGCCGCCCTCTATGCCGCGCTCGCCTTCGGTTATGCGGTTGCCTTCGGCGTGACCAAGCGGGCCGATATCACCTATGGGGCGATCTTCGCCTTCTCAGGCCAGATCCTGCTGCTTTTTACCGAACTCGCCTATGTCAGGTTCTGGCTGGTGCTGCCGGCCGCCCTTGCCATCGGCGCCTGCGCTGCGCTTGGCTATTCACTGGCCGCGGGCATCTGGATCGGCCGCTCGATCATGCTGCCGCTGGCCAGCAAATCGCCGAATACCGTGATCGTTGCCGCGCTCGGCATCATGATCGTGCTGATGGAAACCGCCCGCCTTGCCGCCGATACAAGAGCGATCTGGCTGCCGCCGTTCCTGAACCAGGTTGTTGTCTTCTGGAGTGATGGTCCGTTCAAAGTGACTCTCACCTATATCCAGCTGATCGACACGGCGCTGATGTCAGCCATCGTCGCGTTCGGTGCGCTGATCCTCAGGCGCACGGCCTGGGGTCGCCTCTGGCGAGCCGTCACCGATGATCCGCTGGCCGCCGAGCTCTGCGGTACCAGCGCCAGCCGTGTCTTCCTTGTCGCCTATGCGGCAGCTGCTCTCGTCGCCACCCTCTGCGGCATTCTCGCCACCTTCTACTACGGTTCGATGGATTTCGGCGCGGGACTGATGTTCGGGCTCAAGGTGCTGCTGATCGCAGCCGTCGGCGGCTATTCCGATCCGCTGCGTTCGGCTGGCGGCGCTGCCGGGCTTGCCGTTGTCGAAACCTTGTGGGGCGCCTATGGCGCATTCGTCTGGCGGGATCTGGTGGTCTTCTCGCTGCTCGTCCTGCTTCTGGTTATGAGCCGCAGGGAGCGTGTGGTGCTTTAGAAATGACGCATGATGTTAGCCGAAAACCGCGCACACTTTTCGGCATCATGCTCTGATCATTTCCACTTGTCGCGCGCCGCGTCGTCGGCGTCTTTCGCCGCGACCCAGTCGCCCCTGGCGCCGTCCTTGCCGTGCTCCTTCTTCCAGAAGGGGGCTGCGGTCTTGAGGAAATCCATGACGAGATTGGCGCCGTCAAAGGCGGCCTGCCGGTGCGGGGCGGCTGCAACGACGAGCACGATGTTCTCGCCAGGAGCGATCTTGCCGTAGCGGTGGATGACGGTCAGCCCGAGCAGCCCGAAACGGGTGATGGCGAGTTCGCCGATGCGGGTCATCTCGGCTTCGGCCATGCCGGGATAATGCTCGAGTTCAAGCGCCGCCAGCCTCCCGCCTTCATCGCGGCAGAGGCCGGAGAAGGTAACGACGGCGCCGATGTCGGCTTTGCCTTTCGAGAGGAGATCGACTTCGGCCTGCAGGTCGAAGTCTTCGCGCTGGACGCGGATCGTGGGGGTGATGGTCACAGCGAAATCCTCCGCTGCTTTGAAGCCGCTATGAAGAATGCGGAAAGGCTGTGCCGTGTGGGGAGATCACAAGTGGCACGCTCTTCCTGACCATTTACCGCTTCGCCAGGCCGAAACGCCAATTGTTTGAGGAAGCCCGTGCGCCCAGCCAATTTCCCTCCTGGTGGGGGAGATGCCCGGCAGGGTAGAGGGGGGTAGCGACACGGCACCACCGTCACCGTCTCATCCCCCCGTCATCGGCGGAAAAATCCCGATCTCACGGGGCGCACCTATCGGCTCGTCATGCTCGACATGCTCCATGTCGAGCGCCACGCGGATCACCTCGGGATATTGAAGTGCGGCTTCATATTCCTCGCCCAGCGTCTTCAAATGATTCAGAAGATCGGCCACGGTGACGACGGAGGAGGGGAGGTCGATCTCCTCCTCGCCCTTGCCAATGCGCTCACGCACCCAGGCGAAATAGACAAGCCGCGTCATTCCTCGTCATCCACGATATGTTTCAGCCCGGCACGGAAATAGTCGTAGCCGGTATAGATGGTCAGCAGTGCTGCGATCCACAAGAGCGCAATGCCCGTCTGCGTCGTATAGGGGAAAATCTCGTCGCCGGCAGGTCCCGCGAGCAGGAAGGCGATGGCGACGAGCTGCAGCGTCGTCTTCCACTTTGCGATCCGTGTCACCGGCACGCTGACCTTCAGCGCCGCCAGATATTCACGCAGGCCGGAAACCAGGATCTCACGGCAGAGAATGATGATTGCCGCCCAGATCGACCAGCCCGCGATGGTCTGGTCGGCCGCGACCAGGAGAAGGATCGAGGCGACCAGCAGCTTGTCGGCGATCGGATCGAGCATCCGGCCGATATTCGAGGTCTGGTTCCAGATGCGTGCGAGATAGCCGTCGAGAAAATCGGTGATCGAGGCGATGACGAAGATCCACAGCGCCACCCAGCGCGCCGTATTGCTGATCGACAGCCTGCCCTCGACGAAGAAGCAGAGAACGATCAGTGGCACGGCGAGGATGCGGCCGTAAGTCAAAAGGTTGGGAAGGCTGTACGCACGCGATGCCATGGATCGTTTCTCTGAATTGATGCGCCGCTGCAGCGCCGCGTCTTTACGAAAACCGTTTTCGATTTTCGGTCGATGTAGATGACGGCTTTGGCCAGGAACCGTCAACATTCTTTCTGTCTTTTCGCCGCCATTGCGTGGAATTTGCGACGGCCGCCGCTTATTTCGCGGCGTCGTCGTGGAAATGGTTATAGACCTGCTTTGCCACGGCTTCCGAGATACCTTCCACCGCCATCAGGTCGGAAAGGGCGGCGCGGGAAACCGCCTTCGCCGTGCCGAAGTGCTGGAGCAGCGCGCGCTTGCGCGACGGGCCGATACCGCCGATCTCGTCGAGTGGGTTCTTGACCATCTCCTTCTTGCGCCGCACCCGGTGCGAGCCGATCGCGAACCGGTGCGCCTCGTCGCGCATGCGCTGGATGAAATAGAGCACAGGATCGCGCGGCGGCAATGTGAAACTCTCGCGTCCCGGCGCAAAGAAGCGCTCGCGTCCGGCGTCGCGGTCGACACCCTTGGCGACGCCGATCGCCGTCACGCTGTCGGTGATGCCGAGCTCGGCCAGGATGGCCCGCACCGCCGTCATCTGCCCCTGACCGCCGTCGATGAGGATCACGTCCGGCCAGGCGGGGAAGGGCATGTCGGCAGCGTCGGCAGCTGCTGTCTGCGCCGTCCGGTCGGGAATGCCTTCCTCCTTGATCAGCCGCGAGAACCGCCGGGTCATCACTTCCTTCATCATTCCGAAGTCGTCGCCGGGGGTGATATCGGTCGATTTGATGTTGAACTTGCGGTATTGGTTCTTCACGAAGCCTTCCGGCCCCGCCACCACCATGCCGCCGACGGCGTTAGTGCCCATGATATGCGAGTTGTCGTAGATCTCGATGCGCTGCGGCGCATAGGCGAGCCCGAAGGTTTCCTTGAATCCTTCGAGCAGCCGCGACTGCGACGCCGTCTCAGCAAGCTTTCGCCCATGCGCTTCGCGCGCATTACCGACCACATGCTCGACGAGATCGCGCTTCTCGCCGCGCTGCGGCACGAGGATGGAAACCTTGTGGCCGGCCTTTTCGCTGAGTGCTGCGGCGAGCAGCTCCAATTCCTCGACCGTTTCCGACAGCATGATCTGTTTCGGCACCGGCTTGTCGTCGTAGAATTGCGCGAGAAAGGCATTCAGAACTTCGGCGCTGGATAGTTGCGGGTCGGCCTTCGGAAAATAGGCGCGGTTGCCCCAGTTCTGCCCGGTGCGGAAGAAGAACACCTGGATGCAGGAGACGCCGCCTTCGTGGTGGATTGCGAAAACGTCAGCCTCCTCGACACCGGCCGGGTTGATGCCCTGGTGGCTTTGGACATGGGAAAGTGCCGCAAGGCGGTCGCGATAGATCGCCGCCCGTTCGAAATCGAGGTCCTGGGCCGCCTGGTTCATGGCTTCCGCCATATGCGACTTCACCTTCTGGCTCTTGCCGGACAGGAAATCTTTCGCCTCCTGCACCAGCTCGGCATACCCCTCGTCGCTAACCTCGTGCGTGCAGGGCCCGGAACAGCGCTTGATCTGGTAAAGCAGGCAGGGTCGCGTGCGCGTTTCGAAGACACTGTCGGTGCAGGTGCGGATCAGGAAGGCGCGCTGCAGCGAATTGATCGTGCGCCCGACCGCGCCGGCCGAAGCGAAAGGCCCGAAATAATCGCCTTTCCGCGCCCTGGCGCCGCGATGCTTGAAAATCGCCGGCGCCCGGTGATCCCCGGTGATGAGGATATAGGGAAACGACTTGTCGTCGCGCAGCAGCACGTTAAAGCGCGGCCGCAAGCGCTTGATCAGATTCGCTTCCAGGAGTAGCGCTTCGGTTTCCGTGCGCGTCGTCACGAATTCCATGTTCGCCGTCTGGCGCACCATCTGGGCGATGCGGTTGGAATGCACACGGCCGACGGCGTAATTGCCGACGCGCTTCTTCAGGCTGCGCGCCTTGCCGACATAGAGCACGTCGCCCTCGGCATTGAACATGCGGTAGACGCCGGGGCTGTTCGGCAGGCGCTTGACGAATTCGCCGATCAGTTCGGCGCCGATGAGCCCGGTTTCGTTGAGGCTGCCGGCGTTCCAGTCGACAGCTGCCGCAAGAGGCGAGGCGGAAACGTCGCCTTCCACCTCGATTTCGTCTTCGCTCTCATCCGTATCATCGTAGAGAACGCCGCCATCCGGCAGCTTTCGTCCGTTCATTCCTTAATCTCCGCCACATCGGGCGTCTGCCAGGCAAGGTGCTGGCCGCCGTCGAGCGCAATCATCTGGCCGGTGATCGAGGGCGTGTCGTAGAGGAAACGAATCGTTTGTCCGAATTCCTCCAGTGCCGGCCCTCGCTGCAGGATAAGGGCTGAGACCTGCGCTTGGAAGTCCTCCAACGACTGCCGCTCGCTCGGCATTGATGGCCCGGGGCCGATCGCATTAACGCGGATGCGGGGCGCCAAAGCCTGGGCAAGCGTCTGCGTCGCCGTCCACAGCGCGGACTTGGAGAGCGTGTAGGAATAGAAGCTCGGTCTCAGTGCCCAGACGCGCTGGTCGATAATGTTGACAATGAGTCCCGCCGCCTCGGCAGACAGCTGCTGCGCGAAGGTCGCCGCGAGGATCGAGGGCGCACGCACGTGCAGATCGAAGTGCAGCGCCCATGTGGCGGTGTTAAAACTGCGCGCGGAATCATGCTGGAAAACCGACGCATTGTTGACGAGCAGATCGAGCGGCCCGAGCGCTTCCGACGCCTTCGCGACCAGTTCAGCCGTTTCGCCGATATCGGTAAGATCGGCCTGCAACGCGACCGCTCTTTGTCCCTTTCGCCGCAATTCCGCCGCCAGCTCTTCGGCTTCGCCGAGGGAGCTGTTGGCGTGGATCGCGACGGAAAAGCCATTTGCAGCAAGGTCTTCAGCGATTGCCCTGCCTATTCTCTTGGCCGCCCCTGTTATCAGGGCTGAGCGAAGTCTTCTGTGGTTCAAAATCTTGCCTTCTGATCCCGCGAGTCTGTGTGCAACCTATATAAGGGCGGGCGGAGATTATATAAATAGGCGGCCACAGTTGCATCCATGGCCGGGATATTCTATGTATTATTTAATAATGTTGTTTCTTAAAATAAGTATTTTAAGTTTAACCATTCGGTAGGGTTAATGAATCCTATGTTGCTCTCAAGCAACATCGAATTTCCGCCATGCGGCAGCCACAATGATATCACAATTTGGCTCTTTCAAATCCGCATTTCAGTTCCAATTTCAGTCTCGATCCGGAAGGGACATCTGGCAATTTCCCCGCCAATGCTTCGCTGATAGACAGATGAAAGCGGCGCGGGACTGAAAGGAGAAAAGTATGCGTGTACTCATTGCTGGCCTCATGGCCTCTGCTTTTGCAATCGCGGGCGTTTCGGCAGCTCAGGCGGCTGATGCCGTCGACCAGGTTCCGGAAGCACCGGTTGCCCAGGACGCCCCGGTCAAGCCGGCCGGCAACTGGGAAGGCTTCTATCTCGGCGGCGCCGGCACCTACAACATGGGTGATTTCGGTTCCGACCGCCACACCTATGGTTTCGGCGGCCAGGTCTTCACCGGTTACAACTGGCAAGCAGGCCAGATCGTTTACGGCGTTGAATCGGATCTCGGCTACAGCGGCGATGACGTCTCCTCGGGCGGCGTCAAGAACAAGTATGGTTGGAACGGCTCCGTCCGCGGCCGCGTCGGCTACGACATGAATCCCTTCCTGCTTTACGGTACGGCTGGTCTTGCCCTCGGCAACGTCAAGGTTTCCGACGGCACCTCGGACGAAAGCAAGACGAACTACGGTTACACGGTCGGCGCCGGTGTCGAAGCCTTCGTGACAAATAACATCACGACGCGCTTGGAATATCGCTACACCGACTACCAGAGCAAGGACTACGACCTCGACTCCGGCAGCTTCTCGCGCGGTTACGACGAGAACAGCGTCAAGCTCGGTATCGGCGTGAAGTTCTAAGCCGATTGAACATCCCAATATGCAGAAGCCGGGCTCATCGCCCGGCTTTTTGCTGTCTGCTGTCCGGTGCTCCGTTTCAGCTCCGGATCAGGCGCTGGCTTTGAGCTCGCGATGAGCAGGGAATTTCTTTTCGAACTGCGCCAGCCAGTCGACCAGCGTCGCGTGATCGGCTTCCCACTGGTCCTTGAAGCGTAGGTCGAGATAGTCGAGCGTGGCGGCCAGGGCGAAATGTCCGCCATTGAGCTTCTTGCCGAGTTTCGGCGGCTTGGCGCTGAGATGAGCAAGCCCGGCCGTCACCTTCTTCCATTGCCTGTCGATCCAGGGCTGGTGAACCTTCTCCTCGTCACGGAAGCGGCGCTCGTAGACGATGGTAAGCAGGCAGTCGCAGATACCGTCGCAGAGCGCCTCAAGCACTTCCGCATCCGTGCGTTTGCCGTCTTTGGACGGGTAGAGGCCACCATTCGTCAGCCGGTCGAAATAATGCATGATCGCCACGCTGTCGAAGATCGAAGCGCCTTCCTCCGTCAGAAGCGTCGGAATTTTCCCGAGTGGATTGTTGTCCACCAGGATCGCCGGCCCGGTATTGGTATCGACCCGGATGGCGTTCAACTCGATTCCCAGAAAATGTGCAGCCATCCGCACCTTGCTGGAATAGGGCGAGGCCGGTGAGCAGAGGAGCTTCATGGAACACCTGGTGAGACTATGGGGCGGTGGGACGGACTATTCCCGAAGCAGCTTGCCCGGTCAATCGCTCTTGATCGTCTTGTTTTCGCCGCGCAGCCAGAAGGCGCGGTGGGAGGCGAAGCGGTCCTGGGCAAGATGGTCCTTCAACGCCGGAAGCATCTGGTGCAACTCATCCTTTAGTGTGAATGGCGGATTGACGATGACGAGGCCGGAGCCGGTCAGTCCGGTCATGCCGCGGTCGCTGCGCACGGTGAGTTCGGCGCAAAGCATCTTCGGGATGTCGAGTGCCTGCAGAGCCTCGTGGAATTCCTTGATCGGCGCGCCCTTCTTTAACGGGTACCAAAGGCAGTAGGTACCGCCGGGAAAGCGGCGATAGGCCTTTTCGAGTCCCTTGGCCAGGCGTTCATACTCGTCCTCTTCCTCGAAGGGCGGGTCGACGAGCACGATGCCGCGCTTTTCCTTCGGCGGCAGATGCGCGCCGAGCGCCAGCCAGCCGTCGAGTTCGGTGATGCGGACGTGGTGATCGCCCTCGAACAGCCGGTGCAGGCGGGCGTAATCCTCGGGATGCAGCTCCATCGCCGACAGCCGGTCCTGCGGCCGGAACAGCATGCGCGCAAGTTTCGGCGATCCGGGATAGAAGCGGATGCCCCCCTCGGGATTGAGTTCGCGGATTGCCGAGAGGTAGGGCTCCAGCAGATCGGAAACCTGAGGCCCGAGTTCGGCCTCCATCAGTTTGCCGATGCCAGCCTGCCACTCGCCGGTTTTCTGCGCTTCCTCGGAAGAGAGATCGTAGAGGCCGATGCCGGCATGCGTGTCGAGCACGCGGAAGGCGCCCTCCTTCTTCTGCATGTAACGGATCAGCCGCGCCAGCACGGCATGTTTCAGCACATCGGCAAAATTGCCCGCGTGGTAGATGTGGCGGTAGTTCATTTTCGCTGATGTCCGTATGAATTCACGTCATGGGGAGTTTTTCTGGCTTTTGGCCATGCAGGCCTTGGCATATACAAATGCCATGAACATTGCGACCCCTATCGACGCCAAATCCCCGAAGCTGGACAGCAAGATCGGCCACACGGCCTGTCCGCACGACTGTCCCTCCACCTGCGCGCTCGAAGTTGAGATATCGGAGGACGGCCGCATCGGCAGAGTGCGCGGCGCCGGCGACCATTCCTACACCTCGGGCGTCATCTGCGCCAAGGTCGCCCGTTATGCCGAGCGGCTCTATCATCCCGACCGGCTGCTGCATCCCCTGCGCCGCACTGGCGCCAAGGGGGCAGGGCAGTGGCAACAGATTTCCTGGGACGATGCGCTTGACGAAATCGCCGAAGCCTTCATGAAGGCCGAGGCAAGGGACGGCAGCGAGGCCATCTGGCCCTATTTTTATGCCGGCACCATGGGGTGGGTGCAGCGCGATTCGATCGATCGCCTCCGCCACGCCAAGCGCTATTCCGGCTTCTTCTCGTCGATCTGCACCAATCCGGCCTGGACCGGCTTTACCATGGCAACCGGCACGCTCCGTGGGCCTGACCCGCGCGAGATGGGCCGCACCGATTGCGTCGTCATCTGGGGCACCAATGCGGTCTCGACCCAGGTCAACGTCATGACCCACGCCGTCAAATCACGCAAAGAGCGTGGCGCCAAGATTGTTGTCATCGACATTTATGACAATCCGACGATGAAGCAGGCCGACATGGCGTTGATCGTCAAGCCTGGCACCGATGCTGCGCTCGCCTGCGCCACCATGCACATCGCCTTCCGGGATGGCTATGCCGATCGTGACTACATGGCGAGATATGCCGACGATCCCCAGGGTCTCGAAGCGCATCTGAGGACGAAGACGCCGCAATGGGCCGCTGCGATCACCGGTCTGTCGGTCGAGGAGATCGAAGCCTTTGCCCGCCTCGTCGGCACGACGAAGAAGACCTTCTTCCGCTTGGGCTACGGTTTCACCCGCCAGCGCAACGGCGCGGTCGCCATGCATGCGGCCGCGTCGGTCGCCACCGTTCTCGGCTCCTGGCAATATGAGGGCGGCGGCGCCTTCCATTCGAACAGCGATATCTTCCGCATGAATAATGCGGAACTGACCGGCCGGTCGATGAAGGACGGCGATATCCGCATGCTCGACCAGTCGCAGATCGGCCGGGTGCTGACCGGAGATCCGGTGGCGCTGCGCCATCGTGGTCCGGTGACGGCGATGCTGATCCAGAACACCAATCCCGCCAACATCGCTCCCGAGCAGCGTCTCGTGAGGCGCGGCTTTGCCCGCGACGATCTCTTCGTCGCCGTCCACGAGCAGTTCATGACCGAAACGGCCGACATCGCCGATATCGTCATTCCTGCGACCATGTTCGTTGAGCACGACGATATCTACCGCGCCGGCGGCCAGAACCACATCCTGCTCGGACCGAAGCTGGTCGAGCCGCCGCCGACCGTGCGCACCAATCTCTTCGTCATCGAGGAACTGGCAAAACGCCTCGGCGTCGCCGATCGTCCCGGCTTCGGCTTTACCGCCCGCGAGATGATCGACCGCATCCTCCGATCGAGCGACCTGCCGGATTACGATCATTTCCTCGAACACAAATGGTTCGATCGCCAGCCGGCTTTCGAGGACGCCCATTTCCTGAACGGCTTTGCTCATGCCGACGGCAAGTTCCATTTCCGCCCCGACTGGATCAACCAGCCCGCACCGAACAAGCCGCCGGCCGCCATCGGCGCGCTCGGGCCGCATGCCGATCTTCCGGCCTTCCCCGATCAGGTCGATGTCATCGAAGTTGCCGATCCAGAGCATCCCTTCCGTCTTGCCACGTCGCCGGCGCGCAACTTTCTGAATTCGAGCTTTTCGGAGACCAAGACGTCTCGTCAGAAAGAGGGCCGTCCCGAGGTGATGATCAATCCTGTCGATGCCGAAGCCAACGGTGTCGCCCACGGCGATCTCGTCCGCATCGGCAACAGCCGCGGCGATCTCCGCATCCACGCCCGTATCACCACGGAGGTGAAACCGGGCGTTCTGATTGCCGAGGGTCTCTGGCCGAACAAGGCGCATGTCGACGGCGAGGGCATCAACGTCCTGACGGGCGCCGATCCGGTCGCGCCTTATGGCGGAGCGGCGGTACACGACAACAAGGTCTGGCTTCGCAAGGACGCAGCATGATGCAGCCGAAATCACGGGTGAAGATCGTCGGCGAGGAAATACTGTCGAATGGGTGGACGCGGTTGAGCAGCTATCTGCTCGACTATATCGACCGTAACGGCGCGACCCAGCGGTTGAAGCGGGAGGTCTACCACCGCACGCCGGCCGCCTGCATTCTGCTTTATGATCCGAAACGCGATCTGGTCGTCCTTGTCCGCCAGTTCCGTCTTGCCGTGCATCTGAACGGCGATCCCGCCTGGATTATCGAAGTGCCGGCCGGCCTTCTCGATAACGATCATCCCGAGACGGCGATACGCCGCGAGGCGATGGAGGAGACCGGCTATCGCCTGCGCGAGGCGCGCTTCCTCTTTAAATGCTACATGTCGCCGGGCGCCATTAGCGAAGTCGTCCACTTCTTCGCAGCCCTGATCGACACCGCCGATCGCGTCGCCGAAGGCGGCGGTCTGGACGAGGAGCATGAGGATATCGAGGTTCTGGAAATCCCGCTGGACGACGCTGCAGGGATGATCGAGACCGGCGAGATTTTCGACGCCAAGACGATCATGCTTTTGCAATGGGCCGCGTTGAACCGGGATAGGATCAGATAGCGAGTCGGGATGTCTTGGGGGGATCGTTCGATCACCCAAGTTGGGCTCAGGCATTAAACTGCCGGCGCGCGTAAATTCATACGTTTGTCACGAAGCGGTTCTATCCGCTGCGGTTTGTCGATCATCGGATGCGGTCAGGAGAAAGCCCATGTGGCTCAGCAATTTCACCCTCGTTCTCCCGGGCGAGGTGGTGAGCAAAGGTTCCGTGCGTGTTGAGGACGGCGCCATCGCCGAGATCCGGCCGGAGCCGGTTGCCGGCGCTGCGATCGATGGCGGCGGGCGGCTGCTGATGCCGGGCTTCGTTGACCTGCATGGCGACATGATCGAGCGCGAGATCGCGCCACGGCCGAACGCGACCATGCCGATCGATTTCGGCATCCACGAACTCGACAAGAAGCTTGCCGCCGCCGGTGTGACCACAGCCTTTGCCGCGGTCTCTTTCGCCACGGAAAGCGTTTACGGCCACGTCCGCTCGCTTGAGACGACGTCGGCGGTGATCGAGGGCATCAACCGGCTGCGTGATGACCTCCTGATCGACCACCGAGTTCATGCCCGTTACGAAATCACCAATGTCGGCGCCGCTCCCGCACTCGAGCGCCTGCTGAATGCCGATCAGATCGACATGGTGTCGCTGACCGACCACACGCCGGGCCAGGGCCAGTACAACAACCTGCAGAGCTACATCCTCAGCATTTCCGAGCGCCGCGCAATTTCCGAGGAAATGGCCGCCGGAAGCTGAAGGAAATCGTCGCGCTGTCGCTGAAGCACAAGCTGTCGCTGGCCTCGCATGACGATGACAGTGTCGAGAAGGTCGCCGAGATGCATCACCTCGGCGTCACCATCAGCGAGTTTCCGGTCACCGCTCCTGCGGCCGAGGAAGCACGCCGCCGCGGCCTCTGGACGCTGATGGGCGCGCCGAACGCCCTGCGCGGCCAGTCGATGTCAGGCAATCTCAGCGCCCTCGACGCTGCAAGGACCGGGGCTGCTCAGCATCATCGCCGCCGATTATCATCCTGCCGCCTTCGTGCCCGGCATCTTCAAGCTTGCCGACACAGTGGAAGGCGGCCTGCCGGCAGCCGTCGCGCTGGCAACCGGCAATGCCGCCCGCTCCGCCGGTCTCTTCGACCGTGGCGAAATCGCCCTCGGCCAACGCGCCGATCTGGTCGTTGTGGAGCCGGGCGACATCAACCGCATCCGCGCCACCTTCCGCGCCGGCCACTTCGTCTACAGCGACGGCACGCTGCACCCGTTGCAGACGCTGGCCGCTTCGCTCCGCCGCGACCGCCCGGGCCGATGAGGCCTAAAGCAGCACATACGACAGAATGAAAACTGTCAGGTATCATCCCGGTCCAAAATGTCGATCATCAACCCGGTCGTTCAATCGGCACGAACCGCAGTTTTGGGAAAATGCTTTAAGCCGGACGAAAGCGTCCGTCCGGGCCGATGAGGCCTATGTCGCGGTTGCAGAAGCGCACGACGTGGTCACCGTTTTCGAGCTCGCTCAGGCCGACGAGTTCGCCGGCAAGGGCTTCGCTGACAAAGAGTCGGCCTCCCTTCCATTTGATCTCACCGTTGTCTCGCACGCGACGCACTTGATGATCGGCATCATACCAGGGATCGTCGAGACGCTCGGGCATCACACGCGGCTGGCAGGGTCGATAGAGATCGGCCGGTGGTCGTTGACCCAGCGCTTCATGCGGGCGCTCCTCATTGTAGTGCCGGCGAAAGGCATCGAAACGGGCCTGCTGTTGGCCGGCATTATCGGCCGGTGGCTTGGATGTCTGGGCCTTGAGAGTACGATGCATGCGCTCGTGCCTGCCGTTCTCCTGGGGGGATCAAGCTCGGCATCGAGGCGCACTTCATCTCGCCGGCATCGCCACCAAGTCGATAATCGGGTCAGGCCGCCGGCCCCATGGCTGCCGAAAGGCGAACCATTGTCGCAGCGGATCGCAAACGGTAGCCCATGGGTGCGAAAGGCTCGTTCGAAGACAGGCCGCACGCCGTCGATGGTCTGTGGAGCAATTTGGACATCGATCAGAAAACGGCTATAGCTGTCGCTGATCGTCAGTGGATCGATGCGTTGTTGGTCGCGGGTGCGGAACCAGCCCTTAAAGTCCACGCTCCATTCGTCATTGGCTTGTGTTGCCTCGGTGAACGGCCGGCTTTGGTCCAGTGCCCTGCGTCGCCGCTTGGCAGTGTCCACAAGGCCTGCCCGTTTGAGGATGTCGCCGATCGTCGAGGCCGCCGGCCAAGCGGTCTGCGCAGACTGGCGCTGCAACAGCGCCAGCAGCTTGCGCGGCCCCATATGCGGAAACCGCCGGCGTAGCGCAATCACCTCATCGGCAAGGGCTGACGGCGTGCGATGCGGGCACGAAACCGTGCCATGCGACCGATCGACAAACCAATCCGGCGCTCCGCTCATCTGCCGTTTGCGCCAGGCGTAAAATGTATCCCGGCTCACACCGTAGCGTCGGCAAAGATCTCTCACACTCCAGTGCCCCAAAGCATAGTCCGACAGCATCCGAACACGTTCTTCCATGCGACAAGTCTCCACAAACGGCATCGGAAGCCCTCCCTCCGACACACTATGACTTGTCGACCATCAACCCGGTTCATTCTGTCAGGTATCAGCCCGGGCTGTACCGATGGTTGCCCCTCACCCCTAACCCTCTCCCCGTAAACGGGGCGAGGGGACGTGCCCTGCGAGAGCGAGTGGGACCGGAGAGGGTGCTGCATATCCCCTTCGCCCCGCGAGCTGGGAGAAGGTGGCGGCAGCCGGACGAGGGGCAGCTTTCGAAATGGCAGGACTAAGACAAGTCCGAGCATAGCGACGTGCCGAGCTTTGTTAGCAGTCTGAGCCGTGTGGCATGAAAATGCCTTTTATGCGCAGTCGCCGATCAGAGAAATCAGTTGCCCCTTCGGCACGGCAAGCGAAACCTCAGCGCCCACCGCCTTGCCGCCGTCCATCGCCACACGGCCTTCGGCAAAGAGCCGCAGCGCCTGCGGATAGATCTGGTGTTCGACGGTGAGCACCCGCGCGGCCAGGCTTTCGGCCGTATCGCCGGAAAGGATCGGCACCGCCGCCTGGCCGATCGTCGGCCCTTCGTCCATGCCTTCGGTGACGAAATGCACGGTGCAGCCGGCGATGCGCATGCCGGCGTCGATCGCGCGCTGATGGGTATGCAGGCCCGGAAACAGCGGCAGCAGGGAAGGGTGGATGTTGAGCATCCGGCCTTCATACCGCTGGATGAAGGTCGCCGTCAGCAGCCGCATGTATCCGGCGAGACACAGGATGTCGGGCGAAAGCGTGTCGAGCGCAGAAAAGATCGCCGCCTCGTGCGCCTCCTTGCTGGCATAGTCCTTGCGAGGAAAGGCGAAGGTGGCAATGCCCTCGGCCGCTGCCTTCGCCAGCCCGCCGGCATCCGCCTTGTCGGATATCACGCCGACGATTTCGGCCGGATAGTCGGCCGCTTTCGCCGCCGCGACCAGCGCGATCATGTTGGAGCCGCCGCCGGAGATGAGGACGACGACGCGTTTGCGCGGCGCGCTCATATGGCAAGCGTACCCTTGTAGACCGTGCCGGCAGCGCCTTCGGCGCGGGCAATCATGCGGCCGAGCATGATGACGCTCTCGCCTTCGGCTTCTAGCGCCTGCGATACCGCGGCGGCATTCTCTTCGGCGACGACGACGATCATGCCGACGCCGCAATTGAAGGTGCGCAGCATTTCTTTCGCCTCGACGCCGCCGGATTTGGCGAGCCACGAGAAGACCGGCGGGACCTTGACGGCGCCAAGATCGAGCTCCGCGGCCAGATGTTTCGGCAGCACGCGCGGAATGTTTTCCGGGAAGCCGCCGCCGGTGATGTGGGCGAGCGCCTTCAGCGCGCCCGTCTCGCGGATCGCCTTCAGGAGCGGCTTCACATAGATGCGGGTCGGTTCGAGCAGCGCTTCGCCGAGCTTCTTGCCTTCGGCGAACGGCGCCGGCGCATCCCAGTCGAGGCCGGACAGTTCGACGATCTTGCGCACCAGCGAGAAGCCGTTGGAATGGACGCCGGAGGAGGCAAGTCCGAGGATCACGTCGCCCTCGGCGATATCGCCTGATGGCAGCAGCCTGCCGCGTTCGGCAGCACCGACGGCAAAGCCGGCGAGATCGTAATCGCCGGAGGAATACATGCCGGGCATCTCGGCCGTCTCGCCGCCGATCAGCGCGCAGCCCGCCTCGCGGCAGCCCGCCGCAATGCCGCCGACGATTGCAGCACCCTGGTCGGGGTCGAGCTTGCCGGTCGCGAAGTAATCAAGGAAGAACAGCGGCTCGGCGCCCTGGACCACGAGATCGTTGACGCACATGGCGACGAGGTCAATGCCGACGGTGTCGTGGTAATCGGCGTCGATCGCGATCTTCAGTTTGGTGCCGACGCCGTCATTGGCAGCGACGAGAACCGGGTCGGTGAAGCCCGCCGCCTTGAGATCGAAGAGCCCGCCGAAGCCGCCGATCTCGCCGTCGGCGCCCGGGCGGCGCGTCGAGCGCACCGCCGGCTTGATCTTTTCGACGAGGAGGTTGCCGGCATCGATGTCGACGCCCGCATCGCTATAGGTCAGGCCGTTTTTTCCAGACTGGCTCATGCTGGTCTCCGATGGCTATTTCCGGGCGGCGGACGCGCCGCGTCATCTGCCGGTCGCAATTGCATGACAGGGGCCTTTATGCAAGCGTCGCATGGCAAAAGCCCCCAATTTCCCGCGTCTCCCCCGAGGCTTTCCGGGATTTGATGTGACAGGCTTGACCATCTTTGCGCCTGCATCCTATGTGCTTGATGGCCGCGCCGGATCGGGCGCGGCGTTTGGGCGGCGGCGAGCGATCAGCGGGGAAGCGATGCCACAGCATGTCAGCGGCAATAGTCTGAAGCGCCAGATATTCTTCTGGCTGGCCGTGCTCGTCTTCTTCATCGCCTTCCTCTATGTCTTCAGCTCGATCCTGCTGCCCTTCGTCGCCGGCATGGCGATTGCCTATTTCCTGGATCCGGTGGCGGACAGGCTGCAGCGGCTCGGCCTGAGCCGTATGATGGCGACCATCGTCATCCTCATTGCCTTTGTTGTCGTCTTCGCTTTGGCGCTGATGATCCTCATTCCCGTGCTCATCAGCCAGTTCAATGATTTCGCCGAGCGGTTGCCGGGTTATATCAGCCAATTGCAGCAGTTCGTCACCCAGACGCAGAATTCGCTGCTGCCGGACTGGGTCAAGAGCCAGGCCGGCACGATCAAGGACAATCTCTCCGGCATCCTCTCCGAAGGCATGGGCTTCCTTACGGGGCTTTTCGCGCAGCTCTGGAATTCCGGCAAAGCGATCGTCGACGTCATATCGCTGCTCGTCGTCACCCCCGTCGTCGCCTTCTATATCCTGCTCGATTGGGACCGCATGGTTGCCAAGGTCGACCAGTGGATCCCGCGCGATTATGTCGGCGATGTCCGCCAGATTGCCAAGGAAGTCGATCAGGCGATCGCCGGCTTCATTCGCGGCCAGGGTTCGCTCTGCCTCATCCTTGGCGTCTATTATGCCGCCGGCCTCTCCCTGGTCGGGCTGAATTTCGGCCTGCTGATCGGCCTCTTCGCCGGCATGATCAGCTTCATTCCCTATGTCGGCTCGCTAGTCGGCCTCATTCTCGCTGTGGGCGTGGCACTCGTGCAGTTCTGGCCGGATTATCCTTGGATCGGGCTGGTGCTCGCCGTCTTCTTCAGCGGCCAGTTCCTCGAAGGCAACATCCTGCAGCCGAAGCTCGTCGGCTCCAGCGTCGGCCTGCATCCGGTCTGGTTGATGTTTGCGCTGTTTGCCTTCGGCGCGCTCTTCGGATTCGTCGGGCTTCTGGTCGCCGTGC
Organism: Rhizobium sp. CNPSo 3670; assembly: GCF_057784555.1. Classification (NCBI taxonomy): domain Bacteria; kingdom Pseudomonadati; phylum Pseudomonadota; class Alphaproteobacteria; order Hyphomicrobiales; family Rhizobiaceae; genus Rhizobium; species Rhizobium sp. CNPSo 3670. The sequence goes on from NZ_JBXSOL010000003.1 coordinate 130,770, forward strand.
CGGCCGCCGCGGCCGTCGGCGTTCTTGTCCGCTTCGCGCTTTCACGCTACCTTCAGAGCGATCTTTATTTTGGCGGGTCATCAGGCGGCCGCGCCCGGAAGACGAAATCAGTACCCAATGAATGACGTGAAGAACGCTGATCCGAAGCGCAAGGCCGGAGAGCAGCTTCCCTTGGCCTTTTCACATGATGTTGCAACCGGCCGCGACGATCTCTTGATCTCGGAGCGTCTCGCCGCCGCCGTTTCGATCGTCGATGCATGGCCGAACTGGCCGTCGCCGGTCGTTGTCCTCGCCGGTCCGGTAGGATCCGGAAAATCGCACCTGGCCGGGATCTGGAAAGAACACAGCGGAGCGGAGATCATTCACCCCAAGGCCGGCTCCAATGCCGCGGTCACCGCGGCGAACGGCCCTGTCTTGTTCGAGGATGCCGATCGTCTCGGCTTCGACGACAACACGCTCTTCCACGTCATCAACAGCGTGCGCGAAAACGGCACCAGCCTGCTGGTGACAAGCCGTCTCTGGCCGATGTCGTGGCCGGTCCTGCTGCCGGATCTGCGCTCTCGCCTCAAGGCGGCCACCGTCGTCGAGATCGGTGAGCCGGATGAAGCCCTGTTGTCGCAGGTGATCGTCAAGCTCTTCGCCGACCGGCAGCTTTATATAGATGACAAACTCGTGCTCTATATCGTCAACCGGATGGAGCGGTCGCTGAACGCGGCCCAGATGATCGTCGAAAGGCTCGACCGGCTGGCGCTGTCGCGGGGCACGAAAATCACCCGGTCTCTTGCTGCCGAAGTATTGAATGAATTGGGAAATTCGGAACCGGCCGATTGACTGTCACAGATCCGTCGTGAAACTGATATAATTGCCGTCGCGATTGAAAACGGGGTAAGCGGACCATGGACAGCGCAGTCGCAGAACATCAGGAACTCACTCCGGAAACCAACGACAATGTCCCCCCGCTGGAAGAACTGCTGGCGAGCCCCGAGCGCTTCATCAATCGCGAATTCTCCTGGCTGCAGTTCAACCGGCGCGTCCTGGAAGAGACGCTGAATACCGAGCATCCGCTGCTCGAGCGCGTCCGCTTCCTGTCGATTTCGGCAGCCAACCTCGACGAGTTCTTCATGGTGCGTGTCGCCGGCCTCGAGGGCCAGGTGCGCCAGAACATCGCCATCCGCAGCCCCGACGGCAAGACACCGGCCGAACAGCTGGATTCGATTCTGCAGGAGATCGACCATCTGCAAATGGAGCAGCAGGCCTCGCTCGCCGTGCTGCAGCAGTATCTCGCCAAGGAAGACATTCTGATCGTGCGCCCGGGCGCCCTGAGTGATGCAGACCGCCAGTGGCTTGCCGCCGAATTCGAACAGGCGATCTTCCCGGTGCTGACGCCGCTGTCCATCGATCCGGCTCATCCGTTCCCCTTCATTCCCAATCTCGGTTTTTCGATCGGGCTGCAGCTCGTCAGCAAGAATGGCCGCGAGCCGATGACGGCACTGCTGCGCCTGCCGGTGGCGCTCGACCGCTTCGTCCGGCTGCCCGATGATGGGAACACGATCCGCTACATCACGCTGGAAGATGTCGCCAACGTCTTCATCCACAGGCTCTACCCCGGTTACGAGGTGCAGGGTTCCGGTACGTTCCGCGTCATCCGCGACAGTGATATCGAAGTCGAGGAAGAGGCCGAGGATCTCGTGCGCTTTTTCGAAACCGCACTGAAGCGACGCCGTCGCGGCAAGGTCATCCGCATCGAGACCGATTCGGAAATGCCGGCCTCGCTGCGCCAGTTCGTCGTGCAGGCGCTCAGCATCCCTGACAATCGCGTCGCCGTTCTGCCGGGGCTCCTGGCGCTGAACACTCTGTCGGAGATCACCAAGGCGCCGCGCGACGATCTCAGGTTTCAGCCCTACAATGCGCGATTTCCCGAGCGCGTCCGCGAACATGCCGGCGACTGCTTCGCCGCCATCCGCGAGAAGGACATGGTCGTCCATCACCCCTATGAATCCTTCGATGTGGTGGTCCAGTTCCTTCTCCAGGCTGCGCGCGATCCTGACGTTCTGGCGATAAAGCAGACGCTTTACCGCACCTCGAACGACAGCCCGATCGTCCGCGCTCTGGTCGATGCCGCTGAAGCCGGCAAGTCGGTGACAGCGCTGGTGGAGCTCAAGGCCCGCTTCGACGAAGAGGCGAATATCCGCTGGGCACGCGATCTCGAACGCGCCGGCGTGCAGGTCGTTTTCGGTTTCATCGAGCTCAAGACCCACGCCAAGATGTCTATGATCGTCCGCCGCGAGGAAGGCAAGCTCAGAACCTACTGTCACTTGGGAACCGGTAACTACCACCCGATCACCGCCAAGATCTATACGGATCTCTCCTATTTCACCTGCAATTCCGTCATCGCCCACGACATGGCGAACATCTTCAACTTCATCACCGGCTACGGCGAACCTGAAGAAGGAATGCAGATCGCCGTCTCTCCCAATGCCTTGCGCCCGCGCATCCTGCGTCACATCGATGAAGAGATTCAACACGCCAGGAACGGCAGGCCGGCGGCGATCTGGATGAAGATGAACGCGCTCGTCGACCCCGACATCATCGATGCGCTCTATCGCGCCAGCCACGCGGGCGTCGAGATCGATCTCGTCGTGCGCGGCATCTGCTGCCTGCGTCCCCAAGTGCCCGGTCTCTCGGAGAAGATCCGCGTCAAGTCGATCATCGGCCGCTTCCTCGAGCATAGCCGCATCTTCTGCTTCGGCAACGGCCATGGCCTGCCGTCCGACAAGGCGCTGGTCTACATCGGCTCGGCCGACATGATGCCGAGAAATCTCGACCGCCGCGTCGAGACCATGGTTCCGCTGACGAATCCGACTGTTCATGAGCAGGTCTTGTCACAGATTATGCTCGGCAACGTGATTGACAATCAACAAAGCTACGAGATATTGCCCGACGGTACGTCGCGGCGCATGGAAGTGCGCAGGGGCGAGGAGCCGTTCAATGCGCAGCAGTATTTCATGACCAATCCGAGCCTGTCAGGCCGTGGTGAAGCTCTGAAATCAAGCGCGCCGAAACTGATCGCCGGCCTGCTCGAAGGCCGCAACAACAAGTAAAACTGGACCATATGGTTGAATCTGAAGCCCAGGGGCGCCTTCCAGGGATCGCCCCGGTCTCCGTCGTCGACATCGGATCGAATTCCATTCGTCTTGTCGTCTACGAAGGCCTGTCCCGTTCGCCTACGATCCTCTTCAACGAAAAGGTCCTCTGCGGCCTCGGCAAAGGTATAGCCGTCACCGGCAAGATGGATGAAGAGGGCGTCGCTCGGGCTCTGGCGGCGCTCCACCGTTTCAAGGCCCTATCCGATCAGGCGCGGGCCGCCACCATGTATGTGCTGGCGACGGCCGCCGCCCGTGAGGCGAGCAACGGCCCCGATTTCATCCATCAGGCCGAGACGATCCTGCAGCGCCACGTCCGGGTGCTCTCGGGCGAGGAGGAGGCTCGTTTCGCCTCGCTCGGCATCATCAGCGGTTTCTTCAATCCTGACGGCATTGCCGGCGACCTCGGCGGCGGCTCTCTTGAATTGATCGACATCAAGGGCAAGGAGGTCGGCAAGGGCATTACGCTGCCGCTCGGCGGTTTGCGCCTGTCGGAATATGCCGGCGGTTCTCTTTCCAAAGCGCGTGACTTCGCCCGCAAGCAGCTGAAGACGGCAAAGCTTTTGACGAACGGCGAGGGGCGCACCTTCTACGCCGTCGGCGGCACCTGGCGAAACATCGCCAAGCTGCACATGGAGATCACCAGTTATCCGCTGCATATGATGCAGGGCTATGAGGTATCGCTTGAAGCGATGATGCTGTTCCTCGAACAGGTGATGACCGCGCGCGATTCGCGCGAGCCGGCGCTGCAGGCCGTTTCCAAGCACCGCCGCTCGCTGCTGCCCTTCGGCGCCGTCGCCATGAAGGAGGTGCTGAGCGTGATGAAGCCGTCGGTGATTTCCTTCTCGGCGCAGGGCGTGCGCGAGGGATATCTTTATTCGCTGCTGTCTGAGGCCGAGCGCCGCGCCGATCCGCTGTTGGCCGCTGCAGGCGAACTGGCGATCCTGCGTGCCCGTTCGCCGGAGCACGCCCGCGAACTGGCGGAATGGACCGGCCGTATGATGCCTTTCTTCGACGTTCAGGAAACGGAAGAGGAAAGCCGCTATCGCCAGGCCGCCTGTCTGCTCGCCGATATCAGCTGGCGCGCCCATCCTGATTACCGTGGCCTGCAGGCGCTGAACGTCATTGCCCACTCGTCCTTCGTCGGCATCAGCCATCCCGGTCGCGCCTTCATCGCGCTCACCAATTATTACCGTTTCGAGGGGCTGCATGACGACGGCGCCACCGGCCCGCTGGCGCAGATCGCCACCCCGCAGTTCATCGAGCGCGCCAAGCTGCTCGGCGGCATGCTGCGCGTCGTCTACCTCTTCTCGGCCTCCATGCCCGGCGTCGTCAAGAACCTGACCTTCCGCAAATCGTCGAACCCGGACTTCGACCTCGAATTCGTGGTGCCGCCGGAATACCGCGATTTCGCCGGCGAACGCCTGGACGGTCGCCTGCAGCAGCTGTCGAGGCTGACGAACAAGAGGCTGGCGTTCCGGTTCGAGTAGGTTGATTTGCGGCACGCCCTCAACAACAAAGGCGGCACTGACGCGCCGCCCTCTCAATCTCACATTAGAGCCCAAATTACTTCGCGTTCAAAAACTCACCAACCTCAAGCAGGCTGAACTCATTATTGTCGGCCTTGTCGACGGCGCGGCCGGCCGAGAAGGGCAGGTTGTTGTCGTTACCGATGATGATGTGCGTGGCGTCGACGCGGTCGACGTTTTCGATCGTGACGAACGGCATGTCGTAGACGCCGTCCTTGTTGCCGGCCTTCTTCTTGTTGTCGGGGTCCTGGATGTTCAGGAGGTCGATATAGCCGATCTTGCGGACGGCCTTGCCGACATTGGCGTCATTGAACTCGATCTTGTAGACGCGCTTCAGCACCGCCGGAGCTTCGAAGCAATCCGGCTTCGGCTGCTTCGGGTCGGCGCAGGCCTTATCGCTGGTGCCGGCGCCGCTGTCGCGCTCGATGACGAGAGCGGTGGAGTCGTCGAGCATGTTGAAATCACCGATCGATACACCCTTGTCTTCGAACGGATAAAGCCAGCTGCGGCCGGTCCACTTTTTGGAGGCAGCGTCGAATTCGATGACGCGGATGGCCGTATGGCCGTCAGCCGTTTCCATTGTGCCGTCATCCTTGTAGATGGCGCCTTCGAGCAGGCCGTAGAGCTTGGATCCGTCCTTCGACATGGCAAGGCCTTCGAAGCCGCCGGAGCGCTTCAGGTTGAAGACCGGCATCTTGGCGGCCGGATTGCCCGGCAGCTGGATCAGCGGGTTGTCGGGCGAAAGCACCGCCTTGCCGTCGAGCTTCGTCGGGATCACGTCCGTCAGGCGACCTTCGGTATCGACCTTGAGGATATAGGGACCGAACTCGTCGCCCAGCCAGAAGCCGTCGGCAACCGGCTGGATCGATTCGATGTCGAAGTCGGCACCGGTGAGGTAACGCTTTTCTGTGCCTTCGAGCACGATCGGGAACGGCGCGATCTTGTTTGGATCGGAGAGGAAGAGGTTCTTGACGACCTCAGCATTGTTGGCAGTCCAGTCGAACTTCATCTGATGCAGGAACAGCATGGAGTCGGAAGAGTTGGCTTTGGAACCGAAGCCGTTGTCCGAGAGCGTCCAGAAGGTCCCGTCGGCCATCGTCTTGATGCCCGAGAAACCCTGGATCGGTTGGCCGTCGAACGGAAGCTTGAGGTCGGTCACGCGCGCGCCGTCCTTGCCGGGAACGCTGCCGAGTGCTTCGGTGCGCTTGCGGTCCGGCGTCGTGAACTTGCCGGAATGCTTGAGGAATTCGGGGGCGTCGGCCGGAGCAGGAACCATGGTATTGGCTGGCAGGATCGCCTGGCCGGCGAGATTGGCCGGGAACTGCTGCTGGTCGGCCGAAACGGGGCCGGCAATCAGGATGAAAAGCGATACGGAAGCAAAAAGGACGTTCTTCATAATATCCCCATGGAACGGATGCGAATGGCTTCCGCTTAACAGGGCTTCCGTGTCAGCGAATTGACGGTTGGGTGAAGCTTTGGTGACGGGTGATAAATGGACTTGCTCAGCCGTGCAGAACGACTGCGGGCGTGTTCAGGACGGTCACCGCACGCGAGGACAGCGCCATGACGCCGAGTGCCTGGCCGCGTCCCTTGACGGCATGGATCCCGAGATCTTCGCAGGAAATGTCGTCGGGAAAAGTCATGCGCCGGGCCAGCTCCGCGGAGATCAGCACCTGCCGGTTCAGGCTGCGGCAGAGCGTCTCCAGCCGGGCGGTCGTATTCACCGTATCGCCGAAATAGCTGATTTTGTGGTGGTCGACGCCGACTTCCGCCGTGATGATCTCGCCGCCATGGAGGGCTACGCGAAGCTTCGGCACCTGGCCGTAATTTTTCCGCCAGCCGGCGGCATTGGCTTCGATATCGGCGAGAATATCGAAGATGCAGCGAACGCAGCGCGCATCCTTGACGCCGCGGGCAAGCGGCCAGGTAATGATCGCCGCATCACCGACATAGTCGTTGATCATGCCCTTGTGGCGCCGGACCGGCTCCGCGAAGGTCGCAAACAGCGAGCTCAGCAGCTGCTGTGCCCTGAGGTCGCCGTGCTTTTCCGCAAAAGCTGTCGAATCGACGAGATCGATGAAGAGGAAGACACGCTCTTCCTTGACCGGATTGCGATAGCGGCTGATGAGCATGCTGACGAATACTTCGCGGCCGAGCAATTCCCGCACGCGCAGGATGAAGATCAGTGCCGAGCAGACGGCAAGCGCATAGAGGAAGACCTCGAACGGCATAACGACGAGATCGAGGAACGACGACGGCTTCAGCATGCCGAGCGACCAGAGCAGGAGGCCGGCGCAGGCGAAGCCGATGCTCATCAGGATCTCGTAGATCACCAGCTCCGTGATGATGAACACGAAGGTCGGCAGCCTCTGGATCCGTCGGTAGAGGGTGCGAAACAGCACCTTGCGCTCGAAGGCGAGAATCGGCATGCCGATAAAGAGCGCGAAGATCGCCCCGATGACCGGCGTCTGATTGGAGTAGAACATCAGATCGTAGATGACGCCGCTCGCAGCCAGCACGATCGCGATCAAGATCCAGTTCTGCGTTGGAGATATTTCCCGCATGCCGCCTCTTCGCCTGAGGTTTCCTTCAGCCATTGTTTCAGCTGGGAAAAAAGCGTCAAGCGAATTCAGCTTGGTTTCAGAGGCTGACGGTTTCAACCTTCCTTCCGGCGAAACGCAATCCGATCTGCCCCTGGATCAGCTGCAGTGCGGGCTCGCCGAAAAGATCGCGCCGCCAGCCATGCAGGGCAGCGACATCGGCGTTCTCGCCATCGGCGGCAATCTTGTCGAGATCCTCGCTGTTGGCGATCACCTTTGGCGCCACGCCATGTTTTTCCGAGATCAGCTTCAGCAGCACCTTCAAGAGTTCGACGGCGGCAGCTGCGCCCTCCGGCGCCTGCGCCTGACGAGGCACATGCGGCATCTCGGCTTTCGGTAGGGCAAGTGCAGCGTTGACCGCTTCGACGACCGCCGTCCCGGCGGCCGAGCGCTCCCAGCCCTTCGGAATCGTGCGCAAGCGGCCGAGCGCTTCGGCATCCTTAGGCTGCTGCTGGGCGACCTCATAGATCGCATCGTCCTTCAAGACGCGCGAACGCGGTACATTGCGGGCCCGCGCCTCGCGCTCACGCCAGGCGGCGACGTATTTCAGGACCGCCAACTCCTGCGGCTTGCGCAGGCGCATCTTCAGACGCTGCCAGGCGTCGTCGGGATGCATGTCGTAAGTTTCGCGCGCTTCGAGAATGTCCATTTCCTCGCGCAGCCACGACGTGCGGCCTTCGCGGTCGAGTTCTGCGCTCAGCGACAGGTAGACGTCGCGCAAATGGGTGACGTCGGCCAGCGCATATTCCAGCTGCTTTTCGGAGAGCGGCCGGCGGCTCCAGTCGGTGAAACGCGACGACTTGTCGATATGGACGTTCTTGATGCGGCTGACCAGCTGGTCGTAGGAGACGCTGTCGCCGAAACCGCAGACCATGGCCGCGACCTGCGTGTCGAAGATCGGATGCGGAATGAGATTGCCGCGGTTGAAGATGATTTCGATGTCCTGGCGCGCCGCGTGAAAGACCTTCAACACTTTCGTGTCCGCCATCAGGTCAAAGAAGGGAGCGAGATCGATGCCCTTCGCCAGCGGATCGACGAGAACTTCCACTGTCGGGCTTGCCATCTGGATCAGGCAGAGCTCCGGCCAAAAGGTCGTCTCACGCAGGAATTCGGTATCGATGGTGATGAAGTCGGACTTGGCCAGCTCTTTGCAGGCGGCCGCCAATTCGGCGGTGGTTTCGATCATATCATTTCATTCGCAAGGAAAAGGTCGGTTGAACCTTCCTTCTCCTTTCGCTTCGATATGTCAATACAACAGCATAAGCTTCGAGCATTGCTGAAGAAGAATCACGTCCAAACTGAGGCAAGGCGAATGCTTCAGCTCACTCTGATATAGCTGGTCATTCCTGTCTTCTGATGTTCGATGATATGGCAATGCAGCACCCAGTCGCCGGGATTGTCGGCGACGAGGGCCAATTGCACCTTCTCATCCGGCTGGACGAGGTAGGTGTCGGACACCAGTGGCATCACCTCCCGCGTCGAGGAGGAGATCACCTTGAAACTCATTCCGTGCAGGTGGATCGGATGCGAGTGCGGCGTCGTGTTCTCAAGGTTGAAGACATAGCTCCTGCCGAGCTTCAGTTCCGCCAGCGGCGCCGTCGGATCGGGCGTGTCCCCGGGCCAGGGCACCTTGTTGATCGCCCAGAAGCTGTAGCCGAGCGTGCCGCAGATGCTCTCCACGGCGGCATTTTCCGCAGTGGCGCTCAACACCAGCGGGATCTGTTCGGCAGCGGAAAGATCGGCCTTCGGGACAGGATTTCGGCCAAGAGGCCCGAGATCGCCGATATCGCGCTTCAGCGATGCCCCAACGGCACGCAGGCTGGCGATCGTCTTCGGTGCCGTGCCGCGAATGTCTTCCAGTGTCGCGACGGCACCTTCGCCATCCGGCATGCGTACGGCGAGATCGAGCCGCTGGCCAGGCCCGATCTGCAGGAGGTCGAGGGGGAAGCGTTTCGGCACCGGATTGCCGTCGATTGCGATGACGGTCGCATCTGCGCCCGTCATCTTCAGCGAGAAGATGCGCGTCACGTCGGTGATGGCAACGCGCAGCCGCACCAACCCGCCGGCCGGCGCATCATATTGCGGCTCCTGGCGCCAGTTGGCCGTGCGCACCGTGCCGTAGGTGCCGCTCTTGGCAGCGTCGCGCGGCCGGAAGGGCGCGATGAACTGCCCGTCGCCTCCGAGACGCCAGTCGCGCAGATTGAGCAGCACTTCTGCATCGAATTCCGGATCGGCCGGATCCTCGACGACGAGCATGCCGGTCATGCCGTGTCCCATCTGCGTCAGCGTGTTGCAATGCGGATGATACCAGAAGGTACCGGCATCCGGCGGCGTGAAGGCATAATCGAAGCTGTCGCCGGTATAGATATAGGGCTGCGTCACGAACGGCACGCCATCCATGCGGTTGTCGATGCGAAGCCCGTGCCAATGGATCGTCGTCGGCTCGTCGAGCCCGTTTTTCAGCCTTGCCGCATAGGGCCGCCCCTTGGTCATCCGCAGAACCGGCGGCATGCCGTCATGGCCCCAGCTCATGATGTCCATGGTCGGACCCGTCTGGGTCAGCATGGCCTCGGTTTTCACAGCCATCAGCAGCTGCGGTTCCGGCGCCGCCCCGGCAAGCCCGAATTTGCCCGCAACGGCGATGCCGGCGCCATAGGCGCCCGCGACGGCGGATGCCTTCAGAAGGTTGCGGCGGGTCAGCAGAGGCATGCGGCGGCTCCAGGATGGGAATGCCGATCCTTTTAAAGTTGAGCTGCATCTTCATCAATACGGGAAACGCGGCCAAACTGCCGCAGCCTGTGGGTCGCAGCCTCGCCATAAACGCATGCCAAACCCAGGGGCGGGGCGCGCCAAGCCTTGACAAATCGGAGCGTCCATGCGCTTTTCCGCCCGATTTTCTTGTCGGCGCGGGAGGGTCTTCGAACCCCTGCTGCCGTCTTCAGCCACATGCCAGGATTTGAGATTATGCATCGCTACCGCAGCCACACATGTGCCGCCCTCCGCAAGACGGATGTCGGCTCGACCGTCCGCATCGCCGGCTGGGTCCATCGCGTTCGCGACCATGGCGGCGTTCTCTTCATCGACCTTCGCGACCATTACGGCATCACTCAAGTGGTCGCCGACCCGGATAGCCCGGCCTTCAAGACAGCGGAAACCGTGCGTGGCGAATGGGTCATCCGCATCGACGGCCTCGTCAAGGCTCGCACCGAGGACACCGTCAACAAGAACATGGCGACCGGCGAGATCGAGCTCTACGCCCAGGAGATCGAAGTGCTCTCCGCCGCCAAGGAGTTGCCGCTACCAGTCTTCGGCGAACCTGATTATCCGGAAGACGTTCGCCTCAAGTATCGCTTCCTCGATCTTCGCCGCGAAACCCTGCACAAGAACATCGTCAAGCGCACCCAGGTGATTTCGGCCATGCGCCGTGAAATGGGCAGCGCTGGCTTCACCGAGTATACCACGCCGATCCTGACGGCCTCCTCGCCGGAAGGTGCGCGCGACTTCCTCGTGCCGAGCCGTATTCATCCCGGCACCTTCTACGCTCTGCCGCAGGCGCCGCAGCAGTACAAGCAGCTTCTGATGGTCGCAGGCTTCGACCGCTACTTCCAAATCGCGCCGTGCTTCCGCGACGAAGATCCGCGCGCCGATCGCCTGCCGGGCGAATTCTACCAGCTCGACCTCGAAATGAGCTTCGTCACCCAGGAAGACGTCTGGAACACGATGGGTCCGCTGATGACCAAGGTGTTCGAGGAGTTTGCCGAAGGCAAGCCGGTCACCAAGGAATGGCCGCGCATCCCCTATGACGAGGCGATCCGCAAATACGGTTCCGACAAGCCTGATCTGCGCAACCCGATCGTCATGGAAGCGGTGACCGAGCATTTCGCCGGCTCCGGCTTCAAGGTCTTCGCCGGCATGATCGCCTCCAACCCGAAGGTCCAGATCTGGGCGATCCCTGCCAAAACAGGCGGCTCGCGTGCTTTCTGCGACCGCATGAACGCCTGGGCGCAGAGCCAGGGCCAGCCGGGCCTCGGCTACATCTTCTGGCGCAAGGAAGGCGATAAGCTCGAAGGCGCCGGACCGCTTGCCAAGAACATCGGCGAGGAGCGCACCGATGCGATCCGCACTCAGCTCGGCCTCGATGACGGCGACGCCTGTTTCTTCGTCGCCGGAGAGCCGGAAAAATTCTATAAGTTTGCGGGCGAGGCCCGCACCAAGGCCGGCGAAGAACTCAACCTCGTCGACCGCGACCGGTTCGAGCTCTGCTGGATCGTCGACTTCCCCTTCTTCGAATGGAGCGAGGAAGAAAAGAAGGTCGATTTCGCTCACAACCCGTTCTCGATGCCGCAGGGTGGCCTCGACGCGCTGCAGAACCAGGATCCTTTGACGATCAAGGCCTTCCAATATGACGCCGTCTGCAACGGCTTCGAGATCGCCTCGGGTTCGATCCGCAACCAGTCGCCGGAAACCATGGTTGCCGCCTTCGAGAAGGTCGGCCTCAGCCAGCAGGACGTCGAGGACCGTTTCGGCGGCCTCTACCGCGCCTTCCAGTATGGCGCACCTCCGCATGGCGGCGCCGCCTTCGGCATCGACCGCATCATCATGCTGCTCGTCGGCGCGAAGAACCTGCGCGAAATCTCGCTCTTCCCGATGAACCAGCAGGCTCAGGACCTGCTGATGGGCGCTCCGAGCCCGGCGACGCCGACGCAGCTGCGCGAGCTTTCGATCCGGCCGATTCCGCCGGTCAAAAAGGACTGAGTTCGTTTCCCAATGAGAAAGCCCGGCGGCTGCAATCGCCGGGCTTTTCGTTTGCCCTCATCGTCCCCGTTGCAAACAAAAAGGCCCGGCAGCGGAACTGCCGGGCCCTTTCTTGAGATTTGCGCGATCAGTCGTTGGCCGAAACCTTGACGCCGAGCACCTGGGGCAGCGTGTTCGGAGCGCCCATGGCAGCACCGACGATCGTCGGGAACGGCACCGGCTTTTCGGGAGCGGCCTTGACGGTCAGGCTCTTCGGGTCGTCGAGGAAGGTGTTGACGGCGGCCGTAACGGCGTTCTGCAGTTCCGGGATATTGAGCTGCGCCAGCATGATCGGCGTCATCGCCTTCAGCGAGTCCGCCATCTGCTTGCCGGACATGTTCTGCTGCGAACCGGCATAATCGAGCGCCCGCTTGGTGATCGAGGCATCTTCGAAGCGCACCTTTGCGCCCTCGAAGGACAATTGCTGCATCAGGCCGAGCATGGCGAGGCCGAGCGCCTGCTGCGACTGTTCCTTGTTCGGATTGGCTTCGGATTGCTTCATCGCATCCTGCATCGACTTCATGAAGGCCATCGTATAGCCCGAGATCTTGAAGCCAAGGTTCAGTTTGCCGATGTTGGTGAAGTCGAAGGCGAATTCCGAAATGTCGATCGTGCCGGGCGCGAGTTCCCAGGCGCCCTTCATGGTGATGTCGCCCTGGACGTGCTGCAGGGCGAGCTTCTCGATCGCGTCCTTGCTCTGCGCATCCTCGGCCTTGCTGAGATCGGCCTTCATGCTCTTAAAAGCGCCGTCGAAATCGAAGCCGGATTCGTCTTCGCGCAATGTCAGGTTCATGTTGCTTTCGAGCACGGAGAAGACTTCCGCGCCGTCCTTGACCACCTTCAGCGGGCCGGTATGGGCTGTTTCGTAGAGCATCATCGTATCGAGCGAGTCGCCGCCGGGCGTTGACGGGATCGAAATGCCGCCAAGCGTCAGCTGCTGCGCCGTCACAGTGACGCCATCTTCGGTCTTGTTGATGTCGGGGAAGGTCGCTTCTTCGATGTAGTAACCGCCGTCCTCGTCTTCCTCGACACCGGAAAGAGTGACTTCGCCGATAGGCAGGCTTTCGCCGCCGGTCGGTTTGAGGCTGACGTTCTTCAAGGTCACCGTCGTGCCGTCGATATCGATGCCTTCAGCCGAAATCGTTCCGCCCTGCGCGGCATAGGCGGCATTGAGCTTCTTCAGCAGATCGGCGCCGTCGAGAGCGAAAGCCGAGCCTGCGAGCGAGAAAAAGGCTGCGCCCGACAGCATCAGCCGCGTTGTCCGGTAAAAGTTCATAGGGTGATTCCTCTGGTGGCGTGTGACGGTTGGAAATCTGCAGTTACGCTACTACGGATTGGGCCTGCTTTATATTGCGGCCCACTAATTTTTTGTTGAAGGGAAGGGCAAACGAAATCCAAATTGCCGCGATGAGCTTGTCTCATCCTTTGATATCAGCCGGAAGACTTCATCCACAGCTGCAATGGCCTGGATTCCTTGCCCGCCAGCCTCTTCTGGGCTAGTCAGGACCTATGGGACAAGAGATTTTGCCGCCTTCCGGCGGAGACGACGACAACATCCAACCGGTCGACCTGAAGGCGGCGCTTGAGCAGCGCTATCTCGCCTATGCGTTATCGACCATCATGCACCGCGCCCTGCCTGACGTGCGCGACGGGCTGAAGCCTGTCCATCGCCGCATCGTCTACGCGATGAACGAGATGGGGCTGAGGCCGACTTCAGCCTTCAGAAAATGCGCCAAGATCGTCGGCGAGGTGATGGGTAACTACCATCCGCACGGGGACCAGTCGATCTACGACGCGCTGGCTCGTCTCGCGCAGGATTTCTCGCAGCGTTATACGCTGGTGAACGGCCAGGGCAATTTCGGCAATATCGACGGCGACAGCCCTGCCGCCATGCGTTACACCGAATCGAAGATGACGGCGGTCTCCGAACTGCTGCTCGAAGGGATCGATCAGGATGCGGTCGATTTCCGCGACACCTACGACGAATCGAATTCCGAGCCGGTCGTGCTTCCCGGCGCCTTCCCGAACCTGCTCGCCAATGGCTCCTCCGGCATCGCCGTCGGCATGGCGACCTCGATCCCGTCTCACAATGCCCATGAGCTATGCGATGCCGCCCTGCATCTGATCAAGCATCCCGATGCGACGGTCGAAAAGCTCGTCGAGTTCATTCCCGGCCCGGATTTCCCCACCGGCGGCATCATCATCGACAGCCGCGACAGCATCATCGAGAGCTACCGCACCGGCCGCGGCGGTTTTCGCGTGCGGGCGAAATGGCAGACGGAGGATCTGGGCCGCGGCGGCTATCAGATCGTCGTCACCGAAATTCCGTTCCAGGTGCAGAAATCGCGGCTGATCGAGAAGATCGCCGAGTTGCTGATTGCCCGCAAGCTGCCGCTGCTGGAAGACATCCGCGATGAATCGGCCGAGGACATCCGCATCGTCCTGGTGCCGAAGTCCCGGAGCGTCGATCCGACGATCCTGATGGAGTCGATGTTCAAGCTGACGGAGCTCGAAAGCCGCTTTCCGCTCAACATGAACGTCCTGTCCATGGGGCGCATCCCCAAGGTCATGGCGCTGAACGAAGTGCTGAAGGAGTGGCTGGACCACCGTCGCGAGGTCCTGCAGCGCCGGTCGCGCTTCCGTCTGGCCGCGATCGACAAGCGTCTCGAAATCCTCGGCGGCCTTCTGATCGCCTATCTCAATATCGACGAGGTGATCCGGATCATCCGCGAGGAAGACGAGCCGAAGCCGGTCATGATGGCGCGATGGGACCTGACGGACAACCAGGTCGAAGCGATCCTCAACATGCGGTTGCGCGCCCTGCGCAAGCTGGAAGAATTCGAGATCCGCAAGGAGTTCGACGAACTCACCAAGGAAAAGAGCGAGATTGAGGCGTTGCTTGCCTCCGACGACAAGCAGTGGCAGACGGTCGCCTGGGAAATCGGCGAAGTGAAGAAGAAATTCGCCAAGGCGACCGAGGTCGGCCGTCGACGCACCCAGTTCGCCGATGCGCCCGAAGCCGACGAGGAAGCGATCCAGCAGGCGATGATCGAGAAGGAACCGATCACCGTCGTCATTTCCGAAAAGGGCTGGATCCGCGCCCTGAAGGGCCACATCGCAGACACGTCGACCCTGACCTTCAAGGAGGGCGACGGCTTGAAAGTGGCCTTCCCGGCGCAGACGACGGACAAGATCCTGATCGTTACGACAGGCGGCAAGGCCTTCACGCTCGGTGGCGACAAGCTGCCGGGCGGTCGCGGCCACGGCGAACCTTTGCGTATCATAGTCGACATGGATAACGACCAGGCTGTTCTGACCGCCTTCGTGCACGATCCCTCGCGCAAGCAGCTGATCGTCTCGACGGCTGGGAACGGCTTCGTCGTGCCAGAGGCGGAGCTGGTCGCCAATACGCGCAAAGGCAAGCAGATCATGAATGTCGCGCTGCCGGAGGAAACGCAGCTGCTGGTGCCCGTCAGCGGCGATCACGTCGCCGTCGTCGGCGAGAACCGCAAGCTGCTGGTCTTCCCTCTCGCGCAGGTGCCGGAAATGTCGCGTGGCAAGGGCGTGCGCCTGCAGCGCTACAAGGACGGCGGCATTTCCGACGTCCGATGCTTCGCGATATCAGACGGCCTCGTCTGGGAAGACAGCGCCGGCCGCACCTTCACGAAGAACAAGGACGAACTCGCCGAATGGCTTGGCGATCGCGCCAGCGCCGGACGGACCGTACCGAAGGGCTTCCCGCGCAGCGGCAAATTCGCTGGCTGAGGCTTTACAGCGCCGCGCGCCTGTTCAGGCGCGCAAAGGACGCCGTAGGCCTTGATTTTTTGCCGAACTAAATTCCGCTCTTGGCTCTTGGCGGGCGCGGGAACTTCTCTATTTCATTGCTGTTATCAAAAAGAAGAGAAGGCCGGTTGCGTGGGCGGACGGAACGGCTGTGGTTCGTTGCGCTTCGAGAAGGCGCGCGTGCCCCTACCGGAGGAAAATCGATGCCCGCCAGCACCATCAAATTGCATGTCAGCCACACCTACAAGGCCCCGCCCGCTGTCGTCTACGACGCCTGGCTGAACCCCGAAATTGCCCGCCGCTTCCTGTTTGCGACTGATGATGGTCACGTCATCCGTGCCGACATCGACCCGCGCGTCGGCGGCCGTTTCTTCGTCGTCGACCGCCGCCCGACCGGCGACGCTTTTCATCAGGGCGTCTTCCTGGAATTGAAGCGCCCGCAACGCATGGTCTTCAGTTTTTCCGTCGAGGAGCATGACCATAATTGCGATCGCGTCGAAATCGACATCGAGCCTCTTGGTGGCGGAAGCCGCCTGACATTGACCCACGAAATGTGCGCCGAATGGGCCGCGCACGAGGAGAAAACACGGCAAGGCTGGGCGCATGTCGTCGAAGCGCTCGGCAGGGAACTGGAACAGCAACAGTTGAAGGCGACCGGCTGAGCGGCACGCTGAAATTCCAAAGAAGGCGCATCGCGCCGTCCTTGTTGTTATGACATAGGGCAGGCAAGGGACCACGTCGCATCATGCGATTTGTCTGATGCCCTTACCTTGTAGCATCCAGAAGCAATGCCCAGCGATCGCCGCCACCAGTATACCGCCGCCGACGAGTGTCATCGTCGCCGGCGTTTCCGCGAAGATCAGCCAAACCCAGATCGGGGCAAGCACCGTTTCCAGTAGATAGAACATGCCGACTTCAGGTGCGGAGAGGTAGCGCGGCCCGGTTGCAAGACACCAGAAGGCGACCGGCATCATGACGGCGCCGTTGAGGAGGATCCAGACGGGATGGGCGATTGCAAACGCTGAGGGCAGAGCTTGCGCGAGGCCGAGCGCGGCCGGCAGGATGGCGGCAAGCAGCGGCACGAAGCCCATTTGCCGGCGCGAGGCACGCCCGAGTGTAATGGCTGCGGCAAGAATGAGCGCGCTGAGAAGCGCCATGGCGTCGCCAAAGATATGGCCGCTGGCAAGTCCTTCGCTTACAATCAGTCCGACGCCTGATATCATGAACAGCATGGCGATCAGCGTCGCGGCCGGGGGCTTCTCCTTGAGGAAAATCCAGGAAAGCAGCGCCCCGAACATCGGATTGAAGGCGACGATGAAGACGACATTGGCCGTGGCCGTATTGAAGACGGCCAGCACGAAAGTTAGGGAAGAGAGACCGTAGAGCAGACCGGCGATAAGACCAGGTCGCCCCGGAACGAGGACCGGCCACTTGCCCGAAACAAGGCGCATTGCTCCTAATATCACGAGCGTGGCGACAACTGTTGCTGCGCTCCGCATTCCGAGAACCCACCAGATGTCACCGTCGCCAAGGCGGACGAGCGGGATATCCATGGAAAGTGCCAGCCCGCCGATCGCCGTCAGCAGCAGGCCTTTCCGATGATCGGAAAGAGCGGTGGGGAACATTCAGTCGCGCGTGCTTTCGGGCATGGAGGAGGGGTCGAAACGTTCCCAGCCGCGCGGGGTCAGATGCTCCTGCGGCTGGAAACGGGTCTTATAGTCCATTTTCCGTGACCCCTGAACCCAATAGCCGAGGTAGACATGCGGCAGACCGAGCGCTTTCGTGCGCCTGACATGGTCGAGAATCATGAACGTGCCGAGCGAACGCCGCTCGAGCGCAGGATTGAAATAGGAATAGACCATCGACAGCCCGTCGCTCATCGTGTCGGTCAGTGCGGCGGCAAGCAGTTCGCCCTTCGGCCGCTCCTCCAGCCCGGAGCCTTCCTCGCGCCGGCGGTATTCGATGATTCGCGTGTTCACATGCGTGTCCTCCACCATGATCGCATAATCGAGCACGGTCATATCGGACATGCCGCCTTGCTGGTGGCGGAAATCGAGATAGCGCCGGAAGAGTGAATATTGCTCGCTGGAAGGCTGGGCTGCGAATTCGGTGGCGATGACATCGGAATTGGCGGCAAGCACCCGTTTCATCGATTTCGTCGGTTCGAATTCCTGGGCGAGAATCCGCACGGAAACGCAGGCGCGACAGGATTCGCAGGCCGGTCGGTAAGCGATGTTCTGCGAGCGGCGGAACCCGCCCTGGGTGAGGATGTCGTTCATCTCGGCGGCCCGCGGGCCGACCAGATGGGTGAAGACCTTGCGCTCCATCTCATGCGGCAGATACGGACACGCAGCCGGAGCCGTCAGATAAAACTGCGGGGATGGCGTCGTCTGCGTATTCATTTGTCGCGGAAGTTTCCTTGTCGAGACAGTGCCGTTTTCTGACAGCATGACCTAAGAATAGAAAACGTCAACAGCGCGGCGGTCTCCGCCCTTCATTTCAGTCTTCTAATCTTTGGATATGGAGCGTCGTGATGCCGGGTACAGGCAAGGCGGAGAGTTTTTTCGTCTCCGCCGCCAGGTCTCAGACGGCAGGTCTCAGGCAGTGCGCACCGTCACCGTGCCGACCAGGAGGTCGTGGATGAGACGGCTGCGCTCGATAAATAGGCCGGCAAGCAGGATGAGCGGCGTCAGCACCGAGTTGAGGATCCAGAACAGCGCCAGATGCACGATCGCCGTCAGAAAATCCATCGGCCGGCCGTCGACGCGCACGATCGCAATTCCCATTGCCCGCATGCCGAGCGAAGCCTGGCTCGGCCCGCCGACGGTCAGGCCGAAATAAAGGCCGGCGACGATGACGAAGAGGGCAGGGTAGAGGAAGAAGCCGAGGCCGAGCGTGACGATCGAAAGGAAGAACAAAACGATCGCCGCGGGAATGCACAGCAGCGCCACGATGAGGTAATCGAGGATGAAGGCAAAGACACGGCGGCTCAACACGCCGCTATAGGCGCGCCAGTCCTCCGGTGCGGCGTAAAGCGGATTGGGGTTGTAGCTCATCTCGATCTCCTCTCGCAAAAGCGACGCCGCTGATATGGTGTCGGCGGGGCGAAATACAATCATTCGCCTCGAAATCACCGTTTGCTGAGAATTTTCGCCACCTCGACTGCGAAATAGGTGAGGATGCCGTCGCATCCCGCCCGCTTGAACGACAGCAGCGTTTCGAGCATCGCCCGCTCGCCGTCGATCCAGCCGTTCATCGCTGCGGCCTTGATCTGCGTATATTCACCGGAAACCTGGTAGGCGAAGGTCGGCAGGCCGAAGGCCTCCTTCATCCGCCAGCAGATGTCGAGATAGGGCAGGCCTGGCTTGACCATCAGCATGTCGGCGCCTTCCTCGACGTCAAGGGCGGCGTCGCGGATCGCCTCGGTGCCGTTGGCCGGGTCGATATAATAGGTCTTCTTGTCGCCCTTCAGCAGCCCGCCGGTCGAGATCGCTTCGCGATAGGGGCCATAAAAGGCGGAGGCGAATTTCGTCGCATAGCTCATGATGCCGACCTCTTGATGGCCGGCGGCATCGAGCGCCCTGCGGATCGCGCCGACGCGCCCGTCCATCATCTCCGAGGGCGCGATGATGTCGGCGCCGGCATCGGCCTGCATCACCGCGGCACGCGCCACCTGATCGACCGTCTCGTCGTTGACGATCTCGCCGTCTCTCAGAATGCCGTCATGGCCGTGGCTGGTGAAGGGGTCGAGCGCGACATCGGTGATGACGCCGATATTGGGTACCGCCTTCTTGATCGCCGCCGTGGCCTGATTGATCAGATTGTTGGCCTCGAGGCTGTTCGAACCCGTCTCGTCGCGCAGCTCCATCTCGATGTTGGGAAAGGTCGCCAGCGCCGGAATGCCGAGGCCGGCCGCTTCGCGCGCGGCCTCGACTGCTTTGTCGATGCTCATACGGTTGACGCCGGGCATGGCCGGGATCGGATCGATGATACCGGAGCCCGGCACGACGAAGATCGGCCAGATCAGGTCGTCTACCGTCAGCCGGTTTTCCTGCACCAGCCGGCGAGTCCAGTCTGCCTTGCGATTGCGCCGCATGCGGCGATGGCCGGTGATGTCGTCGACGAGATGCGTCTTATCCTGCATGATATCTGTCCCTGGCCCATTCCATTTATCGGAGCGCTCATTATCATGGCGCCCGGAAAATCCAAACCGGACGATTGGCCGCGGCGGAAAAACCGCTTGTAACGATCCGATCCCGAACCGATGTTTGCGCTATGGAAACCGATTCCCCGACAATACCGAAACGCACGCTGGCGGATCTTCTCTTCATCCTGTTCCTGAGGCTGGTGGCCGTATCCTGCTTCTGGTTCGGGCTGCAATATTGGGCGATGCTCGTCGGTTATTCGCTGGTCGGGGCCGGCCGATTCGATCTTTTGAGCCTGCCGTGGAAGGTGGCCAGCACCAGCCTTGCCGTGCTTTTCCCCGTCGCCTCCCTCGGCCTCTGGCTCACCGTCTCCTGGGGGCCGGTTATCTGGGTGCTGGCAGCGGGCGGCCAGATTCTGATGTATGGTCTGCTGCCTGATATTTTCGGGCCCAATAAGCTGATCATCCTGCTGCATCTCATGGTCGCCGCGGTCTACTGCATTTTCCGCCTGTTGCTCTGGCTGGAAAAGCGCCGCCACCGCCGCCAGGTAAGTGTTGATTTACCCTGAGACAACGTGGGGTTTCCGGTAAGGCTCCATTAAGCCTGCGGTTTAAGTCGAATTTTATATGTATTCGATAGGGTCTCACTCAAGGCGGGAAGAAAACGACACCGCCAAACAAAACAGTGAGGCAGTCAATATGAACACGAAAATCAAGCCGCAGGCGGTATCCAACTTCCGTGACCAGCAGGATCAGGGCATCCGTGATCTTTACATGGAATCCCTTCATCTTGTCGAACGTCTTCATCGCCGTCTTCTCGACGTCATCAAGGACGAGTTCGACCGTCAGGGTCGCAGTGACGTCAACGCCATCCAGGCGCTGCTCCTTTTCAACATCGGCAATTCCGAGCTGACCGCCGGCGAGCTGCGCTCGCGAGGTTACTATCTCGGCTCCAACGTATCCTACAACGTCAAGAAGCTGGTCGACCTCGGTTTCATCAACCACCAGCGCTCCCGCATCGACCGCCGCTCAGTCCGCATCAGCCTGACCGAAACCGGCCAGGACATCGCCGAAACGGTCGCCAAGCTCTACGAACGCCACATCGCCTCGATCGACAAGGTCGGCGGCATCGGCACCGACGAGTTCACCCAGATGAACAAGCTGCTCCAGCGTCTGGATCGTTTCTGGAACGACTCGATCATGTACCGCCTCTAAGACCCTCGACCTCCTTTCAGGGTTGAAGAAAACCGGATGCGTTCCCTGCGCGTCCGGTTTTGCCGTTCGCGCCCGCGTGGCATCTTTGCAACGCAGGCCAGGCAAGCGCAAAGGCCGGTTTCCAAGCCGTTTTTTAGCCGTTATTAACCGGCACGATTTACCCGTCATATGGTTCGTTGCGTGATGAACTCGGCCTTCGGCAGTTGCCCTCGGCCTGACAACACGAATTGGCCATATTGGTGTGGCAGCGGAATGTTAACAACCGGCGCTTTCAATGGATCAGGAACGTTCAGACTTCCGCATCGCAATCTTGTGATGCGGCGGGCGGAATTTTCCGATGTGCCGGAAGAACGAATGGTGGGATCTGCGTTAAGGCGCAGTGATATCGCAAAGGGCCGCGCTTCCTTTACAGCGGCATTCAGTGGTTGGGACTATGTCGAAGAAAAACGGAAATGAAGCTCTCTCTCGCCGCGCTTTCCTTGCGTCCGCGGCAACGATCGGCGCCGGTGCGATCGCCGCGCCGGCCTTCGCGCAGTCGGCGCTCGATACACTGATCAACGCACCGCGCCGCGGCAACTGGGATGACCAGTTCGATGCCAAGGCGGCTTCGCGCACGGCGACGGCCGTCGTTTCCAACACGCCGATCCTCGGTCCCCAATCGGTCGCGAGCGCCCAGCAGGCGATCATGCAGTATCAGCAGATTGCGGCAGCCGGCGGCTGGCCCGAAGTCAATCCCGGTGATCAGCGCCTGCAGCTCGGCGTTTCCTCTCCCGCCGTCCAGGCGCTGCGCCAGCGCCTTGCGATCACCGGCGACCTGCCGCGCGAGGCAGGCATGTCGAACGCCTTCGATTCCTATGTCGACGGCGCCGTCAAACGCTTCCAGGCGCGTCACGGCCTGCCGTCCGACGGCGTTCTCGGCGAGTTCACGCTGAAGGCGATGAATATTCCGGCCGATGTCCGCCTGCAGCAGTTGAACACCAACCTGGTCCGCCTGCAGACCTTCCCGGAAGATCTCGGCCGGCGCCATCTGATGGTCAATATTCCGGCCGCCTATGTCGAGGCCGTCGAAGACGGCAGCGTCGCGACGCGCCACACCGCGGTCGTCGGCCGTCTGAGCCGCCCGACGCATCTCGTCAATTCGAAGATCTACGAAGTCATCCTCAACCCTTACTGGACCGCGCCGCGCTCGATCGTCGAAAAGGACATCATGCCGCTCATGCGCAAGGATCCGACCTATCTCGAAAAGAACGCGATCCGTCTGATCGACGGCAAGGGCAATGAGGTTTCTCCGGAGACTGTCGATTGGAACGGCGAGGCGCCGAACCTGATGTTCCGCCAGGACCCGGGTAAGATCAACGCCATGGCATCGACGAAGATCAACTTCTACAACAAGAACGGCGAGTACATGCACGACACGCCGCAGCAGGGCCTGTTCAACAAGCTCATGCGTTTTGAATCGTCAGGCTGCGTCCGCGTTCAGAACGTGCGCGACCTGTCGACCTGGCTGTTGCGCGAGACGCCGGGCTGGAGCCGCCAGCAGATGGAGCAGGTGATCGCAAGCGGCGTCAACACGCCGATCAAGCTCGCCACCGAAGTACCGGTCTATTTCGTCTACATCTCCGCCTGGGGCATGCCCGACGGCATCGTCCAGTTCCGCGACGACATCTATCAGATGGACGGCAATGCCGAGCTCGCGCTCGACACCACGGCCGGCATGGAGCAGCCGGTTCAATAAGCGGCGCCCTCTGCGTCGTGATTTTGAGAACCGCGCTTCGGGCGCGGTTTTTTATGCCGGGGAGGGCGCTGTTTGACGCGTCCTGCCGAGGGGTGCTCACAAAAGAGCTGCAGCGCGCGCTTTGCCCAGCAAATGTCGTTCTTCGTATTGCCCTTGCCCCGGCGGAAGGCTAATACCTCAGCGCATTCCAGTTGAGGAGCCCGCCCATGACCAATGCTTCCACCGAATCCTTCTTCAATCGCTCGCTTGCGGACGTCGATCCGGAAATCTTCGGCGCGATCGGAAAGGAACTCGGTCGCCAACGGCACGAGATCGAACTGATCGCTTCCGAGAACATCGTCTCCCGCGCCGTGCTGGAAGCCCAGGGCTCCATCATGACCAACAAATATGCCGAGGGTTACCCCGGCAAGCGCTATTACGGCGGCTGCCAGTTCGTCGACATCGCCGAGGAGTTGGCGATCGAGCGCGCCAAGAAGCTATTCGGCGTCAATTTCGCAAACGTCCAGCCTAATTCCGGCTCGCAGATGAACCAGGCCGTGTTCCTGGCGCTGCTGCAGCCTGGTGACACCTTCATGGGTCTTGACCTAAATTCGGGCGGCCACCTCACGCATGGTTCGCCGGTCAACATGTCCGGCAAGTGGTTCAACGTCGTATCCTACGGCGTGCGAGAAGGCGACAACCTTCTCGACATGGATGAAGTCGCCCGCAAGGCCGAAGAGCACAAGCCGAAGCTCATTATCGCCGGCGGCACCGCCTATTCCCGCATCTGGGACTGGAAGCGCTTCCGCGAGATCGCCGACAGCGTCGGCGCCTATCTGATGGTCGACATGGCCCATATCGCCGGCCTCGTTGCCGGCGGCCAGCATCCGTCGCCGTTCCCGCATTGCCATGTCGCGACGACGACAACGCACAAGTCGCTGCGCGGCCCGCGCGGCGGCGTCATCCTCACGAATGAAGAGGATCTCGCCAAGAAGTTCAATTCGGCCGTCTTCCCGGGCCTGCAGGGCGGTCCGCTGATGCACATCATCGCTGCCAAGGCGGTCGCCTTCGGCGAGGCGCTGCAGCCGGAATTCAAGGAATACGCCGCTCAGATCGTCAAGAACGCCCGGGCGCTGGCCGAAACGCTGATTGCAGGCGGCCTCGACGTCGTCTCCGGCGGCACCGACAACCACCTGATGCTGGTCGACCTACGCAAGAAGAACGCCACCGGCAAGCGCGCCGAGGCAGCGCTTGGCCGCGCCTATATCACCTGCAACAAGAACGGCATCCCCTTCGACCCAGAAAAGCCCTTCGTCACATCAGGCGTGCGTTTGGGCGCACCGGCCGGCACGACGCGTGGCTTCAAGGAAGC
Source organism: Rhizobium sp. CNPSo 3670 (assembly GCF_057784555.1). Taxonomy (NCBI): domain Bacteria; kingdom Pseudomonadati; phylum Pseudomonadota; class Alphaproteobacteria; order Hyphomicrobiales; family Rhizobiaceae; genus Rhizobium; species Rhizobium sp. CNPSo 3670. The sequence continues at coordinate 155,064 of NZ_JBXSOL010000003.1, forward strand.
CGAATTCCGCGAGATCGGCAATCTGATCGTCGAGGTTCTCGACGGCCTGAAGGTCGCCAATTCCGACGACGGCAACGCCGCCGTCGAAGCCGCCGTGCGCGGCAAGGTGGTCAACCTCACAGACCGCTTCCCCATGTATGGCTACATGGGGTAAGGAGTAGCGATGCGCTGCCCTTATTGCGGTTCGGAAGATACCCAGGTCAAGGATTCGCGTCCGGCGGAGGACAATACGTCCATCCGCCGGCGGCGTATCTGTCCGGATTGTGGGGGGCGTTTCACCACCTTCGAGCGTGTGCAGCTGCGCGAGCTGATGGTCATTAAGAAGACCGGCCGCAAGGTACCGTTCGATCGTGACAAGCTGGTGCGCTCCTTCGAAGTCGCGTTGCGCAAGCGCCCTGTCGAGCGGGATCGCATTGAGCGTGCCGTCTCCGGCATCGTCCGCCGGCTCGAAAGTTCCGGCGAGACGGAAATCTCCTCCGAGCAGATCGGCCTGCAGGTGCTGGAAGCCATGAAGAGCCTCGATGATGTCGGCTTCGTGCGCTACGCCTCGGTCTATCGGGATTTCTCGCTTGCCGAGGATTTCGAGAAGGTCATTTCCGAAATCAACGCCAAGATCGCCCGCGACCCGCTGGACAGATGAGCCATGAGCGTCACGGCGGATGACGAAGGTTTCATGGCATCGGCGATCCGCCTGTCGCGCCGGCATCTCGGCCGCACCGCCACCAACCCTTCCGTCGGCTGCCTCATCGTTCGTGACGGCGTCGTCGTCGGCAGTGCGGTCACCGCGCTCGGCGGCCGCCCGCATGCCGAGCCGCAGGCGCTCGCCGAAGCCGGCGAACGTGCCCGCGGCGCCACTGCTTATGTGACGCTCGAACCCTGCTCGCATCACGGCAAGACCCCGCCCTGCGCCGAGGCGCTGATTGCCTATGGCGTCGCTCGCGTCGTCATCAGCGTCACCGATCCCGATCCGCGCGTCTCCGGCCGCGGCATCGCCATGCTGCGCCAAGCCGGCATCGAGGTGGATGCCGGCGTACTGGAGACGGAGGGCCGGCGTTCGCTGGCCGGCTATCTCACCCGCCAGACGAAGAACCGCCCCTATGTGACTCTCAAACTTGCCGTTTCCGCCGATGGCATGATCGGCCGGGAGGGGGAGGGCCAAGTGGCGATCACAGGTCCGGAGGCCCGCGCCGAGGTTCAGGCGCTGCGCGCCGAATCCGACGCGATCCTCGTCGGCATCGGCACCGCGATAGCGGATGACCCGCTTCTGACGGTGCGCACGCCAGGCCTCGAAGCCCAGTCGCCGATCCGCATCGTCCTTGATCCGTCTCTTGCGTTGCCGCTGACGAGTAAGCTGGTTCAGACGGCGCGGGAGGTGCCGGTCATCGTGGTGGCGAGCGAGAAAGTTTCGCCGTTGGCGGCGGATGCTGAAGGATTACCCCCCTCTGTCCTGCCGGACATCTCCCCCACAGGGGGGGAGATTGGCAAGGAGCGCGATCCGACGTCCCAAGCAGATTCATCATCACCAGCAACAGAAGATGTAGGGCAGGGAGCTGCCCCCCAGCCAATCTCCCCCCCTGTGGGGGAGATGTCCGGCAGGACAGAGGGGGGCGCTCCGATCACTGACCCCGCCGACATAGACTCCCGCCGCACCGCGCTCGAAACCGCCGGCGTCGAAGTCGTCTACTGCAATCCCTATCACCCCGAGGTCCTGCTGCCGGCGCTTGCGACGCGGGGCATTTCCTCGCTTCTGGTCGAGGGGGGCGCAAAGACAGCGCGGCTTTTCCTTGAGGCCGGCCTCGTCGATCGAATCCACCTTTACCAGGCGCCCGGCGTCATCGGTGAGGGCGGTATTGAATCCCCGTTGCAGGCAACCGACATACCATCCGGTTTCATGCATATGAGCACGCGAATGTTTGGCGACGATCGCCTGGACGAATACGAAAGAGGGCTTTGATGTTCACCGGAATAGTCACCGATATCGGTATGATCGAATCCGTTTCGTCGTTGAAAGAAGGCATTAAACTCCGCGTCGCAACAAGTTACGATCCTGCGACCATCGATATGGGCGCGTCCATCTCCCATTCCGGCATCTGCCTCACCGTGACAGGCCTGCCTGATGAAGGCAGCAATGGCCGCTGGTTCGAAGTGGAAGCCTGGGAAGAGGCGCTGCGGCTGACGACGATCGGCACCTGGCGTGAAGGCAGCCGCATCAACCTCGAACGGTCGCTGAAGATCGGAGATGAACTCGGCGGCCACATCGTTTCCGGCCATGTCGACGGCAAGGCGGAAATCCTCTCGGTGACATCGGAGGGCGATGCTACCCGTTACCGCTTGCGCGCACCTGAGCATCTGGCGAAATTCGTCGCCCCCAAGGGGTCGATCGCACTCGATGGCACTTCGCTGACCGTCAATGCGGTCGACGGCACCGATTTCGACGTCCTGCTCATCCGCCACACGCTCGACGTCACCACGTGGGGTGAGCGCAAAGCCGGCGATTTCGTCAATTTCGAAGTCGATACAATGGCGCGTTACGCTGCCAGGCTGGCGGAATTCCCGAGCGCCTGAATTACAACCTGTACTGCTTTCCGGTGCGCCACGACTGGCATGCCGGGCGCGAGGAACATCATCTGCGCGCCTGAGACGTCCAACTACCGTCTGTGAGGCGGCGCCAGCCAGATAGTTTACCAATCCGGGGATAGCTTCCTCAGATACTGGCCGTAGGCACTCTTGCCGAGCTTCTCCGCGAGCTTGGCGAGTTCGGCCGGCGAGATGTAACCCATGCGCCAGGCGACTTCCTCGGGACAAGCGATCTTGAAGCCCTGGCGTTTCTCCAGCGTGCTGACGAAACCCGCGGCATCGTGCAGGCTGTCCGGCGTGCCGGTGTCGAGCCAGGCATAGCCCCGGCCCATCAACTCCACGAAAAGCTGGCCGCGCTCGAGATAAGTACGGTTGACATCGGTGATTTCCAATTCGCCGCGCGGTGACGGCTTCAGGTTGGCGGCGATATCGACCACCTGCTGGTCGTAGAAATAGAGGCCGGTCACCGCCCAGTTCGATTTTGGCTCCTTCGGCTTCTCCTCGATCGACAGCGCATTCATCTTTTCGTCGAAGCCGACGACGCCATAGCGTTCCGGATCGGTGACGTGATAGGCGAAGACCGTCGCGCCTTCGCGACGACTCGTGCCGGATTTCATGATTTCCGGTAGGCCGTGCCCGTAGAAGATGTTGTCGCCGAGAACGAGTGCCGAGCTGTCGCCGTGCACGAAGTCGGCGCCGATGATGAACGCCTGGGCGAGGCCGTCCGGGCTCGGCTGTACGGCATAGGTCAGCGAAATTCCCCATTGCGAGCCATCGCCGAGAAGGCGCTTGAAAGCTTCGATGTCGTGAGGCGTAGTGATGATCAGCAACTCTCTGATGCCGGCGAGCATAAGCGTCGTCAGCGGATAGTAGATCATCGGCTTGTCGTAGACCGGCATCAACTGTTTCGAGACAGCCTCTGTGATCGGATGCAGACGTGTGCCTGTGCCGCCGGCGAGAATAATTCCCTTCATGCCATCTCCTTAAAGACCTTTATTCAAAAGGTCTTGCATGACCACCATCATGGACTGCTTCCACTCCGGGAGCCGGATTCCATATGTTTTGGCGAGCTTGTCGCCGTTGAGACGTGAATTGGCGGGACGCCTCGCCGGTGTCGGATAGTCCGCCGTCGGGATGCGTTCGACCTCGACCTTTTTGCCGCCGGATTTAAGAAGCTCCGCGAATATCTCTTCGGCGAAGTCCGCCCAGCTTGCTTGGCCGCTGCCGGTCAGATGAAAGGTGCCGCGCAGCGATGGCGCAGGGTCCGCTACGATACGGGCTGCGATCGCAAGAACCGCGTCGGCGATGTCGAGTGCCGAGGTCGGGCATCCTGTCTGATCGGCGACAACGCGAAGATGATCGCGCGTCTCGGAAAGCCGCAGCATCGTTTTCAGGAAATTGGTGCCAAAGGGCGAATACACCCAGGCAGTGCGCAAGATGACGTGGTTCGGGTTCACCGCCGCGACGGCCTTCTCGCCCGCAAGCTTCGAACGCCCATAGACCGAGATCGGCGCCGTCGCATCCTCTTCGGAATAGGCGGAGGACTTGTCGCCGCTGAAGACGTAGTCGGTCGAAATGTGGATGACCGGAGCCCCGATCCGCGCGGCAGCCTCGGCAACCCCCCCGGCGCCCGCCGCGTTGACAGAAAAAGCAAGCTCGGCTTCGCTCTCGGCCTTGTCGACCGCCGTATAGGCCGCCGCCGAGACGATCACATTCGGGCGCAGAGCCGAGAAAGCGGCGGCGATGCTTGCGGGATTTGCGAGATCCATTTCCGGGCGGCCGACCGCACTGATTTCGACGCCCGTTTCGGCGCCGCGTCTGAGCAGCGACTGAACGATCTGGCCCTGTTTGCCGGTGACGGCAATGCGCATCGCTTATCGTCCCTTGAAAACGCCGAGGCGTTCGCCGGAGTAGACGTTTTCGCGTAGCGGCCTCCACCACCATTCGTTTTCCAAGTACCAGTGCACGGTCTTCTCGATACCGGTTTCGAAGGTCTCTTGCGCCTTCCAGCCGAGTTCGCTTTCGAGCTTCGAGGCATCGATCGCATAGCGTGCGTCGTGTCCGGGCCTGTCCGTGACGTTGGTGATCAGACGCGCATGCGGTGCCTTGTCAGTGTAGACGCCGTCGAGGATCGCGCAGATGCGATGAACGACATCGATGTTCCTGCGCTCATTGCGGCCGCCGACATTGTATTTTTCGCCGGGGCGTCCTCTGGATGCGATCGCAAAGAGCGCGCGGGCGTGGTCTTCGACATAGAGCCAGTCGCGAACATTCGCGCCGTTGCCGTAAACCGGAAGAGGCTTGCCCTCTAATGCGTTCAGGATCATCAGCGGAATGAGCTTTTCCGGGAAATGGAACGGGCCGTAATTGTTGGAGCAATTGGAGACGACGACGGGCAGGCCGTAGGTGCGGTGCCAGGCGATCGCCAGATGGTCGCTCGCGGCCTTGGATGCGGAGTAGGGCGATGACGGATCGTAAGGCGTCGTCTCCTCGAAGAGGCCCTGGTCGCCGAGCGAGCCGTACACCTCGTCCGTCGAGACATGCAGAAAGCGGAAGGCGCTCTTGCCGCGCGCGTCAAGCCCGTCCCAATAGTGCCGTGCGGCGTCCAGCAGGCTGAATGTACCGACGATGTTGGTCTGAATGAAATCGGCCGCGCCCGAGATAGAGCGATCGACATGGCTCTCTGCTGCCAGATGCATGAGGATATCAGGGCGGAAGGATGCGAATGCTTCCTGCATTCTGGCATGGTCGCAGATGTCGGCGCGCAGGAATTGATAGTTCGGCGCCGATTCCACGGATTTCAGCGATGCCAGATTGCCGGCATAGGTCAGCGCGTCGACATTCAGCACCTCCGCGCCGATCTCGCTGACAAGATGGCGCACCAATGCCGATCCGATGAAGCCCGCTCCGCCCGTGACCAGTATGCGCATCGACGATCAATCCTTGGGTTGTTGTGCTGAATAGGAAAAATGGCTTGGCAGATCGGCGAGCCGCGGCAGCGTCTTGTCCTTGTCGGACGACACCATCTCTCTCTCATCGAACGGCCAGCGAATGCCGATCATCGGATCGTTCCACGCGATGCCCCGATCATGCTGCGGGCTGTAGGGTGCGGTTACCTTGTAGCTGACGACGCTGTTCGGCTCGATCGTAACGAATCCGTGTGCGAAACCAGCCGGTATCCAGAGCTGCTTGCCGGTTTCCGGCGAGAGTTCCTGAGAGAGCCATCTGCCAAAGCTCGGCGATCCCTCGCGGATATCGACGACGACATCCATGATCCGACCGGCAAGGCAGCGCACCAGCTTGCCCTGTGCAAAGGGCGGGATCTGGAAATGCAGCCCCCGGACGGTTCCAGCCTGCGCCGAAAGCGATTCATTGTCCTGGATGAACGCGACGTCGGCCACATTTTCCCGGAACCAGGCATCTTTGAATACCTCCGAGAAGTAGCCGCGGTGATCGCCGAAGCGTGGCGGCGTGATTGCAACAATGCCCTCGATGGCCGCGGTCTCAATGCGCATGACTTACCTTTTCTGCGGCCTTCATGACGTTCATCAGCATCTCCGCCTGCGAGCGGCTCCGCATGGCCGCAAAGCCCGTCGCGGCAATGACATCGCGCTCGTCTGCATCTGCGATCAGCTTGTAGCAGCGCTCGATCATGTCGTCATAGCGCTCAATTGCCAACCCGCCGATGAAGGGCTGGAGGTCTGGATCGCGGATGTCGCCTTCCGTCAACACGCAAACGCGATTGGCGAGCAGATAGGAAATGCGCACGATCTCGAAAACGCCGCTCGCATAATGATGGATGTTTATGACGATCTTGGCGCGGGCAATCGCCGCATCGCGTTCCGCACCATAGATGTTGAAGAGGTGCGCGACCTTGAGCCCGCTGTCGTTCAACGTCTTCAGGATATGGTGGCGGCGTTCGTTCATCGAGCCATAGAAGAGGACGTCGATATCCTTGACGGGGTTGTGCTGGATCTGGCTCAGGCAACCGCTGTAACCGATTTCGAGCACACCGGCATGATCGATGCCCTTGGCGGCAAGGTTTTCGCGGTTGCGCGGGCTGTAGTCGAGCACCGGCATCGCCCTCAGGATCGACGTATAGCGCGAATTGATCCAGCTGCTTTCCTCGGACACCTGCTCGAGGTTGATGATGACGCTGTCCTTCGGCAGATGGCCGACGATTTCGGCGGGGAGAAGATTGCCGCCGTAGATGATCGGCGCACGGCCGGCGAATGCATTCATGTCGCGGACGATCGGTGCCGAGCCGCCGAGTTCCTCGAAGGCGCCTTGCATGCCGAGTGCGACTTCGTCGAAGGCGTGGCTGTGATTGTAGTTTTCGGGCGTCACGATCCAGATGCAATGACGATCCTTGTGTGCCTGCCATCCGCCGGCGAAAGGCTGCAGCGGGTTGCGGAGCGGCTGCTCGATTTTCGGCGCAGCTGGTATAGCGGGCCTTTCCGTCCGCACCGGCTGCTGCGGAATCGGGGAGGCGCCTGCGGCCTGCGGAGCATAGGCGCGCATCAATTCGCGGCCGCCGATGAACTGGCCGCGCGGCATCCAGCCCGGCGGATCGTCAGCCATCCAGATCAGATGCGGCTGCTTGATGAGCGGCTGGCGGCCTTCCTGCCACGAGGTCAGCAGAGCCTCGTCACGGGTCTTCAGAAAGGCTTCCTTGGCGGCAAAGAGGCCATGCAGCATCCGGCCGAGGCGGGTACCGAACTTCCATTCGAAATCGGCAAGAGCCGGTACGAAGGCGGCGATTTTCAATCCGGAGGCGGCAGCCTGCTGGACATAGAGCCCGAGCAGGCGCTCGATCACGAAGGGGCGCATCTTCGCGTTGGCATCACGCGAATAGTGGGCTGTACCGGCATAGGCGGCGCCCGCCGGCGTGCCGGCGCGCGCCTGGTGTTCCAGCGATTCGAGAATGCGTTCGCAAAAGGCGAAATACTCGGACCAGAATTTCCGGTTTCCGCAGAAATAATTGCAGAACGCGAAGGAAGTCTTGTCCTGCGGCGGCGCAATCGGATAGCCGAGGTCCTGGATGTGCAGGAAAATCGGGTCCATACCGGGATGACCGCCAAGCAGCGAATGTTCCCAAACGTTGCTGTAGATCGCCGCGTGGCCGATCAGGGGATTGTAAAGATAGGCGTCCGCACCTTCTGCCCTGGCCTTTTCCGCCTCCGTGACAAAGGACGGGAAGCTCGTCACCGACTTCATCTCGAATTTGCTGGAGAGCAGCCCCCAGAATACATCCTCGCCGAGGCCGATCGCATCGTGATGCTGATGCAGGGTGCGGAAGAGTTCATATTCGCGGGTCGTGGCCTGCGTATTGAACGAGATGTCGAGCGGCATGGCCGCCGCGTCGATTTGGCTGCGCTGCGAAGGGTCGAGATAAGGCTGATAGATGATGACGGATCCCGTCCCGGCAGCTTTCTCCGTGAGAAGCGCCAGATCGGGAAGACCGGCCGGCAAAGAAGAAATGGGCTGATTGATCGTCAAGGCGTTGTCCTTCGCGAATGGCTGCCGTCTTCGTGATTCACGATGCGGCATTCGTATGGGTGCCGACTATTGGACGTGAAGCTTGCGCCACACTGTTGGCATGAATTTCGCTGGTCAGCTTCGCAACAGGTTAAGCCGTGATGTTCGTACCAGGCCCAAATCCGTGATAGTGCCCAACCCTGGACGGCGTCATGAAAAACGAAAAGATCTATGTAACAAAGCCCAGCCTGCCGCCGCTTGAAGAATTCATTCCTTCGCTGGAAGCGATCTGGAACAATCGCATCCTGACCAATGGCGGGCCATTCCACGGGCAACTGGAGCAGGAGCTCTGCAACCATCTCGGCGTGAAGCACATCAGCCTCTTTTCGAACGCCACCATTGCGCTGCTGACGGCGCTTCAGGCACTCCGCGTCACGGGCGAAGTCATCACCACGCCTTATTCCTTCGTGGCCACTTCGCACTCGCTTCTCTGGAACGGCTTAAAACCCGTCTTCGTCGACATCGACCCGGTGACGCTCAATCTCGATCCAGCGAAGATCGAGGCGGCGATCACGCAGCAGACGACGGCGATCATGCCGGTGCATTGCTACGGCCACCCTTGCGACGTCGATGCGATCCAGAAGATCGCCGATCTCTACAATCTCAAGGTCATCTATGATGCCGCCCATGCCTTCGGCGTGGAGGACGAACGGGGAAGTGTTCTCAATCACGGCGACCTTTCCATCCTGAGCTTCCATGCGACGAAAGTTTTCAACACATTCGAAGGCGGCGCCATCATCTGCCCGGACATCAAGACGAAGACCCGCATCGACCAGCTGAAGAACTTCGGTTACGTCGATGAAGTGACCGTGGTCGCGCCAGGCACGAACGGCAAGATGAGCGAGTTCAACGCTGCGCTCGGCCTGTTGCAGCTGAAATACATCAAGTTTGCCTTGGAAAGGCGTGAGCTCATCGACCGTGCATACCGCGAGCGGCTCCGCGGCGTCGCGAGCATTGAATGCCTGGACCGTTCCGGCGAGACGGTCTCCAACTTCTCTTATTTCCCGATCCTCGTCCGTCCCGGCTATCCCATTTCACGCGATGGGCTCTATGAGTTATTGAAGGAAAACGGCATTCATACGCGCCGCTATTTCTATCCGCTGATTTCAAGCTTCTCGATGTATCGCAGCCTGCCTTCCGCCCAGCCGTCGAATCTGCCGGTCGCAAGCGAAGCAGCACTACAGGTGCTCTGCCTTCCCATCTATCCGGACATGGAGATGGAGATCGTCGACAAGGTTTGTGGGCTGATCGAGTCAGTTTGAAAACGCGATATTCCGGATGTCGTATCGCACCGCAGATAGAAACGATCTGCGGTGCGATATGCGCGCCAATAGGCCAGGCGGCCCGCCTTGTCAGCAGATTGGGAACGCGGGCCCTGCCTGCCAAAACAAGCAATTGCGAACCGCGCATGCAGCCGGCTGCTCATACGAAAGCGGCGTGACCATCGATCACGCCGCTTTCTTATCTTGTAGAGGATAGATTAGAGTGCCAGTTGCGGAGCTTGGATTTCGAGCCGGTCTATCGCCGGGCGTCGTACGCCTCGCGGCTCAACCTCGACCCAGCGCTTTTCAAGCCGCGAGCATTCGATCGCTTCCAGCAGCAGCAGTCCTTCTTCCGCCTCATTGAACCCGAGCACATAGGGGTGAGGCAAGCGAGTGGTACCGGTCTTGTGTTGCAGCAGGGCGTCCGCCAGGTCGGCATAATAATTTGCGAAAGCTTCGATGAAGCCCGAAGGATGACCCGCCTTGAACCGCTCATAGCGGCTAGCGTTGGCGATCATAATTTCCGGGCTGGCGCGATCGAGGACCTGCCTGCGGCCGCTGCGGTCGTAGAAATAGGCAATCTCGGGGTTTTCCTGAAGCCATTCGATTGATGCCTTGGAGCCATAGAGCCGAACACGCAGCCCGTTGCGTTGCCCGAGCGCTGTCTTGCCGTACCACATGCTGCAATGCAGGCCGCCGGCGCAGCGCACAAGCGCCTGTACATTGTCGAGTACCTGCGGAAAGTTGCCGAAACTCTGGCTGGTCGCGCAGACTTCTTCCGGCTCCCGCTGGGTAAGAAAATGAAGCAACGAGTGCACATGAACGCCGAGATCGAGCGAAACGGTCGGCACGGGACCGTCACGCAAGCGCCAATCCTGTGGCGTCATCGGCGTCCCGTCGCGGCGGAAACGGAGGAAGCTCTCCTGCGGCATCTCAATATGGATCTGCTGCAATTCACCGAAAACACCATGCTCGACCATGCCGCGGATTTCGCGGAGCATGGGGTACCCCGTGTAATTGTAGGTTACGGCCAAAAAGGTCCCGTTACTACGCGAATTGTCGATCATGCGCGTCTCGGCGCTCGAACCAGCAAGGGCCTTTTCCGAGATCACCGGAATACCCGCCTCGAGTGCGCCGACAACCTGCTTCGTATGTTGCTGCGTCGGCGTAAGCACGACGAGAGCATCGATGTTGCCGATTTCTTTCGATAGCAACTTATCGAAGTCGGCATGGCAGCGCTCCGGCAAAATGCGGTACTGTTCCGCTGTCTCACGATTGATCTCGCCGTGGCGGCTGAAGCAGCCGGCGACGAGATCGAATTTCTGATCAAGTTCGATTGCATCGCGATGAGCGCGACCTACAGCAGAATTGACGGCGCCGCCCAGAAAGGCGAGGCGCAGCTTTCCCGCTACTCCCTGGCTTGAGCGGCTCATGCGAGGTCTCCTTGCATCGTTTGGAGCGAAATGAACGTTTTGAAATCCGGCGCCACCTTCAGCATCTCGTCTTGCGTCTCGAAACGGGCGTAGAGGATGGCGAGCTTGTCGAGCGGTGCCGAATTCATCGGTTTGCCCGTGGTCTTGAGTTGTGCGATGCGGACATCGGATGATGGAATGGAATGTGAGAAGGAAAACGGCGTCGAGGGCCTGTCGGAGGTGATGGTGTGGCGCCCAAAAAACAGCGGCGGTTTGAAGCGCGGATTGACCGAAAATTCCTCGCCCAGCAGCAGCGTTATGACCAGGTCGGCATAATCGATGCCGAGAGACTGGTCGACAAGTGAGCCGTAAAGATCACCCGGGCACCGTCGCATGCATTCGACTATCCAGACATCGTCGTCATTTGACAGGAACTGCGTATGGATGAGGCCGTCCTGCAGTCCGAGCAGCTTGACGACACGCGCCATAATGGCACGCGTCTTCGAACGGACAGTTTCGGAGAGTCGCGACGGATGATTCGATGAATCGACCTGGTATGGGTAGACTGTGCAATATTCGTCGACGAAGACGTCGAAGACGATTTCCTGGTCCTTGATGAAGGCGGAATGGCTGTGCAGGCTGCCTTCGACGAATTCCTCTATAACGATCTCCGCCGCGCGCGAGTTGCGCCGGGCGTCGGCGACGGCGTCCGCAAGTTCTGTCTTGTCGAAAACCTTCGTGACGCCACGACCGCTGAAACTGTCGCTTGGCTTTACAAGCAGCGGGTAGCGCAGTGCGCCGGTCTCGACCGGCGAGTCGCCATGCAGACGCACCGAACGTGGGGCAGGGATATCGTACTGCTCGGTGAAGCTGCGGAACGCCTGCTTGGTGTGAATGATGGTCGCAGTTTCCAGCGAATCGAAGCGCGGGAATCCGAGCTTTTCGGCGACGAAGGTGGTCGACATATAGGCAACGTCATTGCCGGTCGGCACGATGAAATCGAAATCGCCGCTCTCGACGAGGGAGAGCAGCACGGTCGGATCGCTGTAGTCGATGAAATGCGATTGATCCGCATGCGCGTGGCAGGGCTCATCCGGCCGGTTTCCGCACACGGAAATATGCAGGCCGCGCCTTTTCAGCGCGAATAGAAGGGGAACTGCGCTGAAGTTGCTGCCGACCAGCAATGCTCTCTTGGTCATTCTCAAATCCCTCCCACATCCCCTGACGAGTTAGGGGCGTTCCGCATCAAACCGCTGGAGCAGCAGATTGACAGCTCTCTTCCATCCGCTTCCGGTGTTCAAAGACTCGAAAATGGATGCGGTGATCAAAATCGTAGGCCGCAGGCGTTTTCCGAGGCTTGCTGATCGAGGCGGTGGACTTCCCATCGCTCCGATCTGCGTTCAGCGCTACAGGATGACTTTCTGCAGAATGCGTTGGGGGCTTATGCCGAGAGCCTCAATCTGATCGTAGATTTCCGGCGCGCTTTGCACGGCGCCGATCATAATCGGCAGGTCATCCGACAGGGCCGAATGAGGAGAGCGCACTTCAATGCCGCCGAGCCTCTGGTCGATCATTTCGGGACGCGGATCAATGAAATAAGCGATTTTGCTCGTTTTAAAGAACTGCGACTTGCGGCGAATGATCTGAGCCTGTCCGCCGATCCCCCAAACCACAACGCCCTCAGGATAGGCCGGCTCGAATGCCGTCTCCAGCACCGAAGGTTGCAGCTTGGATTTCAGCAATTCCAGGGTAGCCGGCGTAACCGTCAAAATCCGCTGCCAAACGAGATCGTCAAGGAAAATGAGGCGCGCGCCGCGAACTCTCAGCAGATGGTGAAGTTCTACGATCGACACTAACTGGTCATCGGTCACGCGATCCGTTTTGAAATCGCAGCTGATTTGGAAGTTGCAATCGGTTAGGCCATTCTCGACGATCAGGTCGGCATATTGCCGAAGTTCGTCTGAGGAGCTGTTTTCCGGCAAAAGAATATATTTTATGACGACATTGCGCGAAGAGCAGGCAGCATAGCGGCGCAGGTTTTCGAATACCCGCTCGAAATGTTTATACTTGCGGATCTCACTGAAATTCTTGCTGTTTCCGGCGTCGATGCTGGTAACGATATGGGCTTGGTCCTTCCGGAGAAGGTCGGCAAGGGTCTCCGAATACATCGTCGCGTTAGTGATGACGCGTTGCTTTACATCGGAAATGCCCTCGGCCAGCTTGCTGAGAAGCTCGTCGAAGCGCGGCTCGACCGTCGGTTCGCCGCCGCCCCAGACGATATATTCCATGTTCTCGAGCGCCTTCGCATCCTTCAAGGTGTCGATAAAGGCGCCGGCGTCATAGGCGGGCTTCTTGCCGCCAAAATACGTTTCGCTGCAATAGGTGCAGCGCATATTGCAAAGCGAGTGATGCTCGAAGGAAAGATACTTGACGCCTTGATCGAGCGGCCGGCCCCATTCCTCGAATTTCAAGAAGGGACAACCGCGGCATTCATCCGAGTTGTCTCGGTTGATCTCGAGGAACAGGGCATCTTTTGCCTGCTTGATATCGCTGTAGGTGAACTGGAAATCCTTGCCGTTGCCGCCAAAAAGAACCACATCGCCTTTCAGTTCGCCTTCATAGGTGAAGCGCTTGCAGCAGGTACGCACCTCGCCAGGCCCGAGCAGAATGGAATGATGAAGGTCGTAGCAGCTCCAGAGCTTCGGCGCGATCTCCGCGAAGACTCTCAGCATATCTTCGGTCGTATCGCCTTTTTCCATGCCGTTCATAAAGGCATCGAAGGTGATCCGATATTTGGTGCGGAAGCCGGATGGCGGAACCGGCAGGGGATAGGCAATCTCGGCAAGCTTCATTGAGCGCACGACACGGCCGTGAAGCGTGGAGAGAATTTTGCCGGCATCCTCGAGCTTGACCACCTTGCCGGGCAGCAGCCTGAGCAGGCGAGACGCGGTCACGTTAATGATGCCGGTCAGGAAAGGATTTTTCAGGTCAGGCCACATCGGCGTGTCCGCCACGAGCGCATGCATGGCATCGAGCGCATCGAAGAAGCCGTCGACATGACGGGTGCTGAGCGAATTTACGATTGAGCCCTGGGTATCGAGCTTGCGGTAGATCTGCCTGTCAAGACTCTTGACAGAACGCGCGCGCATCAGCGCGTGAAACATATAATCGACGTCCTCGTGAAGGCCGCCGCGGAACATGATGTTATTGTCTAGGAGGAAACGGCGGCGGAACAGATGGAAGATGACTGATCGATCAACGCGATCCTGAAGATAATCCGCCAGCCTTTCGGCGCCCTCGACTCGGGCGAGATCCTCGCGGATGCTGGCTTTCAGGCTATTGCCGGTTTCTGCGTCATAAAGGCTGGAGTTGAACGCGAGAATATCCGTGAAGTCTTCGACGGATGCCTGAAGCATCTCCAGAAAGTTGTTCTCCACGACGTCGTCGGCATCCACGAAGCAAATCCATTCGCCTTTTGCTCTGAGTACCCCTGCATTCCTGGCAATGCCGGGTCCGCCGTTGCTGTCGAGGCGCAGGACGCTAATGTTATTGTGCCCACGACCTATCTCTTCGGCTTTAGAGATCGTGTCGTCCGCCGAGCAATCGTCGACGACAATAATTTCAAATGCCGTCTGCCCCTGCTGACTTAATAGGCTCTGCAGGCATCGCCCGATGACGTTTGATGCGTTGTAGGCGGGAACGACGACGGAAAAAGACGCCTGCACGATCTGCTCGCGTCCGCCGAAACCCGCCATTGTATCATCCATCAACTGCATCATTTGAAACCCTCTGTCTGCATGATCGCGCCATGTCGACCATCAATTAAATCGTGAGAATTGCGCGAAACGTGCGGGTACAGTGAATCTCGCCGGGATCGAGCGACCCAACCGCTACGCGCTCCATCGCCCGACATCATCAAGCAGCGCGCTCAGGCGAGCGATCCTCGCATCGAGTTCCGGAAAGGCGGCGCGCCAATACTGGTAGACATTGATCAGATTGCGATAGGAGACCGGCAAATCCTGCGGGCTGAGGAATCCGTTGGCGTGCGCATAGTTCAGAATGTCTTCGTAAAAGACGATGGCGTAGATGAAGATCGGGTTGGTGGTGTGGTTTGATTTGGAATTGGAATGCTGCCGGAAATAGGAAAGCGGGTGCGGATGGGCGACGAACGCGCCTTCCTTGGCGAGTTCTGTCCAGCCTGAAAGATCAAGAAGGCCACGGAAGACGCCGTTTTCGGGCCTGAAAAGGCGGAACTCGCCATTTGCGTCAAAGCAGTCCGCCTTACGCATCATCACGGTCGAATATTCGCCGATAAGGTTGAGGTGATGCATCGCGGTCAAGCGGATGAAATCCCGGCCTTCGATGATCTTCAAACCCCGATCGACTTGGAAATGGTTGATCAGATTGATGAAGTTGTTCCTCTCGTCGATCACGTGCCGCGGTGAAAAGGCAAGTTTCGTCCCTCTGCCGCGCGTCGCCTCCAGCGCTTCGAGAAGAAACTGCACGCAGAAAGGGCTAAGCACGTCGTCATCGAACAGAAATTTGATGTATTCGCCCTCAGCGAGACCCGCCAGCCTCATGATATTGGTGTATTCGCCGGGATGGGGATTGCGGCTATAAGCAACGAGGCTGGAATACCGTGAACAGATTGCCTCGATGGCGTCCGTCGGGCAATCGTCCGAGACAATGATCTCGACATCCGCATAGCTTTGCGCGATTGCGCTCTTTAGGGCGAGTTCAAAGAAATCAGGCTTGTAGGCCGGTATACAGATCGACACGCGCGGCAAATGTTTCTCCCTTGAAACGCTTCTCTCCAGCCTCAGCCGGCGAGAGCGGTGATCGCTTCGCCGAAGGACCAAGCAGACCGCTTGCCATGACCATAGAATTCGGGCATTACGCGAGGCTTGCGCAGAAGGGCAGGCAAATCGGCAAAAGACGCCTCGGATCTCGCTCGATAGCTGAATGATTGCTGGGAGAAGGTGGCACGCTCTCGGGCATTCGCAATTCTGCGTTCCACGAGCATCGGCCTGTGTGGTGGACGCTCTGCGCTGCGTTACCCGCTTGGCGGAATTCCCTAACGCGAAAACTGAATGATCTCGCCGTTGTATTGCGTGCGGATGGTCTCGCGGAAACCGAGTTTGGCTGCGGCCCGCAGCGAGGCGTGGTTCTCGGGACTGATGATGCAGCTCATCGGCTTTCCCGGAAAGTGCGCCTCCGCCCAGCCGATCAGAGCCGTCAGCGCCTCTGTGGCATAACCGTGGCCGTGAGCCGCGGGCATCAGCGCCCAGCCGATCTCCATCGTTCCCTCGATCGACGGTTTCATATCGCGCCGGGCTTCGAGGAAACCAGCTTCGCCGATGAACCTACCGCTTTCCCTTTCCACGATCGCCAGAAAGCCGAAACCCATATGGTGCCACATGCCGGCGATGCGCAGCATGCGGCTCCAGCTCTGCTCGCGCGTCGACGGCGCACCGGTAATGAAGCGAACGACCTTTTCGTCCGCCCATAGCGCCGCATGCGCCTCGAAATCGTCGAGGCGGTGAGGGCGAAGCGTCAGCCGCTCTGTTTCCAAGGTGGGTATGTCGATCACGACGAATCCTTGTGGAAGTCGCGTTCAGGCGCCGGGCTCACCGTCCCAATAGTCGAGATCGCCTTCGGTCCTTCCGATATGGCGGAAGCGCCCGGTTTCTGTCGCGTCCCTGTTGGTCTTGGCAAGGAACTTTCCGGAATCGGGATATTCGACGATTTCGGTCTTCGCCATCGTCGAGATGCCGAGATAGACGAGGGTGGTTGTGCCGGTATTGATAAGCTGATGCGCCGTTTCCGGCCCGCCCGCCGGTGCGCCGAGCACGTCGCCTGCCTTGATCGGATGGCGCTCGTCGCCGAAACGGTATTCGCCGGTGCCTGCGATCACGTAGAACAGCTCGTCTTCGACATGGTGATTGTGGAAGGGGCAGCTCGATTTGCCGGATGGCACCTCATTGTAGCTGATGCCGAGGCCCGCCAGGCCGAGCAGCGCTCCGAAGGAGACGTCGGCGCCTTCGTAGAGCTCGCCCTGTTTCCAGTGGTCGAGCTTGAGATCAGCGATATTGATCACCGCTTTCGATTCCGCCGCCATGATGTTCTCCTGTTGCAGGATGAGAAACTATCATCTTGCCGGAAAATTCAATGGCAATCGCGCGCTGACCCGGGAAAATCCTCGGCATGGGCGGAGAGGAGAACGCCGCCCATGCTTCGAGCGCCGCACTTCGGATGGATGCGCCGGACGCTCTGTTGCTGTCGTGACCTCAGCGGACGTAGAAGGTCACGCTTCCGTCCGCCGCCTGTTCGGCATTGACGATGTTGCGGACATCGACCCCCTCGTTGTTCAGCCGGTGTGCAAGCGATCTGTTGGCATCGATCGAGGCCTGGATGCCGCGTATGGCCTGCCCGGAGCGTTCCGGTGCCGAGCGCGGACCTGTCGTCTCGTCGTCGAGATTGTGCCAGTTGCGGATCTGCTCGACATTGAAGTTATTACCCCGGAAGGTCCTGAGCGTCTGCTCGATGCCTTGGGCGGAGTTCATTCCGAAGCTCTCGGCCCGGCTGACGCCGGCAAATGCGAGTGAGGAGAGGGCTGCGGCGATGGTGATTGTGACAACGCGGTTCATGATTTAATCCTTTCATCTGCTTTGACGGTCGGCTGTCGTGCAGGGGATCGTCTGCGTCACGATAAGGAGCTGGCGTTGCCGTTTTCGCCATTCAATAGGTTAAGCCACTGAAAACGCATTAAAAATTCTTCATGAAAACGGCCTTCGAATTGCCGTTTTCCGCGCTTCCGGAAAAGCGGATTTCGGAGGCTTGGCCGGCTCGGCAGGGATGGTGCGGCTATCCCCTTGTCGATATTTCCTCTTTCGCAGTTGCGGCACCGGCCGAAAGTGCTTGCCATTCCGATGAAGGCATGTTTTGACCGCGGGCTGTCGAGTGGAAAAAGTGCCGCCAACCGAAGGTAAACAATGTCGAGAGAGACCGCTCCCCATATTTTGATCGTCGAGGCCCGCTTCTATGACGACATGGCCGATGCGCTGCTCGAAGGCGCGACCTTTGCGCTCGAGCAGGCCGGCGCCACCTATGAGGTCGTCACCGTTCCCGGCGCGTTGGAAATTCCGGCGGCGATTGCCATGGCGCTCGATGGCGACGACAATGGCGGCACGCATTATGACGGCTATGTCGCTCTCGGCATGGTCATTCGCGGCGAGACCTACCATTTCGATATCGTATCGAACGAATCCTCGCGCGCTCTGATGGACCTCGCGGTTAGTGAATCCCTTGCCATCGGCAACGGCATTCTGACCGTGGAAAATGACGAACAGGCTTGGGCCCGCGCCCGCCGTTCGGACAAGGACAAGGGAGGGTTTGCCGCTCGTGCGGCTCTGACGATGATCGCGCTGAAGCAGAAACTGGGTGCATAACGAATGAACGACGACAAGACGGAACGGCCGGTCAAGACTGCGAACCAGCGGGGCGCCGCCCGCCTGGCGGCCGTTCAGGCGCTTTATCAGATGGATGTCGGTGGCACCGGCGTTCTGGAAATCGTCGCTGAATACGAGGCGCACCGCCTCGGCCAGGAACTCGACGGCGCGACCTATCTGAAGGCCGATGCCGCCTGGTTCCGCTCGATCGTCTCCGGCGTCGTGCGTGATCAGGTCCGTCTAGATCCGCTAATTGCTGCAGCGCTGCAGGATGATTGGGCGCTGTCGCGCCTCGACAGCACGGTTCGCGCCATCCTGCGCGCCGGCGTCTTCGAGCTCCTCGATCGCAAGGACGTCCCGGTGGCGGTCATCGTCACTGAATATGTCGAGATCGCTCGAGCCTTTTTTGATGACGACGAGCCGAAGCTCGTCAACGCCGTACTGGACCGCATCGCCAAGCAGGTCCGCGGCGAAGCGAAGAAGTAACTCTTTAGCGCCGAACAATCTCACCTACGTCTTTCTTCGTACCGCAATGGTTTTCGGCCTTTGCGGACTTGACGCCACGTAATCGACCACGCAATCTCCCCACCGCTTAGCTGTGCATTTCTGTGGAGAGGAAGGCGAGTCGGCGGCGTATCTGCCGGAAAAGGAGTGAGTTCCGGCCTATGGAGGAAAGAGCGAAATGACCATTCTTTTATGCGTAATCGCATGCGGTCTGCTCTCGGTGGTCTATGCCGCCTGGGCAACCCGGTCGGTGCTTGCCGCCGATCAGGGCAACAGCCGGATGCAGGAGATCGCGGGCTACATCCGCGAGGGCGCCCAAGCCTACCTAACGCGTCAGTATAGAACCATCGCGCTTGTCGGCGTCGTTGTTTTCATCGCAGCCTGGCTGCTTCTCTCCGCCACCGCCGCCATCGGTTTCCTGATCGGCGCCGTACTATCAGGTGCTGCCGGTTTCATCGGCATGCACGTCTCCGTCCGCGCCAACGTGCGCACCGCCCAGGCAGCGTCCGCCAGCCTTTCCGCCGGCCTCGACATCGCCTTCAAGTCTGGCGCGATCACTGGCATGCTGGTGGCGGGCCTCGCGCTGCTCGGCGTCTCCATCTATTATACGATATTGACCGTCGGGCTCGGACATGAGAGCGGCTCGCGCGAAGTCATCGACGCGCTGGTGGCGCTCGGTTTCGGCGCCTCGCTGATCTCGATTTTCGCCCGTCTCGGGGGCGGCATTTTCACCAAGGGCGCCGATGTCGGCGGCGACCTCGTCGGCAAGGTGGAGGCCGGTATCCCCGAAGACGATCCGCGCAATCCGGCAACGATCGCCGATAACGTCGGCGACAATGTCGGCGACTGCGCCGGCATGGCCGCCGACCTTTTCGAGACCTATGCGGTCTCCGTCGTCGCCACCATGGTCCTCGCAGCGATCTTCTTTGCCGGCGCGCCGATTCTCCAGTCTGCGATGATCTATCCGCTGGCGATCTGCGGTGCCTGCATCATCACCTCGATCATCGGCACCTTCTTCGTCAAGCTCGGCTCGAACGGCTCGATCATGGGCGCGCTGTACAAGGGTCTCATCGTCACCGGCCTGCTGTCGATTGTCGGTCTCGGCGCCGCCACCTCGCTGACCGTCGGCTGGGGCTCGCTCGGCACGGTCGCCGGCGCCGACGTCACGGGTACGAACCTCTTCGTGTGCGGTCTCGTCGGCCTCGTCGTCACCGCCTTGATCGTGGTTATCACCGAATATTATACCGGCACCGGCAAACGCCCCGTCGTTTCGATCGCCCAGTCTTCGGTGACCGGTCACGGCACCAACGTCATCCAGGGTCTTGCGGTCTCGCTGGAATCGACTGCCCTGCCGGCCATCGTCATCGTCGGCGGTATTCTCGCAACCTATCAGCTCGGCGGCCTCTTCGGCACCGGCATCGCCGTCACCGCCATGCTCGGCCTTGCCGGCATGATCGTTGCGCTGGATGCTTTCGGCCCAGTTACCGACAATGCCGGCGGCATCGCCGAAATGTCGCATCTGCCGCCGGAGGTGCGCAAGTCGACCGACGCGCTCGACGCCGTCGGCAACACCACCAAAGCGGTCACCAAGGGTTACGCGATCGGTTCTGCCGGTCTCGGCGCGCTGGTGCTCTTTGCCGCCTACGCCAACGACCTGCAGTATTTTGCGGCCCACGGCGACCAGTATCCCTACTTCGCCAATATCGGCACGATCTCGTTCGAACTGTCGAACCCTTACGTCGTCGCCGGCCTGCTTTTCGGCGGCTTGATTCCCTATCTGTTCGGCGGCATCGCGATGACAGCCGTCGGCCGCGCCGCCGGTTCGATCGTCGAGGAGGTTCGCCGGCAGTTCAAGATGAAGCCCGGTATCATGCAAGGCACGGAAAAACCGGATTACGGCAAGGCCGTCGACCTGCTGACCAAGGCCGCCATCCGCGAGATGATCGTGCCTTCGCTGCTGCCGGTGCTCGCTCCCGTCGTCGTCTATTTCGGCGTGCTTCTGATTTCCGGCTCCAAGGCCTCGGCCTTTGCCGCCCTCGGCGCATCGCTGCTCGGCGTCATCATCAACGGCCTCTTCGTCGCCATCTCGATGACCTCGGGCGGCGGCGCCTGGGACAATGCCAAGAAGAGCTTCGAGGACGGGTTCGTCGACAAGGATGGCGTGCGTCACATGAAGGGCTCGGATGCGCACAAGGCCTCCGTTACCGGCGATACCGTCGGTGATCCCTACAAGGATACCGCCGGCCCCGCCGTCAACCCGGCGATCAAGATCACCAACATTGTTGCGCTGCTGTTGCTTGCCGTTCTCGCGGGCTGATGCAGATTGCAAAAGCGCTGCAGGCTGCCGTGGCGCTGAAAATACAATCATTGAAAAACCCGCCGGATCGCTCCGGCGGGTTTTTCATTGAAAGCGTGTCGATCAGCGCAGGCTGCTCGGATTTTGTGGCGTGCCACCGGCGCCGCCGCCGAACAGGCTGCGGGCAGCACTTGCTGCGCTGCCGCCGGAGAGCATCTGCTGCAGGAAGGTGAGTTCTTTGCCGCCGGTCGGCGTGACCCGCGAGATCGTATCGAAGACCTTGCCGTCCTGCAGTGTGTAATTGGCACGGCGGGTGACGACGCCGTTCTTGTCGAAATAAATGGCCAGAACGGTCTGGTCGACGACCTTCAGCTTCTGGAAGGCGACGGCGCGCGTGCGCCGCTGCGAAATATAATAGAAGACCTCACCGTCAAAGGTCGCCGTCGTCGATGGCGTGCCGAGCGAAAGCAGGACCTGTTCGCGGCTGGAACCTTCCGGAACGAGATTGAGCGACTGTTGATCGACGACATAGCCGCCGTTGAGCACTGTGCCGGTCTGGCAGCCTGAAAGAACTGATGTGGAGGCGATTATGAAGGCAATGGCCGCGCTGCTGAAGAGTTTCATGTCAGACTTGAAATACCGTTTCTTCAACGACATCTACTCCGTTGGGTGTCGATAGCAGCCATTTTGGGCCTTGCACGCTTTCCTCCTGCAAAACCATTGTGGCCATTCCGGGTCGAGTTTCCCGAATTCGCTTCGCTGGCGCCTCGAAGGCGTCGTCCTGGAGCTGGCCACGAACGGCATTGCAATTCGCGCCTGCTTCGGTAAACCAGCTTTCGAAATCATGCAACAAGGCCGGACGCCAGCCGGCGTGAAGAATGAGGCATTTCCGGAAAAAACAATGATCCTCGGGCTCTTCCGCAAGAAAAACAACAATCAGATGATCGTCGACAGGCAATATGCAGCGCTGACCGCAGCCGCGCGCATGCCCGATCTCTACGAGCGGCTCAATGTACCGGATACCGTCATGGGCCGCTTCGAAATGCTGTCGATCGTAATGATTCTGTTTTTTCGCCGCACGCGCGCCTCGGCCGTCAGTGGCCAGGAGATTGCCCAGGAGATCGTCGATGCCTTCTTTCAGGACATCGACTATTCGATCCGCGAGCTCGGCATCGGCGACAACAGCGTGCCGAAACGCATGAAGAAGCTCGCCGGCATGTTCTACGGAAGGCTCGAAACCTATTCGAAGGCGATGGACGCCGGCGATGCCGAAGCGCTGGCGCTTGCATTAACGCGCAATATCTATCCGGAAACCGAGACGCCGGCCAATATGTCCGGCCTGGCCAACTGGATGATCGCCGCAGAATCACATCTGTCTGCCGTTCCGGAAGAGCTGATCGCCAGCGGTTCGGCAACGCTGCCGCGGGTCGCCTGAAGGAGGAAACGATGAAGAACGATCGGGACGATGTTCCCTTCTCCTATCACGTCAAGGTCGGCCACATCTCGGCCAATCCCGTCGAGGTTCATATCGAGGCCGATGCCAGCGAGTTGAAGGCGCTTGCCGGGGCCTGGAGCGTCGTCTCCGTCGACGATCTCAGCGCCGATCTGCAGATCGCCCGCTGGAAACGCGACGGCGTCCGCATCAAGGGCCGCGTCCAGGCGAAGATCGTCCAGTCCTGCGTCGTGACGCTGGAACCGGTCGAAGCCGTGATCGACGAAAGTTTCGAGCAGATTTTCGTGCCTGAGGGTTCCAAGCTTGCACGCCAGCCCGGCAACGACGCCGGCGAGATGCTGCTCGATCCCGATGGTCCCGATCTGCCCGAGACCTTTGTCGGCGACACCATCGATGCCGGCGAGGTGGTTGCCGAATTCGCCGCTCTCGCGATCGATCCCTATCCCCGCAAGCAGGGTGTCGAGTTCAAGGGCCATATCGAGGATAGCGGCGAAAACGACAAAAAACCCTCCGCTTTCGCGGTCCTCAAGGACTGGAAAAAGGACTGAAGCACCTCTGGCATTTGACATAATTCAGTTGTATGCGACGCCAAAACCGGTATTTTGGCCGAAATTTCGCGCCTCGGCGAAAAGAAGGATCAGGGACGCGTGATCAGAATATCTCTCGACCTCATGGGTGGCGACTTTGGTCCCCAGGTTGTCATCCCCGGCGCCGCAAAGGCACTGGACCGGCATCCGGATATTTCCTTCGTTTTCTACGGTCTTAAAGAACAGTGCGATCCCTTTCTCGCCAAGTTCCCGAAACTCAAGGAAAAATCGGTCTTTCACGACTGTGAGCTTGCTGTCAGCATGGAAGAGAAGCCGAGCCAGGCGCTGCGCCGCGGCCGCTATGTCTCGACCATGTGGCGCTCGATCGAGGCGGTGAAGACGGGCGATGCCGATGTCGCTGTCTCTGCCGGCAACACCGGCGCACTGATGGCGATGGCGAAATTCTGTCTTCGCACGATGGCCAATATCGAGCGCCCGGCGATCGCGGCGATCTGGCCGACGCTGAAGGGGGAGAGCATCGTGCTCGATGTCGGTGCGACGATCGGCGCCGATGCGCAGCAACTGATGGATTTTGCGCTGATGGGCGGCGCCATGGCGCGCGCGCTTTTCGAGATCGAACGCCCGACGATCGGCCTTCTGAACGTCGGTGTCGAGGAGGTGAAAGGCCAGGAAGAGGTCAAGGAGGCCGGCCGCCTGTTGCGCGAGGCGAATATCGATTCGCTCGAATATTCCGGCTTCGTCGAGGGCAACGATCTCGGCAAGGGCACGGTCGACGTTGTCGTCACCGAAGGCTTCTCCGGCAACATCGCGCTCAAGACCGCCGAAGGTACCGCCAAGCAGATCGCCGAATATCTGCGTGCCGCCATGTCCCGCACGTTGCTCGCCCGTATCGGCTATCTCTTCGCCAAGAGCGCCTTCGATATGCTGCGCGAGAAGCTCGATCCGAGCAAGGTCAATGGCGGAGTGTTTCTCGGGCTGAACGGCATCGTCATCAAGAGCCATGGCGGCGCCAACGCCGAAGGCATCGCTGCTGCCATCGAGGTCGGTTACGACATGGCTAAGAACGGCCTCAATCAGAAAATAGAAAACGATCTTAAGAAATATCATGCCAAGCGGCTGCCTCCCATAGGCCCGGAAGCGGCATGAGCTATGGGGTTCAATCGAATATGATCCGTTCAGTGGTTCGCGGATTCGGAGCCGCACTTCCGAAGCGCGTGATGACCAATCGTGATATGGAGGCCATCGTCGATACGTCGGACGAATGGATCGTCCAGCGCACCGGCATCCGCCAGCGTTACGTAGCCGGCGACGACGAGACGACGGCCTCGCTTGGCGAAGCCGCCGCGCGTGCGGCCCTTGCCAATGGCGACCTGACGCCCGCCGATATCGATCTTATCATCTGTGCCACCTCGACGCCGGACAACACCTTTCCGGCAACCTCGGTCAACATCCAGAACCGTCTCGGCATGAGCCACGGTTTTGCCTTCGACGTCCAGGCCGTCTGCACCGGCTTCGTCTATGCGGTCACGACCGCGGACGCCTATATCCGCGGCGGCCTTGCAAAGCGCGTTCTGGTCATCGGTGCAGAGACTTTTTCGCGCATTCTAGACTGGAACGATCGCACCACCTGCGTGCTTTTCGGCGATGGCGCCGGCGCGATAGTGCTCGAGGCGGCAGAAGGCGAGGGCACGTCTGCCGATCGCGGTGTGCTGACCGCGCATCTGCGCTCCGACGGTTCGCACAAGGACAAGCTTTATGTCGATGGCGGACCGTCGACGACGGGCAGCGTCGGCAAGCTGCGCATGGAAGGCCGCGAGGTCTTCAAATATGCAGTCGGCATGATCACCGATGTCATTCAGGCCGCTTTCGATTCGACTGGGACAACTGCCGAAGACCTCGACTGGCTGGTGCCGCACCAGGCCAATCGACGCATCATCGACGGTTCGGCGAAGAAGCTGAACATCGATGCGGACAAGGTCGTCGTCACCGTCGATCTGCACGGCAATACCTCAGCCGCCTCGATCCCGCTCGCGCTTGCGACCGCTGCCGGCGACGGCCGCATCAAAAAGGGCGACCTCGTGATGCTCGAAGCGATGGGCGGCGGCTTCACCTGGGGCGCTGTTCTGCTCCGCTGGTAAGCAGGAATCCTAAAAAACTGGCGGCGAACAAGAGCTTGACCGTGAGGCGCAAGACAAATACTCTTCGTTCGCTTTCAAAAAATATTTTGTAATGGGCGGGGAAACCATGACCGGAAAAACAGTGACGCGAGCAGACCTGGCGGAATCCGTTTTCCGCAAGGTCGGTCTTTCCCGGACCGAATCCGCTGAACTTGTGGAAACCGTCATCGACGAAATCTGCAACGCCATTGTGCGGGGCGAAACCGTCAAGCTTTCCTCCTTCGCCACCTTCCAGGTTCGCGATAAGAACGAGCGGATCGGCCGCAATCCGAAAACCGGCGAGGAGGTTCCGATCTCTCCGCGCCGGGTGATGACCTTCAAGGCTTCGAACGTGCTGAAGACGCGCATCCTCAAAGCGCATGTCGCCCGCAAGATCAAGCTGAAGCCGCAGAATCCGGCTCTCTGAGATCGGACTTCCTCTTCCTGGTGCAGTGTTTTTTCTCGCGCTGATCGATCCCCTGTGCGCAACGTCGAGACATGACTTGAATTGTCGACGCCAAACCTTTGAAATATGGTGAGTCGCAGTTGGATTGAGCCTGTGAGGTTGCGTAGCACATGACGTTGGACAAGAGCCCCGATGCCTTTCGCACCATCAGCGAAGTCGCAGACGATCTTGATCTGCCGCAGCATGTGCTGCGCTTTTGGGAGACACGGTTTCCCCAGATAAAGCCGATGAAGCGCGGCGGCGGCCGTCGCTACTACCGGCCGGAGGACGTCGACCTCCTCAAGGGCATCCGGCATTTGCTCTATGATCACGGCTATACGATCAAGGGCGTGCAGAAGCTTCTGAAGACCAACGGCAACAAGTTCGTCATCTCCGTTGGCCACGGCGATCTCGCCAGTGTCGAGGCGCTTGCCTCGGGTGCGCAGGAGGCGGGCGCCGGGGAACCGCGTGTGGGCATGGCGGAGGAGGATCAGATTGTCGGCCGTGCCAAGCCGCCGATCACCCGCCGGTTCTTCAATTTCGTCGCCGGAGACGACGAGCAGCCGGAAG
Organism: Rhizobium sp. CNPSo 3670; assembly: GCF_057784555.1. Lineage (NCBI taxonomy): Bacteria > Pseudomonadati > Pseudomonadota > Alphaproteobacteria > Hyphomicrobiales > Rhizobiaceae > Rhizobium > Rhizobium sp. CNPSo 3670. The sequence goes on from NZ_JBXSOL010000003.1 coordinate 181,273, forward strand.
TCTCGATCGGCAAATCGAGCGTCGGCAAGGAAGATAGGGCGCTGCTTCAGGAGGCTCTCTACGACCTCCTGGAATGCAAGCGTCTGCTCGATCAGGTGCGCTGATTAGGTTCCGCAAAGCTGCTTCATCGCCTGTTCGAGCTCACTGAGCTGGAACGGCTTTCGCAGCACCGGGAGCGCGCTGGGGCTGCTGCCTTCCGGGGCGCTGCCATATCCCGTTGCGTAGAGATAGGGCTTGCCGCGTTCGTCGAGCAGCTTTGCGACCGGCAGCGAGCTACGGCCGGCGAGGGAGACGTCGAGGATTGCAGCGTCGAACTCCGCGTCCCTGGCGGCTGCGAGCGCCCGTTCCAGATCCGGCGCGCTCGCACGAACCCGATAGCCGAGATCGCTCAGCATGTCCTCGAGCAACATGGCGATCAGCGCATCGTCCTCGACAATGAATATGTCTTTCATGATCCCGTCCCCCCATTCCCCTGCCGGGGCACGAAGATTTATGTGGACCGCTCGCGAAGCGCGTCAAGACGCCACGCGCAGTGGTGGAAAACTTGTCGCGCAAAACAGTGCAGCCGTTTTGAGACGCCGATATGTGTAAACATAAAAATCCTAGGTGCGGCAAGCGAATCTGAAAGATCGCGCCGCGCTTTGGAAACAGCATATTGCCCGGCGAAATTCGATGTGCAAAAGCTGGGATGCCGTTTCCGCGACGGCCGAGAAGGGGTGTGGAATGGATTTGTTGAGTGCCACGGATTGGCTGCGTCACAGGCCGGGCTATACCTATCCGCTGGCCGTTGCCTTCGTCGGTCTGACCTTTCTTCTAAGACTTGCCGCCAGTGATTACCTCTCCGGATTTCCTTTCCTGAGCTTCCTTCCGGCGATCCTGCTCGCAAGTTTCATAGGCGGCGCCGGGCCTGGCTTCGTGGCGGCCATGCTCGCCGGTTTCCTCGTCCAGCAGTTTTTCGTCGAGCCTCACGATGCCTTCTGGCCGGTGAGCGCCGGCCAATGGGTCGGTCTTGCGACCTTTCTCATCAATGCCGTGATCATCATCGGTCTGATGGAGACGATTATTGTCGCCTATGGCAGGCAGAGCCGCCTCCGCAGCGAGCTCAACAGCTTCAATGCGCGCCTTGAGGAAACGGTGGTGCAGCGCACTGCCGAACTCAGGCATGAGATGGAAGAGAATGCCGCCGCCCAGGCGCAGGTGCGCCAGTTGCAGAAGATGGAGACGATCGGTCAGCTCACGGGCGGGGTCGCCCATGATTTCAACAATATGCTGGCGATCATCATCGGCAATCTCGATCTCGCTCAGCGGCGGATGACCGGACACGAGGATCCGCGTCTGCTGAACTCCCTTCAGAACGCCAGAGACGGCGCCCAGCGAGCCGCGGTATTGACCGCACGTCTTCTGGCCTTCTCTCGTCAGCAGCCGCTGGCCCCGGAGATGATCGACGTCAACAAGCTGGTCGGCGGCATGTCGGAGTTGCTGCGGCGCACGCTCGGCGAACATATCCGAATCGAGACCGTGCTTGCCGGTGGCCTCTGGCCGACTTTCGCCGATCTTAGCCAACTCGAAAACGCCATGCTGAACCTTGCCGTTAATGCGCGCGACGCCATGCCCGGCGGCGGTCATCTGACGATCGAGACCGCCAACACCGAACTTGACGAGCGATATTCGCGCATGCATTCGGAGGTCGAGGCGGGCCAGTATGTAATGATCAGCATCACCGACACCGGAATCGGCATGTCGGCCGATGTAATCGACCGCGCCTTCGAACCGTTTTACACCACCAAAGGACCCGGCAAGGGAACCGGTCTCGGGCTGAGCCAAGTCTACGGCTACATCAAACAGAGCGGCGGCCACATCAAGATCTATTCGGAGATTGATCGGGGGACGACGGTGAAGATCTATCTGCCGCGTCATGTCGGCAAGGCGGATGCCCGCCTGGCCGCCGCCGGCGCCCAGCCGATTCCTCAGGGGAGCGTTAACGATACTATCCTGGTGGTGGAGGACGATGAACATGTCCGCACCATGACCGCCGAAAGCCTCCATGAACTCGGTTACAGCGTGTTGCAGGCGGCAAGCGGCGTCGAGGCGCTTCTCCTTTTGGAGGAGAACCCCGACGTCGATCTGATCTTCACCGATATCGTTATGCCGCAGATGAGTGGACGCCAGCTTGCTGATGCCGTTCAAGAAAAATGGCCGGCGATCCGGATTCTTTACACCACGGGTTACACGCGCAATGCCATCGTCCACAACGGCGTGCTCGACCACGGCGTCTCGCTGCTCGCCAAGCCATTCAGCCTGGAGCAACTCGCTCATAAGATACGTGAACTCTTGAACGTGCCGGTGAGCACGGGAGATGAGGGCACGTGAAGCCGTGCAGGACTATGCGTCTCCAGCCTCAATCCCTTATTCGAGAACCTGGATCACGCGGTGTGTCTTCGGCTCGACGATCACGCGCCGCTCGTTGACAACGGTGTAGGCATAGCCGTCGACATTGGGCACGGTATGGACTTCAATAGTATCCGGCAGCGTCGCGCCAACCGTGATTTCGCCGTCATAGACGACGGATGGCGTGTTTTGCTCCATGACATAGGTGCGCACCTCGCCGGGCAGGACGACGGAACCGGTTGGTGCGGGATCGGTGACGACCACCGTGCTCTGTGCGAAGGCGGCCGAGCAGATGGTCAGCATGGCGGCCGTAGCCAGCATGATCTTGCGCATGGGATAATCTCCTTTTTGAACTCTGGACATCAAGGCAACGCCGGCCAAACCGCATAGTTCCGCTACCGCCTTGGCGTCGTGGGAAGGCCGGCGCGCCGATTGTTTGTTGCGAAACCGGTTTATGCACCATAGGGTTGAGCTGTCCGAATCACGTTCAATGCGAGTCGTCTGGTGGCATCAGGGTCGGGCTTTTACCCTTTGTTAACCATGTCGGCGATTTATGTCAGGTGAACGGCCGGGTGGCCGCTGATTCGACGGTCCGTCGCGTTTCGGTCTGCGAATGGATATCTGGAAAGACGATTACGGCGGCTCGAGACATGCGCTTGGGGAAGACGATATCGCTGTTGGCCGTGGTGGGTCTGATGGCCGGCTGCACGTCGACAGGCGGTGTGCGACAGCCTTCCGGACCGGAGACGGTGGCGCCTGAAAAGGCGCTGGTCCTGCCGCCGCCGGGCGGGCCGTCGATTGTCAATGTCGTCGAGCGCAAGCGCGGCAATGGCGTCGAGCAGACGATCTCGCTGTTCACCTCGTCTTCCGTACCCGGCCAGAATTTTCTGAAAGCCGAGTTCTTCGGCGCTTCCGGGGCCAATCCCGGGATGGGCAATGCCAGCTTCAGGATGATCAACGAGAGCGGCATTGCCCGCGAGGTGGCCCGTTCGGCTCCCGGCGTGCCGATGGCGACATCGGCGACCTTCCTGCAGAACGCCTATGGCCCCTTCGGCTATGCTTCCGGCCGCAGCCGCGCCGGCGATACCTGCATCTATGCATGGCAGCAGATCCGCTCGAGCGCGGCCGCCAATACCCAAGCGCGCAATTTCGGCATGATCCAGCTGCGCCTGCGCCTGTGCGATGCTCGCGCAACCGAGCGCCAACTGCTCGGCATCGTCTACGGCTATACCATCACCGGCACCTTCGACGGCCCGACCTGGAATCCGTATGGTAACCCGCCCCCCGCCAGCGCGGCGCTCGGTCTTACCGGTGAACCGATCTATCCCGATGAGGGCGGATATCGCGCCAGCCCGATGCCGCTCGGCTATGAGCCGGCCCCTGCCGTAGTCCGCCTGCCGCGGACAGCTCCGGTTCGCAGCGCCCCAAGCCAGCAACCGGTGCAGGACGCCGCGCCCTTGCCGACGCCGATCGGTCCGCGCGTGCCGCTGCCGAGCGAGGCGCCACAGACGAGTGCCGCGCCGGATCCGGCCGCCGCGCCACTGGAACAATCGGCAAGAGCGATCGGCGTCACGGTGCCCTCGCCGGATTGCATAGGCGACGCGGCCATGACGACCGCCTGCCGGAGATAATGAGTGCCCGGAGCGCCGGGTGGCGCCCCAGTTGAGCAATTTCGAAGGAACGTCGATGCGCAAAGCCCGCAGTGTCTTCATATGGGCCGTTGTTTCGCTCTGCATGATCGTGCTGATCACTCTGCCGGTTAATCTGCAGACCCAGCTCATCACCAGCATTACGGTCGTCTCGGTGATGGCGCTCATTAAGATTCTGAAGGGCGAGGGGACATGGCGCTTGGTGGCGCTTGCCTTCGGAACGTCGATCGTGCTGCGCTACGTCTATTGGCGCACCACCAACACCCTGCCGCCGCTGAACCAGCCTGAGAATTTCATTCCCGGCTTGCTGCTCTACCTTGCCGAAATGTACAGCGTCGCGATGCTGGCGCTCAGCCTTTTCATCGTCGCCACACCGCTTCCGTCGCGCCCATCGCGAGCCGCCAATCCCGGGCGCTTGCCCCATGTCGATGTGTTCGTGCCTTCTTATAACGAGGATGCCGGCCTTCTCGGAAACACGCTGGCTGCCGCCAAGGCGATGGACTATCCGGCCGACAAGCTGCATGTCTGGCTGCTCGACGACGGCGGCACCATGCAGAAGCGCAATTCCGGCAAGTTGCTCGAGGCCCAGGCGGCGGCGGCCCGCCATGTCGAGCTGAAGCAGCTCTGCCAGGATCTTGACGTCACCTATCTCACGCGCGACCGCAACGAGCATGCCAAGGCCGGCAATCTCAACAACGGCATGAAACATTCGACCGGCGAACTCATCGCCGTTTTCGACGCGGACCACGCGCCGGCTCGCGATTTCCTGCTCGAGACGGTCGGCTACTTCGAAGACGACCCGAAGCTCTTTCTCGTCCAAACCCCGCATTTCTTCATCAATCCTGACCCGCTCGAACGCAATCTGCGCACTTTCGAAAAAATGCCGAGCGAGAATGAGATGTTCTACGGCATCATCCAGCGCGGCCTCGACAAATGGAATGCCGCCTTTTTCTGCGGCTCGGCTGCAGTCTTGAGCCGCAAGGCGCTCGAATCCCAGAACGGGTTTTCGGGCATCAGCATTACCGAGGATTGCGAGACGGCGCTGGCTCTCCATGGCAGCGGCTGGAACAGCATCTATGTCGACAAGCCGCTGATCGCCGGGCTGCAACCGGCCACCTTCGCGAGCTTCATCGGCCAGCGCAGCCGCTGGGCGCAGGGTATGATGCAGATCCTGCGCTTCCGCTTCCCGCTTCTGAAGCGCGGCCTGTCGATCCCGCAGCGCCTGTGCTACATGTCATCCACGCTGTTCTGGCTCTTCCCGTTCCCGCGCACGATCTTCCTGTTTGCGCCGCTCTTCTACCTGTTCTTCGACCTGGAAATTTTCACGGCCTCCGGCGGCGAATTCCTTGCCTATACGCTTGCCTATATGCTCGTGAATCTGATGATGCAGAATTACCTCTACGGATCCTTCCGCTGGCCCTGGATTTCCGAGCTTTACGAATATGTCCAGACGGTGCATCTGCTGCCAGCTGTCGTCTCGGTCATGCTCAATCCGCGGAAGCCGACCTTCAAGGTTACCGCCAAGGATGAATCGATCGCCGTCAGCCGCCTGTCGGAGATCAGCCGCCCCTTCTTCGTGATCTTTGCGGTGCAGATCATCGCGCTCGTCATAACCTTCTACAGGATCTATGCCGAGCCCTATAAGGCCGACGTCACACTTGTCGTCGGCGGGTGGAACATGATCAATCTGATCATGGCCGGCTGCGCACTCGGCGTCGTATCGGAACGTGGCGAGCGCGCGTTGTCCCGGCGCGTCCGCGTCAACCGGCGCTGCGAGTTCTATGCCAATGGCAAGTGGTATGCGGCCTCGATCGAGGACGTCTCCGTCCATGGCGCAAGGCTGCATATCTTTAACAAGCATCTCGATGAACTGCTCGTCGGCGCCCCCGGCGAGATGCGCTTCCGGCCCTATAGCGGTGCAGATCTCGAAACCCTGCCGCTGATCGTCCGCAACATCGAGCCATCAGGCGATATCAGCAATGTCGGCTGCCAATACGTGCCGAAAAGCGCGCTTGATCATCGCCTGATCGCCGATCTGATGTTTGCCAATTCCGATCAGTGGACCCAGTTCCAGGAATCTCGGCGCCGCAATCCGGGTCTCATTCGCGGCACCATCTGGTTTCTCGGCCTGTCCCTCTATCAGACCAGCCGCGGCCTGGTTTACCTCTTCCGCAGCATGCGGCCGGAGCGGGAGGCGCAGCAGCGGGCGGCAAAGGTCAATGCCGGATGAGAAAGATCGTCGCCGCCGCGCTCCTCCTGTTGCATGCCCCCGCTGTCACCCAGGCGCAGACGGCGCCCTTCGACATGTCCGGCGAGCGTCCGCCCGGCGCGTCTACTGCCCCGAGATTGACGCCGCCTGCTCCGCCCGCAGCGACGGCGCCAGTACCTGTCACGCCACCCATTTCCGTTGCGCCCGCACCCGCTCCTGCGCCGATCACTGTCGTGCCGCAGCCGGCAGCGCCGGCGCTTCAGCCCGGCGCGGCGAATGCCGCTTCGCAGCCGCGCCACCGCGATATCAGGCGTTACTTAGTGCCCTTTTCGAAATTCAGCCTCAATGGCGAATATGACCGCCGGTCATGGTCTGTCTATCTGACGCCCGAGCAGGCGGCCGCCAAGGCAAGTTTCACCTTCGCCTATCAGAATTCGATCGTCGTCGCGCCGGAAGCATCCGCGCTGACCGTCTATCTCAACAATCGTCCGATCGGTCAGCAGCGGGTCAGCTCGGCGGACGGCTCTTCCGCCGTCACTTTCGAAGTTCCCCCCGGCCTGTTGCAGCCGGGCGCCAATCTCGTGACCTTCCAGGCAGAGCAGCGCCACCGCACCGACTGCAGCATTCAGTCCACCTATGAATTATGGTCGAATATCGATCCGGCCGGAACCTATCTGAGCTTTGCCGGCGGGAATGCTGCGGAGCTTTCGAGCGCCGACGCGATCCGCGCTATCGGCATCGATGGCGCGGGCAGGACGGAGTTCGATATCGTCGTCCCGGCGCTGGAGCAGCCGGGGACGACCAAGCCGTTGTTGCGGCTGGCACAGGGCCTGTCGGTGCTGAGCAGCATGCCGAACCAGATATTTGCCTTCAGCGCCGCCTCTCTTCCGGCCGCCGGTCCTGGCAAGCTCGGTGTGCTCGTCGGGACCGCCGCGGAGCTGCGGCCGTTCTTTCCCGGCCTACCGCCCGGGGCCGAAAGCGCGCCGCTCGCCGCTTTCGTGACCGATCCGCGCAGCGGCTCGCCGGTGCTTCTGATCAGCGGCCCCTCATGGCAAGCAGTCTCCTCCGCGATGGATGCCATCGTTTCGCCGACTGACAGGTCCGCGGACGTCCGCCGCGATGCACTGACCACCGAGCGCTGGAGCGCGCCGAATGCGCCGCTGGTCTTTTCCGACACCAGCATCGCCCTCTCACAACTCGGCGTGAAGACCACGGAATTTTCCGGCCGGCGGTTCCGCACCAGCTTCAATGTCGCCGTGCCGGCCGACTTCTATGCCAATGCCTATGGCGAGGCCAAGGTGCTGCTCGACGCCGCCTATACCGACAATGTGCTTCCCGGCAGCCATATCGATATCTACGTCAACGACAACATCGCCTCCACCGTGCCGCTTACTTCGACCACCGGCGGCATTCTCCGTCATCTGCCGATCCGCGTGACGATGCGCCACTTCAAACCCGGCCTCAATACGATTGCGATCGAGACGATCCTGATGACGAAGGACGATGCCGCTTGTGCTCCGGGTGCTACCGCCGGTGCCAATCCCCGTTTTGCGCTGTTCGATACCTCCGAAGTGCACATTCCGGATTTTGCCCGCGTCGGGCAGCGTCCGAACCTGGCCGCAATGTCCGGCACAGCTTATCCCTATGGCCGGGCGACGGAACCGACGCCGCTCTTCATGGATCGCGTCGATGCAGATACGCTTTCGGCCGCCGCTACGCTGCTCGGTCAGATGGCGGTGATGGCCGGTCATCCGATCGCCGTCGAAACCGTGGCGTCGCCGAATACCATCGGCGATCGGGACGCCATCTTCATCGGCTCGATTTCGCAGATGCCGGCAACCGCGTTGACGCAGGCCAACATCTCGACGGCGAGCCAAGCCTCGTGGCGTCCGGTGGCCGACACGCAGCCAGGCGTCGTCGATACCGGCACGGCCTTCGAGGAGTGGAATTCCAAGGTGAGCGGCGGTATCTTGCGCAGCCGCATCACTGCCTTCCGTGAATGGCTGGGGCGCAATTTCGACATCACCCGCAGTTCGCTGCAGTTCATCCCCGGGGCCGAGACGGTCTTCACCCCCTCCAACGCCGACACGCTCGTGGTTGCGCAAGGCTCCAGCCCCCTGGGAGAGGGTTCGTGGACCGTGGTGGCGGCACCCTCGGCAAAGGATCTGCGCGAAGGGCTCGAAGTGCTGACCGGTCAGTTGAACTGGCCGCAGATATCAGGCCATATCACCACCTATTCGAGCAAGACGGGCAAGATCGATGCGGTGCCCGTCACCCGCTTCGATTTCGTCCCATCCACGCCTTGGTCGATCGTCAATTACCGCTTGATCGCCGCCAATTGGTTGTCGACGAATATCCTCTCCTATGCTTCGCTGCTCGTCGTCTTCGTGCTGCTGATCGGCGTCGCTACCTCGCGCATGCTCAAAACGCTGGGCCGGTCCAAATGAGGTGGTGGCGCGTGCTTCTGCTTGCGGCGACGCTTACATTCGCCCCCGTAAGCCCGTCCGCCGCTGCACAGCAGGCGATGATCAATGCCGATGCGTGGTCTGCCTATAAGGCGAAATTTCTCGATGCGAGTGGCCGGATCATCGATAACGGCAATGGCAATATCAGCCATAGCGAAGGACAGGGCTATGGCATGCTGCTCGCTTATCTCTCGGCGAGCCCCGCGGATTTCGAGCAGATCTGGTATTTTACCCGTACCGAGCTGCTGTTGCGCGACGATGGCTTGGCCGTATGGAAATGGGATCCCAACGTCAAGCCGCACGTGACCGACACCAATAATGCCACGGATGGCGACATGCTGATCGCCTATGCCCTGGCGCTTGCCGGCACCGCATGGAAGCGCAACGACTATATCCTCGCCGCCTCCCGCATGGCGCAGGCGCTGCTTGCGAAGGCCGTCGTCCACTCGGCGGGCCGGACGCTGCTGATGCCGGGCAGCGAAGGTTTTGGCGCCGCCGATCGTGACGACGGCCCCGTCGTCAATCCTTCCTACTGGATTTACGAGGCAATGCCTGTCATGGCAGCGCTTGCTCCCTCCGATGCCTGGAAAGAGCTGTCGGACGACGGCGTGGCGCTGTTGAAGACGATGCAATTCGGTCCGCGCAAGCTTCCTGCCGAATGGGTCAGCCTCAGTGGCCCACCGCGACCGGCAGAGGGTTTCGACGCCGAATTTGCCTATAATGCCCTTCGCATCCCGCTCTATCTCGCGCGCGGCGGTATCACAGACAAGGCGCTGTTGAACCACCTGCGAATGGGGATGTCGCAGAATGGCATTCCGGCCACGATCGATCTGACCACAGGCCGGCCGAAGACCGTGTTGCTGGATCCGGGTTATAGAATTGTTAACGATGTTGTGGCCTGTGTGGTCGACGGGACCAGGCTGCCGGTCTCGGCTCTGCAATTCGCACCCACGCTCTATTATCCGTCCACGCTTCAATTGCTGGGGCTGGCCTTTATCGGGGAGAAGCATCCGGAGTGTCTGTGAAAGCTTCTCTCGTGGCGATGTCAGCGGCAGTCGTGGTGGCGACCCTCGTCACCGGACTGAAGGATCGTGGCGCCCTGCAGCAAAAGCTCGGCCTTGGCTCCGCAGACAGGCCGGAGCCGGAGCTGTTGATGATGGGCCGCATCAAGCCGGACGACGCTCCCGCGGGCAATTCCGAATTCAATGCCGAAACCGTCGCCGACAGGATCGAAGCGATCACTTCGTCACCGGCACCGGGCAGCGGTGAGTCGAATGTCGCTGCAGAGCAGCCGGCAGCACCGCAACCCGATGCGCCTCAGACAGCTGCGGAGCCGGCCCCGGTCGCGCCGCCGATCGTTTCCGAACCGCCGGCGCCTCAAAAGGCCGCGGCGTCCGCGCCGCCTGCCGTCGATGAAAGCGCGCTTCGCTATTTTGCCAGCCGGGGCGACAAAGTGCGCCTGCAGGCCGAAATCTCTCGGCTTCAGGCGCTTTATCCCAACTGGGTTCCGCCGGCCGATCCGCTCGCCGTGCCGCAAAACGGCGACAAGCAGCTCGAGGCCATGTGGAAGCTTTATTCCGATGGCCGCTATGCCGAGTTGCGCAAAGCGCTCGCTGACCGTCAGGCCGCCGACGCCGGATGGCAGCCGCCGGCCGATCTGCTCGAGCGGCTTGGTGTCGCCGAGGCCCGCTCCCGCCTCATCAACGCTTCGGATCTCAGGCAATATGCGACCGTGGTCGATATCGCCGCGGCGACGCCGAGCCTGCTCACCTGCAGCGAGGTCGACGTGCTCTGGCGTGTCGCCGAAGCCTTCATCCGGACGGAGAGGACGCAGCGCGGGGAGGATGCTTATGCCTATATCCTGAAGAACTGCACCGACGCTGCCGAACGGCAGGCGACGGTCGAAAAAGCCTCGACCCTGCTCGACTACCAGCCGATGCAGGCGCTGCTGGCGCTGGAAAAACCCGCTGTCGACGGCAGCAGGGAATTCGATGCAATCCGCGACAACCTTGCCCGACGTTTCGTCGCTGAAAGCAACGACGATCCGAAGCTCGCCATTGCGCCGAATTATATCGCTCACCTCGAAAAGCTCGCCGAAAGCCAGGGGCTGGCCTCCGATGCGCTGCTGCTCGGCTGGCACCAGCTTCGCCGCAACAACCCTGCCGATGCCGAAAAGTGGTTTCGTGCCGCCCGCGACAGGGAGGATACGGCGGCCGCCTCGCAGGGGTTGGCGCTGGCGCTGATCGCCCGCAAGGCGCCGCGGGAAGCCGAGGACGTGATGTTCCGCTGGCGCGCCGATTCCGATGACGCGACCGCAACCTATCTTGCCGCCACTGCCAACCTGATGGCGCTGCAACCGCCGGCCGATCTGACCGAGGACGTGCTTCATCGGATCGCAGCCGAAGTCATCGCCCGGAAATATGTGCCGACGGCGCAGCAGTTCGGCTGGTATGCCCGTTCTCTCAACCAGTTCCAGACCGCCGCGCGCTGGTTCGAGACCGCGCTGGCCTGGAAACCCGACGACGAACCGTCCGCCTATGGCCTTGCCGTCACGCGTGAGCAGCTGAACGACCGCAAGGGTGTCCTCGACCTCCAGCGCGGCTGGGCCGGCCGGTCGGCGCGAATCGCCAGTCTTCAGGACACTTCCTTGCTGGCGCCGAGCTCCGATACGCTGTCCGCAAAAGCGCCGCTCGCGGCGCAGCAGCCGGGCCAGCCGGTAGAGCCGCAGCGTCCGGTCGCTTCCACGGCGCCGACTGTGCGGCAGCCGCAACCGGAGGTCGCCATCCGCGCCGCAAGGCCGGCGATGCAGACGGTGACTGTCGAGCGCGGTCCGCGCCAGGCGCGGGACTGCTCGACGACTATCGACGCGGGACGACTGGGGCCGGGCGAGGCGCTGTCGCGCGGCTGGTGCCTGATGGATATCAATCGGCCGATGGAGGCGGTCTCGGCCTTCGAGACGGCGTTGCAGAGCCCGGTCCGCAAGATCCGCGAAGACGCAGCCTATGGTCAGAGTCTCGCCTATCTGCGCGCCGGTCTTTCCAGCAATGCCGCCGTTGCGGCAACCAGGGCGCCGCAGAGCCACCAGCGCGCTGCCGAACTGCAGGTGGCGATCCTCGCCGATCGCGCCTTGTCAGCCTTCGACGCGGGACGTTACCGTGAAACCCTCATCTATCTCGATCAGCGCGCCCAGTTGCAGCAGGAGCGCATCGATCTGATGGTTCTGCGCGGTTACTGCTATCTCAATCTGAAAATGTATGATGACGCGATGCGGATCTTCGAAGCCGCCGCCGCGACCGGCAATCGCGACGCCGCACGTGGTCTGGCCGATGTTCGCAACGTCACGCATCCCGATGTCAACGACTGACGTTGACGCCGTCGCCGCTCTCGGCTACTCGCCTGCCGGAGAGGCCCCGGCTGCCTCGTGCTCGCAAGGAAACACCCGTGCCCGGTCACCACGACGTCCTCGATAGATCCTATGACGCCTTCCTCTTCGATATGGACGGAACGCTGCTGAATTCCATTGCCGTCGTCGAGCGCGTCTGGAGTGAATGGGCAAGACGCCATGGTTTCGAGCCGGAGGTTTTCCTGAAAACGATTCACGGCATCCGTGCCTCCGACGTGATCCGCGGCCTCGGCTTGCCGGGTGTCGATCCGGCGCACGAGGCGGATCTGCTGCTGGCCGAGGAGATGGAGGACGTCGACGGCATCGTCGAAATCCCCGACGCCGTCCGCTTCCTCAACGCTATCCCCGACGGCAGATGGGCGATCGTCACCTCGGCGCCGATCGAACTCGCCAGGCGCCGCATGGCTGCAGCCGGCATTCCGATGCCGAGGGTGATCGTCAGTGGCGAAATGGTCAAATCGGGCAAGCCGAGCCCCGAGGGTTATCTGCTCGGTGCACATCGACTCGGGGTCGACCCGGCGAACTGCCTGGTCTTCGAAGATGCCGTTGCCGGCATTCTCGCTGGCGAGGCCGCCGGCGCCGATGTCACCGTCGTCACCGAAACCCACGCCACCCCTTTCGAAACTCCGCATTTTTCGGTTGCCAATTATCGGGCGTGGCAGCCTCGCCAGACCGCCGAAGGCCGGCTGAAGGTCGTCGCAATCTGAACGTTACCGGGCGAACTGATGTCAGTGGAATCATAATGACATAAGAGACTTCCGGCTGATTGATTTGCAACGGTGCGTTGAGTTCGGTTTAAAAAGTCGGTCGCAAGCCCGACCAGGGTGGTCGTGCTCGGCCCTCGGCGCTGTGCTCCATGTTAAAGTCGCTCAGCACCCCAGCTGCCGGCGTCGCTTCGAAGCGAAGGGCAGTATCCGGCCGGCGGGATTGCCAATCATGCCGAGCACGCCGACGTCCTATTTCTCAGCGCGGTTAAGGAGAATGCGCATTTCGTCGAAGCGGCGCTTGCGGTCACCGTCATCGGCGTTCGGTGAATAGCACGTGCTCGACACGCAGAAGCGCGCCAGGTTGTGCGGCTTGTCCGCCTTGTCGAACTCGCATTCGAATATGTCGGTCATTTCGGCCGGCGCGGTTCCCTGCCGCGTCGAATAAGACATGCGAACACCCGGCGGCTTCAACTCGGGAAAGGATTGCACGGTGCCGATAGCGAGCTGATCGGTCATGAAGAAGCTCTTTGCCACGGATTTGCAGGTATCCTCGAGCTCAGGCGACTGCGCCATCGCATCAGCGGGTAGGGCGAACGCGGCAAAGGCAAACAATATGATCGGCTTACGCACTGCGACTTCCTCCACTGTCTCTGTCGGTTGAGGTAGGGCGGTGAGACCAAAAGCAAATGGTGGTCTGACTGCGGTGAATCAAACAACCCCACCATGTCCGCTTGTGGTGACATCGGACTTCAGTCTCGGTCTCGCGATTGTTTTCCAACATCAAGTGTCTGTTGGCGATCAATAGCCTTTAGCCGAGCCATTATCTGCAAACAGCTTCTTCCTGGCATACCACTCGCATTCGAAGTTTTGCGAACCGGCGAGAAACACGTGCACATCATGCTCCGCACCGCCGGTTTCCACCTCGACACCTCGCGTTGGATTTGTGAATGTAACTCCCGTAGGCGCATCAGTCGCACGACACAAGCGCGAGCACCGGTTGGCGGTAGTCAAAGCCATCGCTGATGAAAAGAAAGCTGCAATCGCCAAAGGCCGGGCGCAGATTGCAAATGAGCTCGCTTCTACCGCAGACGACGAGACTCCGTCATTGAAGGCTGAGCACGCCTTGCGTTTCAAATGGAAAGGATGGTCAACGAATTCGCCATCGGAAACATCGCGTGGGACTTTCGTGGGACTGTTTGCGCCGATCTGTGCTTTTCGACGGCTTCCGTTCTATTTTTATTCCACGACCCTCATTTTCCCCTTGCGCTATGAAGGCCGATTTCATAAAGCAATCAAGCCGTTTCGGCAGGTCGGGGCGTAGCGCAGCCCGGTAGCGCACTTGACTGGGGGTCAAGGGGTCGCTGGTTCGAGTCCAGTCGCCCCGACCATTTATCCCCTTGAAATCCCAGTCAGAACATCACGATAAATGTGAGTGCAGCGCGTGCGTGGCTGCGGTAGAGAACGGGCCGTCAGTGCGGTTTCTGCGCGATTGCAATCATCGATTTTGCCAGAAGCGGAATTCTTCCGACATATTCGAAGTCGACGTCTTCGAAACCTGTGTCGAGCAGCAGCGTGCTGAGCGTCCCCGGGGACCAGAATTTGATGTGGCCGTGCTCTTTGAGCGGCATGAAATGGTCATCCATCTTTCCGCTTACCGCCAAAGCCAGATTTTTCCAGTAACCGTGAAAAGGCGTCGATACGACCGCAATGCCGCCCGGTTTCACCAGATCGTACATGGTTGCCGAGAAAGCCTTCGGGTCGTAAACATGCTCCACCACCTCTATGCTGATCACCGCATCGAAGGTCCCGTAGCGGCTGGAAAGATCGTCGTAGCCGGAACCGATTTCCAGCGGAAGATCGGGATGGACCGCTTTCGCTTTCGCAATACCGTCCTCCGACGGATCGACGCCCACGACGTCGTAGCCTTTCTCCACAAGCACCGAGGCAGCGCCGCCGGTGCCGCAGCCGAGATCAAAGACCGCCGTTTCGCTAGCCTCGTGGAAAGTGTTTTCAAGAACATCGACAACGGTCGGCAGGATATAGGAATGAGCAGTCGTCGGCTTGGCGTGAACATAGGTAGTAGCGTCCAGTTCGATAGACATTTTACCTCCTGAAAAAATTGAACGAGCCGAGGCAATGGTACGGCGGACTTTGACGGCAGTGTGGTGCCGTTATGGTAATAAGGTGATCAACGCCGGTCGGCATTCGCCGCATCCTCCGATGCCCATCGGCCGAACCGCTTTAAGCTCCTCTTCACCACGATGCGAGTGATAGTCATGCTCGCGGCGGGAATATCCCGGAGCTGATTGACAGTTGAACGCGAAGATGCTGAAAACGGCCGGACTTCGGATCCGTGTCATCAGGTGGAGAAAATCGTCAGTCTATCTGGTTTGATTTTGACCACGTGAAGTAAATCATGTGATGAAATGCTCCCTTGACGGGAGTGGTCAAAAAATAGCTTTTCTGGTTATTTTTGAAACCCATCAATAGACGGACGAACAGCTGTCTATTTTGTTAAGACTGTACAGAGTTTTAGGCCGACAGGCTTGGTTTTGAATTTCAGAGAACCTTTTGGCGTTTCGCACTTTTGCGAATATGTGTAGATTAGGACTGTTCCTCTCAGAGATTGCCTGGTGCGAGCGCATGGTGGATATGAACCAGACTCTAACTTGCAGGCAGGCCCTTGCCGGTGCTTTCCAAGCTCTGTCGGACGAGGCGGTCAAGGCCGGTTGGTCGGAGGGCGACGTCGCCCTCGCGCTTGCCGAACTTGCGGAGGAACGAGTGATCGAGCTGACCGCTAAGGTGATCACCGAAGGCTTCATCGATCCGCCGTTCATCGCCGCTGGCGGCCGCTGCAAGGCCTGAAGCACGTTACGGCAACGCCGGGATCAGGATCAAGCCGCGAATCTGAAAAAACGCAACACGCCTGAGCCGCTCTCACACCGGTAATCCTGTGGCCTTCGCCGCTGTGACAAAGGAAACTCCTGTGGCGTGCGGGCTGCGCAGCCGATCGAGCGCATCAGGACAATATTGGAGCGCAGCGCGATAATCGCGCCCCCGCTTGCCCGGCCGTCGGTTCAGATATTCGACGGCGTCACGGGCGGTGGAAACGATCAGGCCGGTGGCTGGAGATAAGACTTGGACGGGGAGGGAAAGTGTTTTTTACTCAACGTTGCATTCGCAGATCCCTCCTGCAAAACACGCTGCACGCGCGGGGAGGAAAATTTCTTCCGCAGGAATTTGCGCAGTTGCTAAAGTTAGGACCCTCACGCATAATAACCTCATTGCCGGTTGCGGAGGGCGGCAGGCGATGCAAGCGTGTAGGCGTTTGCCCTCGGAGGGAAGTGCGGCGTGATGTTAAGGTCATCAATTCATCCGCATGATTTACCGCTCTTTTCGGAAGATCTCGACCTGCTTTCGCAAGTGCTCGACAAGGTCTGCGACGAACGCGGCCTGGTCAGAACGACGCCGGAAGCCGAGAGGATCGGTGCGGTTATCATTCAGCTTTACAGGCAGGGCGTGAGAGACGGCGGCAAACTCGCCGACCTTGCCAAGACCTATCTCTGATACCCGGTTCCCGCAATAAAGGATGGGACCGCGAAACCTGACGGATAGATCTGGTCAGTCATCATTGGCGGCATTGAGATTTTCCGGCCGGATGCCGTCATCGGTTGATGTGCGTGCCCGCAACCGGATGCCGGGACCGCCTTCATCTTGATTGCCGCTCGACAGGAAGATGATGCCGTGCGCCTCGAGGGTACTGCGCACGTCGAACAGCGCATGCGGCTCACCCTCAAACTGGCCCTTTTCCAACGCCGTCACGATCTCGACCGGCAAGCCGCTTGCGGCGGCGAGCTCTTCGATGCTCATTCCGATCATGGCGCGCGCGCCGCGTATCTGCGTTGCAGTGATCATGGCGCAAAATCTAGCGCATTTGCCGCGCTTCGCAAGTGGCGCAGCGGCTGATTGCGACCTGTCGTAATTTTCAAGCGTCCCGCAATTTTACACCGAACAGATCGTCATGCATGCGCTCGACGGCGATCCCCATGCCTCCCATGAGGGCGGCGCGGTTGCCGAAGCGGCTGATCTCGATGCGCGGCGGGTAGGGGGTGCAACGCGGCAGAAAACCGCGGATGGCGTTTACGAGTTCCGGCCTTGCACCAATGCTGCCGCCGGTGATCACCAGCTCGGGGTCGAGAGTTGCTCCGATGGCGGCAATAGCGATGGCCACCAGCCTCGCCGTTTCTTCGATTGCGGCGATAGCGCTCGTTTCGCCTGCATTGAACGCCGCGAAGAGGTCGGCCACGGTAGAAGCGTTGCGGCCGCCGAAACCGGTATAGCGCCGCAGCATCGCAACGCTGCCGACCGCGCTCTCGAAGGTTCCCAGTGTAAAACCGCCGGGATCAAATGCATCGCCGCCGAGTGGAAGATAGGCGATTTCGCCGGCCGCGCCACGGGCACCACGCAACAGCGCGCCATTGGCGATAATGCCCATGCCGACGCCGGTGCCAAGCGCCACGAAAGCAAAATTGCCGACCTCGACGCCGTGTCCCCGCCATCTCTCCCCTTGCGCGGCGAGGTTGACGTCATTTTCGATGATCACCGGTATGCCCATCTTGTCGCTGAACGCTTGCCGCAGATCCATCGCGTCCACGCCGGGAATATTCGGCGCCACATTGATATGTCCGGTAGCCGGATCGAGAACGCCGGGACTGCCGAGAACGACGAGACGCAGCTTGTCGGCAGTCGTCCCTGCCGCAAGCGCGAGTTGAGTGATCAGGTCGCTGAACTGGTTGACGAGATGCGGTCCACCGCGTGGATCGGTGGGCATTTTGGTTTCCGCAACGACGTTACCCAACAGATCGCAGATAGCCGCAGCGATCTTGGTGCCTCCGAGATCCATGGAGACAGCCAGGCCCGCGCTTGCGTTGATTTCATAGATGATCGCATTCCGGCCGGGACGACCATCGGTCTGCCCGACAGCTTTCAGCCACCCCTCATCCTCAAGATCGCGCACGACATCGGAAATGGTCTGTTTCGATAAGCCGGTCAGCTTGGCAATATCGGCGCGAGAGATCTTCCCCTTGGCTAACACGGTCCGGATCACCGCGTTGGTCGAGATTTTTCGTGCGATGGGAGTCTGTACGATAGAAGAGGTCGTTGCCATCCGGCTGCTCGTTCCAATTAGTTCGAGGTGTATCCCTAATGTAAGGTTGGTCCGGTTCTCAACCATCGCGAAATGGCGGGTTTAGTCCTCAACCCTCGTCTCGTTGGCCGAGTTCAGTACACGGAAGTCGACAATTTGTCTACGTCCTTGACAAAAGAGGAGCCGCCTGTAGGCTGGGGATCAACGCGTAATCACATGCGCGATTGAAGAGGGTCGTGGACAAGTATGCACCATACATATTGTCTGGGTCAGCGCGCACGCGCCAAGATCGCCCGAAGGGGAATCGGCTCAGGCTGGTTCGGCTGTTTCTCCGTTTCGCGTTCTACGGGTTCCTCAACACGGCTGTCGGGGACCTGTGTATGATAAAGCCCTCGACGGATGGACAGCTTTCAGCGAACGCCGGCGTATTGCTGCCTATAATGGCGCCACGCCTTCAGGCGGATGTTCATCCGGACGGATATGCCGATCTTGCCCTTTGGGGTGCCGGCAGCTTGGGGCGCGTGCGGTTTTCTCCGATCGCCGGCCCCTATAGTTACGCTCCGAACCGGCTCGTCTCGAAACAGGGCGGTGTTTTCGTCGCGCAGTCGCTGCCGGTGATGCTGATCAAAGGAGTGAGCCTGGAGGGCGTCTATCCAGCGCGCCGTTGCGCCTGGTGGCACGAGCCTGATGGGCGAGACGCGAAAGCGAAGGTGTCCCGCAGCGGCCATCGGCAGATTTTCGAAATGGGCTGGGGCGCCCTTATCGTGGAAGCTCAAGAGTCCGATCTGCGGATTGCCGGCGGTGCCTCGAGAAATGAAGCCGAGAGAGCGCTCGATCTCACCAGTGAAGCCATTATCACCGAAGCCGCGGAATATGTGGCGCGTTGCGACATGATGCCTGAGGCCGACCCGCTGATGCGCAGCATGGTCAGCCAGGGCATACATGCGGCCCTTTCCAGCATAAGGCGCGACGAAAACGGCGCCTTCGCCGGCCTTGCCGCCGGGCAGGCCTATAGCGCTCCGGCGCGGACCTATTACCGCGATGGCTATTGGACGATGCAGCCTCTTCTGACGCTTGCTCCGGAGGCGGTGCGCGACGAGATCCGGCTGCTCGCCAAGGGAATCCAGCCCGACGGAGAGGCCCCGAGCGGCGTTATTCTGACGGGACCGGCGCAATCGGATGCCTGGCAGAGCTTCGTCGCTGACTGCAAGGCCAATCCCAGAAACCACAAAAGAGCAGTTCCGGAGTATCATAATCGTCCGCAGGATTGGTGGAGCGACCACTTCGACAGTCCGCTTTTCTTCATTCTTTTTCTGGATGATTATTTCGGCGTTACGAAAGACGTGGCCGAGGTGCAGTTTCATTGGCCGACAGTGAGGGCGATCATGGATCGCTATGTCAGTCTGGCCGGTCCCGACAGCGTTCTGCCGCTGAAGCCGCGCAACGACCGAGATTGGGCCGACAATGTCTTCCGTGACGGCCTTGTCTCCTACGATCTCGGCCTCTTCGTCGGCGCGATGGATGCGGTGGCGAGACTGGGCGAGGGGCACGATCCGAGCCTTGCCGAACATGCGCGCAAAACCGCAATGCTTGCTCGCCGGGAAATCGAAGCCAGGCTCTTCGTGCCGGCAACGGGAGGATATATCGACTACGGAACGCCTGGCTCTTTTGTCGAGGATCATCTGGCTCTCGACAGCCTGACCTTGTCGCGATTTAGTGCTATTTCAGAGGAGAAGGCTGTCGGTCTCCTGAGAGCGTTTGAAACCAGACTGGAAACGCGCAACAATCAGGAACAGCCCTATGGCAGTTGGGGTGTGATGTGCGCCTATCCACCATTCAAGCGGCAAAGCGATTTGCGATCCAAGACCGCCTTTCCCTACCGCTACCATAACGGCTCGGACTGGCCTTATTGGGACGGCGCCTACGCCGAAGAACGCCTTCGCCACGGACTTGGAGGCGCTCGCTACGCATTGACGCGCTGGTGGGAAACCTGCCTCGACAACGGCTGGATCGGCGCGGTGGAGTATTTCTCGCCGCCTTACGGGCGCGGCTCGCTGCTTCAGGGCTGGAGCGCCATGCCGGCGGCGGTGGTTCTCAAATATGGGCTGGACGCCGCGAATGCGGAGCCGATGTCATGAACTCTACGGCGTCGTCGGCTCTAGTCAAATCCCTAGTCGATCCGCATTGCGAAGGCGACGCCGCCATCCCGTTCGAATTCCGAAAAGCCGAGGTGGCGGTAGAAGCCCCTGGCGCGTTCGTTGTTCGGATCGACGCCGAGATGTACGGCTCCGACCCCATGATCCCTGAGCGCCTGAAGCTCGGTGCTGATCATCCTGCGTCCCCAGCCGGCTGCCTGACGCCCGGGAAGAATATTGATGTGGAGATGCGCGGGGTACATGTCTTGAAGCCACGCCGTTCCGCTGCGGGGATTGTGAATTCGCTCGATCACGTCGGCGTCGCGCGGACGGGCGGGCGTCAGTCCCGCGATCTCCCGGCGCACGAACGGCCACCAGTTCGCCTGCAAGTCTCTGTCGAACGCGCTGGTATCCGGCGTGCCGACGACATAGCCGACCGGGCGGTCGTTCTGGACGAGAACAAAGGCGAAGTCTTTGGCGAATTTGAGATAGGGTACCGACCAGATGTAGCCGGGCAGATGCGGGTCGCTGTAAAGCGCGCTCGCATCGTCTCCGCCATTCGCGGTTTTCAGGCAGATGTCGAAAAGGGCGTCGATATCCGCATCAATCGCCGGACGGATGAAGCAATTGGTGTCCATCACATTGCCACCTCCTGCGGGGCTTTGTCATTTCAGGCCGCGAGAAGGCTGATGCATTGATGATTACCTCAGATTCGCCAGCCCGGCAAAGCTCTGAGGGAAGAAAACGTTCGGCCGGTGCGTGGCGCCCGGCCTGAACGGGGAGTGGAGAATAAACCGAATAAAGGTGGAACAGAGGAGAAGTAGCGTGAAATCGATCAACATTCTGTCGGCAAGCCAATGGAAGGCAGCTGTCGCGCTGACCGGCGCTGCGCTTGTAAGCTTCAGCCTTTCGGCGGCGGCGCGCGCTGACGATCTGGCTGTATGGGACGACCAGACCTATGAAGGTCAGAGTGCGGTCATCGAGCAACTGAACAAGGACTTCGAGGTTGCGCATCCCGGCGTTACGATCAAGCGTACCGCCCGCACATTCGATGACATGAAGTTGACGCTGAAGCTTGCGGTTTCGGCAGGCAACGGCCCGGTCGTCACGAAAGTCAACCAGGGCGCCGGCGATATGGGCGCGATGGTCAAGGAAGGACTGCTCCTGCCGGTTGACGACTACATCAAGAAATACAGCTGGGATAAGCGGCAGTCCGATTCCGTGCTGGCGCGAGATCGCTGGGATGGGCCAAAGTTTGGCGTCGGTAAGACCTACGGCATATCAGGCCTCGCCGAGATCGTCGGCCTCTACTACAACAAGAAGATCCTCGACGATGCCGGCATAGCGCTGCCGAAGACTTTCGAGGAACTCCTGGCCGATCTCGACAAGCTGAAGGAAAAGGGCGTTGCGCCATTCATGATGGGCAGCGCAAAGCAGCATCTGGCCCTGCACATGATTGGCGCCATCGATCAAGCCCATATCGACGCAAGCAATCGAGCCGAGCTTGATGATCTGATCTATGGCAGAGGCGGCTCCTGGAACACCAAGGGCAACATCGAATCCGCAAAACTGGTGCAGAAGTGGGCGCAGGGCGGCTATTTCTATCCCGGTTTCGAGGGCATTTCGGGTGACGACGCCGTCCAGCTCTTCATATCTGGGCAGGGCGCCTTCCTGATCTCGGGAACCTGGTATTTCGGCGATATGCAGCACAACCAGGATATCGGCTTCATGGCCATTCCTGCCCCGAAAGGCATTACTAAGCCGCTGAGCGTCGGCGGCGTGGATCTTGCGTGGGCGATAACGAGCCTTGCCAAAGATCAGAAAACGCAGGACCTGGCCGGTGAATATATCGACTACATGGTTTCGGAAAAGGCTGCCGAAACCTGGGCCAATGCCAGCTATCTTCCGGCAACGTCGCTTGCGGCGGATGCGAAGCCCAAGCTCACGCCGCTGCTGAGCGCCGGCATCGAGATGTGGAAGACGCTCAACGCCAATGACGCTCTCGGCCACTATCCCGATTGGTCGAGCCCGACGATGTTGAAGACAATCGACGATAACACGCCGCTTCTCCTGTCCGGCAAGCTCACGCCTGAAGCCTTTGTCGATGCCATGGACAAGGATTATCAGGCTTACCTGAAGGGTCAGAAATAAATGGCGCGGACGCAGGCCGCGACCGTCCGCGGCCTGCGTCCCGTCGACATCATTTCAAGAAATCAGCGCCGCGATCTCAGACTTGCTGCACGACGACCATAGCTTTGGCTTCATGGAGTACCGGAATGAAGCGCTCCCCACTTGATGGCTCCGAACATACCAATTGGATCTATCTCTTCCCCGGATTGCTGCTTTACGCGGCCTTTGTCTTCGGTCCGATTGTCGCGGCTCTGGGGTTGAGCCTAACCAGTTGGGATGGCTTGACCGTGCCCAAATGGGTTGGCCTCGGCAATTACATCGATCTCTTTTCCGATGATCGTTTTTACATCGCCTTGCGCAACAATGCCGAGCTGATGATATTCTACTGCGTCCTGCCGCTCGGGCTCGGCATAGGTCTTGCCGCCTGCGTCTGGAATCTGAAGCAACAAGAACAGCTCGCTCTGCGGACATTCCTGTTCCTCCCATATATCATGCCGACTGCCGTGTTGGGTATCATCTGGGCATGGCTCTACAATCCTGCATTCGGCCCGTTCAACCAGTTTCTGAGAGCAGTGGGCTTAGGCATGTTCGCACTCCCTTGGCTGGGAGATTTCAACTTCGTGCTTCCCGCGGTCGGGATCGTTGCCACCTGGTATTTCTTCGGTTTCTGCATGGTCATTTTCCTCACGGGAATTCAGCGCATCGATCCATCACTCTTTGATGCTGCGAAAGTCGATGGCGCTTCGGCGCGAAAGACGTTTTTCTGGATAACCCTGCCGCTTCTCATGCCGGAGATCAGGGTGGTTTTGCTGCTGACGGTCATCGCCTCGATCAAAAGCTTCGACCTGATTTTTACAATGACCCGCGGCGGACCCGCCAACGCCACGCTCGTACCGAACATCTACATGTATCAGCTCGGTTTCGAGCTCAATCGGTTCGGCGCGGCTGCGGCCATCGCCATTGTCGGCGCGCTGCTGACATTCGCAATCAATTTTGTAATTCACCGGCTGGTGGGCTCAAAAAGTAAAGGAATGGCTTGATGAGCCGTAAGTCCAACATTCCCGCCGCCCCGCTCTTTCTTCGCCTTGTCCTCTGGCTTCTTGCAGCTGTAACGATCACGCCGTTCCTGCTTCTGCTGCTGACCTCGATCAAGAGCAAGGCCGACGTTCTGCAGGGCGCATTCGCGCTGCCGGCCTATCCGCATTTCGAAAATTACCTTGATGCCTGGAACGCCGGGCATTTCAACATCTACTTCTGGAATTCGATCATCGTTGTCATTCCTGTCGTTGCGGCAAGCGTCCTTCTGGGCCTGCTGACTGGTTTTGCCTTCGCTTATCTGTCCTTTCCGCTAAGGCGCACCCTGTTCGCTATCCTGACACTCGGCATGATGGTGCCGGCGGAGGCCTTCATCATCCCGCTTTATTATGAAATGCGGTATCTTGGGTTGATCAACACCTATACGGCCGTCATCGTGCCGCAGATCGCGATGTCGATACCATTCTCGACGATCTTTCTTGCCAGCGCGATGCAGCAATTGCCGGAAGAAATTCTGGAAGCGGCCGTCCTCGATGGCGCGGGGCGATTCTATATTTTACGCAAGATCGTCGTTCCGCTGATGGTGCCGGCGATGTCGACACTGGCGCTGTTCCTGTTCATCTGGACCTGGAATGAGTTTCTGATTCCGTTCATTCTGGTGAATGACGATGCCTATCGGACGCTGCCCCTCGGCATGCTGTTTTTCCAGGGGCGCTATACCGTCAACACGCCGGTTCTGACCGCTGGTGCCGTCATTGTCATCGCCCCGCTAATACTGACCTATCTCGTTTTCCAGCGGCGGTTTATTGCCGGCTTGACGGCAGGCGCGACGAAATAGCCCCGTGATCAGGCGGCAGACTAAGCCGTTCCTTTGGGAGTTCGGCCTCGCCTGTGGCGCACTTCCAGCGCCGCGCAGCCCCAGACCGTGCCGAAGAGCAGATAGACATGGCGCCAGTGGTCGATGTCGATGACGTTGCCAATCGCCGCGTGGCCGAGAACGGATATCCAGGCAATCATCAGGAAGGGTTGCCAGGGTCGGTCGTGAAGCAGGTTCCGGAAACCCAGGATGAGCGTCCAGAGGAGCATTCCGACATAGCTGACGAAGCCGAGCCAGCCATAGGAGGTGAGCGACTTCAGCCAGATGTTATGCTCGTCCTCGGGAAACATCGTGCCGAACACGAGCGGGCCGATGCCGAGCGGGCGCTCCATCATCATGGTGAAACCGATCCTGTGGCGCTCGAAACGGCCGAGATATTCACCATCATACTGCTGCACAAGCTGGGCGCGTGTCGAAAACAACTCCGCGACCTTTGGGATCTGCAGCGCCACGAGCAGCGATGCGACCAACAAGATGATCGCGGCCAGCGACAGGATCAGCACTCGCAAGCGGAAGGCGCCGCTGCGCTCCTTCAGCAGCATGATGAAAATCAACAGCATGACGCCGAGCGCAAAGAGACCCCAGGCGGCGCGGGAAAAGGAGAGAAATATGCCGAGGGCAATCACGAGAAGGGCGGCCGCCTTCAACGGCGATTTCTTCAGATCGCCGACCAGAATGCCGTGGACGAGATGGAGCGACGGGGGCACCAGGAACGGGCCGAAGACGTTCGGGTCCTGGAACGCGCCTTTGGCGCGATCATAAAGAGTAAATACTTCCGAGCCCGGAAAGGCGTGGAAATAGCCGAGCACGCCGAGCGCCGACGTGACGACGGCAGCCATGGTCCAGGCGTTGAAGATCAGCGGCAGCCGCTTATGGCTGTCCTCGATGATCGCCGCGTAGAAAACCGCGGTCAGCGCCAGGAAGGTCGAGACGGCAATATACATCGGTGCCGTTGCGAGGTCCTTCATCTGGGTCAGCGACAGCATGCCGCCGATATTGAAAGTGAGCAGCAGGGCAAGTAACGGCGCAACGCTGCGCGAAATTCTGAGGCCCAGGATGAACCAGAGGCCAATCAGCCCCGCCATCCACAGTTCATAAGGCGCCGGCTCATCGATGACAAACCCGGAGAGGAAAACGCCAAAGGCAACGAAGGCCGAGCCGATGAGCCGCAGCGCCGCCCGTTGCGGCTGGGCGACACGCGAATATGTCGCCTCGACCGCGCTCAATAGGCGTTTTCCGTGTTGAGCAGCCGGATCGGCGTCAGGAATAGGATTTTGAGATCGAACCAGAGCGACCAGTTCTCGATGTAATAGAGGTCGTAGGCCGTGCGGAACTTGATCTTCTCGTCATTGTCGACCTCGCCGCGCCAGCCGTTGATCTGCGCCCAACCGGTAACGCCCGGCTTGACGCGGTGGCGGGCGAAATAGCCTTCGACGACATCGGCGAAGGCGCGGTCGCGCGCCTGGGCAAGAACCGCATGCGGACGCGGACCGATCAGTGAGAGATCTCCCCGCAGCACGTTGAAAAGCTGCGGCAGCTCGTCGATCG
This sequence comes from Rhizobium sp. CNPSo 3670, assembly GCF_057784555.1. Taxonomy (NCBI): domain Bacteria; kingdom Pseudomonadati; phylum Pseudomonadota; class Alphaproteobacteria; order Hyphomicrobiales; family Rhizobiaceae; genus Rhizobium; species Rhizobium sp. CNPSo 3670. The sequence continues at coordinate 206,965 of NZ_JBXSOL010000003.1, forward strand.
AGGTTTTGCGGATGAACCTTCCGACGCGAGTGACACGCGGGTCGCCCTTGGTCACCGCGGCCTTGCCCGTAGGATCGGCCATGTTTGTGTACATCGAGCGAAACTTGAAGACGTTGATGACTTCGTTGTTGAAGCCGTGACGCTTCTGCATGAAGAAGACGGGGCCTTCCGAGGTCGCCTTGATGGCGATCGCGGTTGCGGCCATCAGCGGCCAGAGCAGCGCAAGCGCGACCAGAGTGAAAAAGATGTCGAAGCCGCGTTTGGCGACGGAATCCCAGTCGCGGATCGGCATCTTGAAAATGTCGAGCATCGGAACAGCGCCGACATGCGAATAGGCGCGTGGCCGGAAGCGCAGGCGGTTGGCGTGCGCCGCAAGCCGGATATCGACCGGCAGGACCCAGAGCTTCTTCAGGAGATCGAAGATACGCGCCTCAGCCGAAAGTGGCAGGGCGATGATCAGCATGTCGATGCGCGTCAGCCGCACGAATTCGACGAGTTCCGCCACTGTGCCGAGCTTCGGGTAACCCGCGACCATGATCGGCGAACGCTTCTCGCCGCGGTCGTCGAAGATGCCGCAGATGCGGATGTCGTTGTCGGCTTGTTGTTCGAGGATCCGGATCAGCTCCTTGGCCGGTTCGCCGCCGCCGACGATGACGGCGCGCCGCTCCATGATGCCGTTGCGCGCCCAATTGCGGATGCCGTAGGCGACAAGGAAACGCTCGGCAGAGAGAAACAGCACCCCGGCGGCAAACCAGGGAACATAGGCATCGGCCATCGCCCATGTCGTGCCACGAATGAGCGCAAACAGGCCGATGGTCAGCACAAGCGCGATCGTCCATGAAGCAAGAATGCGTGGCATCAGCCGCAGCTTCGCCCGGAGTGCGGGAATGGTATAGGTATCGGCAAGCTGCAGGGCGATGACGGTCGAGGCCGAAGCGATCGCGGCCATGCCTGCCCGCACCAGCAGGGGATCGCTGCCGTCGCCGGGCCAGAAGTAGTGGACGATCAAGGCAATCAAAAAGAGCGCCAGGAATTCCAGCAGCCGCAATTGGCCGATAATAATGACAGGCGAACGGGTACCGTCGCGGAACTGTTCGGCGATCTGCCGGGCATAATGATTGATTTCGACCGGTTCGGCGGAGTGCGCCTGACCTGCGTTGCGGCGCGCCTCGATGTCGGAAATTTGCTTGCGCAGCGCTTCCACGTCGAATTGATCGCTTTTTTCCAATTTGTTCATGGGGTTTTATCGCTCGTTGTCAGCAAGCGAATACCAGAAAGCCCCTAAGAAATATTTACAGGGCGACGGACACTGCCTGTCCGGCGGGATTGACGAGTTCATGGTACAGCTTCAGCACATCCTGAGCCATCACCGTGGAGGAAAACACGGCCTTTACCGCCTCATGCGACGGCATTGTTCTGGCGTGCCAGCCGGGCGTGCTGAGCGCTTCCGCCATGACGCGGGCGAGATCGTCGGAATTGCCTGGCTCGACAAGAGCCGGACTGTCCTTGCCGAGCACTTCGGGAATGCCGCCGACGCGGCTGGCGATGATCGTCTTGCCGGCTCCCAGCCCTTCGAGCACGATATAGGGCATGGCTTCGGCGCGAGAGGGGACGACGAGATTTTGCGCCATGGCAAAGGCTTCGTGGATACGCATTGCCGGCAGCATGCCGATCCGTTTGCCGAGGCCGCGCTCGATCATCATCTCGCGGTAGCGGTCCCGGTCAGGTCCGTCGCCGATCATCAGCGCCGAAAGGGGCCTGCCGAGCAGCCGCTCGGTCTTGGCGAAGGCATCGACAAACAGATCGGGACCCTTGAGGTCCCGAAGCATTCCGACATAAATGAAATGCACGGCATCCGACCGGGTGTGGATCGGCTCGAATTCACGCTCTCCGATGCCGTTATAGATCAGTTTCGTCTTCGTCCGCGGCTTGCCCACCTTGCGGGTATAGGTGTCGCGCTCGTATTCGCAGATGAAGACCAGCGCATCGGTGAAATATTCCTGCAGGCGCTCCATCCTGAGGACGAACTGTCCTGTGAATGAGGAGCGCGAATAATGCAGGCTTCCGCCATGCGCGGTATAGAGGCGGGCTACGCGATACCTGTTCACCCGCAGGGCTGAGCCGGCAAGTCGCGCGAGCACGCCGCCCTTGGCGCCGTGCCCGTGCAGCACATCCGGCCGCAAACTTTTAATCTTCTTGTACGTATCCCACATCGTCGCGATATCGGACGGGCTGACCGAGCGGCGGATCGGCACGCGCGTCAGGCCGAGCGAGAGATATGGGCGGATATCGTCGAACAGTCTGTCCTCGTGCTCGCCGCCGGTCGAGCTGTCGCAAAGGATGCCGATGTGATGGCCCGCCTTGCTGTGCTCCTCGACCAGATCGCGGACATGGCGGAAAATTCCGCCGACCGGCGACCTGAAGCAGTGGAGAATGCGGAGCGGCCTCTCTCTTGTCATTGCTCAGAAGAGCCGTTCGCGAACGTAGATCGTGTCGCCGGCGATGATCGGGCCGGATATGTTGATGCGGCCGGTCAGGACCTGTCCGTTTATCTTGCGGGTGACATCGACCATGCTTTGGTTGGCGCGGCTGGAGAAGCCGCCGGCAACGGCGATGGCATTCTGTACGGTCATGCCCGGAACATAGGCATATTGGCCGGGCTGCCCGACTTCGCCCATGATGAAGATCGAGCGGTAGCGGTCGACGTCGATGGTGACATCGGGATCGCGAAGATAGCCCTGCTGCAGTTTCTGGGCGATCTGTCCTGAAAGTTGCTGCAGGGTTCGGCCGCGGGCAGGGACCTGGCCGATGAGGGGGAAGGCGATATAACCGGCCTGATCCACAGTGTAGGTATTGGTCAGGCTCTGCTGGTCGAAGACGGTGATGCGCAGCCGGTCGCCGCTATCAAGCGTATAGGGCTGGATGGTCGCCTCGTTGAAGGCTTTCGGAGCCGGCTTATACGTAGTGCATCCGCCCAATGCTGCCGTGATGGCTGCAAGGCTCAGGGCCAAAAGGATCTTGGGCGGGGCGACAGACATCCGCTTGTGCTCACAGAAAATGAACTCGGTGCAGCCGTTATCGATCCGTTAGGGTTAATGCCCGGTAAAAGGCGTATGACAATTCGCCAGTTCTTTGCCGATCGCCGCTATTCTTGGCAGGATCTCCATTAACCGTTGCGTTACCATGGTCGTTTACGCTTGCGGCGATTTTGTTGTGGAGTAAGAGCATGTCCGGCGTAGTGCGTGATCAGGATGTGGACATCGACCTCGGCCAGCTGGTTCGCGCCGTTTGGGCGCGCCGGCTCAGGATTTTTACGATAACGCTCGCGGCGGCCGGCGTCGCCTTTGCCGGCGCCAAGATCATCTCGCCGCAATATCGCAGCGAAACACGCATCCTTATCGAACCCCGCGCACCGGCCTTCGCGAGTACCCAGCAAGCGAGCGACGCCGGCGGCGGGCCGCTGATGGACGAGCTGAATATCGCCAGCCAGGTGCAGCTCCTGCAATCGGCCGATCTCCTCAAGAAGGTGATCAACGACCTGAAACTCTACAATCTGCCGGAATTCGAAGATGCCGCCAACGGCTCGGCGATGAGCAGCATCCTGGTGAAGCTGCATTTGAAGAAGAATCCGATCGAGAACCCGCCGGAAGAACGGGTAATCGACGCTTTCGTCGAGCGGCTGCAGGTCTACCAAGTGCCGGGTTCGCGCGTCATCGGCATCAATTTCACGTCGAAGGATCCGAAGCTCGCGGCCGCCATCCCGAACGCCATGGCGAATGTCTACCTTTCCACCCAGAGCGGCGCCAAGCTCGCCTCCAATTCGGAAGCGACGCGCTGGCTCGAGCCGGAGATCGAAAACCTGCGGCAGAAGGTCAGCGAGGCCGAGAAGAAGGTTGCCGAATATCGCACCAACCACGGTCTGCTGCAAACGAACGGCACGACCACATTCCCCACCCAGCAGCTTAATGACATCTCCGCAGAACTCACCCGCGTGCGGGGCGACAAGGCCAATGCCGAGGCGAGGGCGCAGGCAGTGCGCAATGCGCTGTCATCGGGCGAAGCCTCCGATACGCTGCCTGACATCATGTCTTCCCAGGCGATCCAGCGGCTGAAGGCGACGGAATCGGGCCTGCAGTCGCAAATATCGGATCTGCAAACCAGCCTTCTCAACAGTCACCCCCGGCTGAAGAGCCTGCGTGCCCAGCTCTCCGATATTCGCGGCCAAATCCGCCAGGAGACGCAGAAGATTCTGGCCAGCATCGAAAATGAGGCGAAGGTTGCCGACCTCCGCGCAAGCGAGCTCGAGCGCCAGAAGGACGCGGTTCAGGCCAACAGCGCCCGTGCCGGCGAAGACGAGGTTGGCCTCAACGCGCTGGAGCGCGAGGCAAACGCCCAGCGCCAGCTGCTCGAAACCTATCTGGTTCGTTACCGCGAGGCCGCCTCGCGCGCCGACCGCAATTCCAGCCCGGCCGACGCCCGTATCGTGTCCCGGGCAATCGAGCCGGTCGATCCCTATTTCCCGAAGGTGGTGCCGATCGTTGTCGTCGCCGCCGTCGCGACGCTGATCCTGAGCGCCATCGTCACCATGCTCGCCGAACTCTTCAGCGGTCGGGCGCTTCGTGCCGTCGATATGTCCCGTAACGCAGTCAAGGCGGAAATGGCCGCGGAAGACAGGGAAGTGGCGCAGGCCGCCCCGGCCGCCAGAAGGCTCGTCCAGCCGAGCATGCTCGCCGTTGTCACGGAGGATGACGGAAAGGACGGGATCGAAGAAACGGCGGCCGCCGAAGAGGCGCCGGAGGACGACAACGAATTTTCCATTGCCTCCGTTGCGGACTACCTCACGGGCAGCCGCGCGCCGCTGGCAATCGCCATATCTCCAACTGGTGACAACGGTTCGGCGGCGACTGTTGCGTTGACGCGCATGCTCGCCGATGCCGGCCGCCGCGTCGTTCTGATTGATATGACCGGCTCCGGCTATCCCACAGAACTGATGGCCGAGGACCAGACAGCTCTTGGTGTCACCGATCTGCTGTGCGGCGAGGCCGCCTTCGGCGACACGATCCATGGCGATCGGCTTTCCGATGCCCATCTGATCCCGCAGGGCCAGAGCGACGTGCGCCGCGCCATGCGCGGTGTCGACCGGCTGTCGCTGCTGCTCGATGCGCTCGCCGCCGCCTACGACGTCGTGGTGGTCGAATGCGGTGCGGCCGATGTCGCCGGCGTCTCGCGGCTGACGCGCAGCCGGGATGTTGAAATTATCCTCTCCCTGCCGCAGCTAGAGGAGACGATCTTCGTTACCCTGATGACGGAGTTCCAGGCGGCGGGCTATCAGCGCGTCGTGCTGATGTCGGGCGGCCAAGCGGACGAGCAGGAGCTCGGGCAGGCTGCCTAGAGCATGTCGCGCGAAAGTGTTCAGCGATTTCAGCCGATCCGTGCGCGGATGCCTTGGGCCAATTTATAGAGTTTGGGACGCGCCTTGATATGCGCCTTGCTACGGGTGACGATCCGGTGCGCGGCGCCTGCGGCGACTCCGAACGGCGAGACCGGCAGGACCACATCATAATGCTCGGTCTCCACTGGTGCCCAGGAACGCTTGTAGGTCTGGTCGCCGAGGCCGAAATCGAACAGCGCGACACCTCTGCCATGCAGCCCTGCGATCGCCTGCCAATATAGGAACTCGCCGGGGCTTGTATCCGGTACAAGGTCTTCGTCGATCGCCCCGAACTGGCATATGACATGGTCGCCCTTGCGCGAAATCCCTGATATCGCGGCGATCCCGTCTTTATTTTCACCCTTCAGCCGCAGCGCATGCATCTGCAGGGCGAAATATTGTCTCGCATCATCTTGCTTGCCGATGAGGCCGTGCAGGAAGGCCTGTGTTTCGCGATCGGCGAAGACGTCGGGCAGGCCAAGGCTCGCGAAGCGGGCACTCTTCAAGCGGAAGAAGATGTCGAGCAGGTGGTGTTGCTCTTGCGATGTTTGTGGAATGACGTAGTCGACGCCCCCGGCTGCTTCCAGACGCCTCGACTGAACGCGGAATTTCTTACGTCGGCTCTTGGCGTTGAGCTGCTTCAGCGTCTCCTCGAAATGGGAGAGCAACGGCAATTGATAGGCGTGGTTCTGGTTCTGCACCATCGGCAGTCCGGTGAGCGGGGTCTGCCGCCCGCGCCATTCCAGCGGGACGTTTTGCAGCAGCAGCAGATCTGCATGGCCCTTCAAGGCCTGCCGAAGCTGCGCCGCGAACTTCTGCGCGTCGATGCTGCCGCCACTTTCGGCAAAATTGCCGGAGAACAGACCGGTATTGATATTGCTGTGATCGGCAGCGATGAACTTTGCGACGGTCAATCCACGGGATTTGACAATCTCGATCGGCAGAATGAAGGCTGTCTCGCCGGCATAGGTGCCCTTGAGAATTGCCAGCGGCCGCTGAAAGGCATTCACCCAGGCGGCGCACCAATCGTAGCTTTGATGAAGCGAATGGAGATCATCGACCTCCAGAGCCCGCCAATCATCCTCCAATGGCTGCATCGCGTCGAAAACCGAGATGTCGATTTTTGCCATGGCAAGTTTCATACTCACCTGGCGTAGGCGTGAGATCGCCATATCGGCGAGCGCGCCATCATCTGACGACTGTTCATCAATATCGAACTTTTGCGTCTGCACGGGGACTCTCCGGTCAAAATGCTGACCGGGAAGGTAGGTGTGCAGGACATATATTTGGTTTAACCGCCGCCCATCCGCGGGGTTTTCCGCCGATCACGGTTATTCGGCCGTTAATGGCCTACTGTTGCCGCGGCCCGGCCATCCACTTGATGATCACCATTGCCGGCAAGACCCAAAGCAGGCCGGTCAGCAGGAAATAGAGCAGGTGCCCCCACCAGGGGGCGTTGCCGAGCGTCGCCACCGCGATCGTGTTCGCCACCAGCGCATAGACGAGCACAAGCACGATGATAAGGATCGTGCCGATGAATTTGCGAAGGCGGACGGGCATTGTTTATCTCTTGTATGGGTAGCGCGGAGCGGCGCGACGGCATGCCGCAAAGCTTCGGGGCTTGTTTTGCATGAGCCGGTGGGGCAAATCAACTGCCGGATAGAAGGAGACATCATGGCCGTCGCGAACCTCACCACGGAACAGGCGATCCTGAGCGAAGTACGCAAGCAGAACCGCGACCGCCGCGCCTTGCGGCTGTGGCTCGGCTTTGTGCTTTTGGCGCTCTTTTGTCTCGTGCTCGTCGGAGGGGCAACGCGGCTCACCAATTCCGGCCTCTCGATCACCGAGTGGAAGCCGATCCATGGCGTCGTTCCGCCGCTGTCGGCCGCGGAATGGGAAGAGGAGTTCCGCCTCTACCAGCGCATTCCCGAATTTCAGCAATTGAACAGTTCCATGACCGTCGACGAGTTCAAGAGCATCTTCTGGTGGGAATGGGCGCACCGGCTGATCGCCCGCGGCATCGGCGTGATCTTCGCGCTGCCGCTTCTTTTTTTCTGGCTGACGGGGCGGATCGAGAAACGCCTGCGCTGGCCGCTCGTCGGCATCCTGGCGCTCGGCGGCCTGCAGGGTTTCATCGGCTGGTGGATGGTGTCCTCAGGCCTTTCCGTTCGCACTGATGTCAGTCAGTACCGGCTGGCGACGCATCTCGTCATGGCCTGCCTAATCTTTGCCGGCTGCATGTGGATCATGCGCGGGCTGTCGCCGCACTCCAACGATCCGGCGCCGGTACGCAGCTCGCGCGGCTTCGCTGCCGTGATCGCCATTTTCGCGCTGTTCCAGATCTATCTCGGTGCCCTGGTGGCGGGACTCGATGCCGGTTTTTCCTACAATACCTGGCCATTGATGGATGGCGCCGTCATTCCCTCCGATCTGCTCATTCAGCAGCCCTTCTGGATCAATGCCTTCGAGAACCCGAAGACAGTGCAGTTCATCCACCGCATCGGCGCCTATACGCTCTTCGCACTGGTGCTGATCAACATGGTAATCGCCCTTCGCGCCGCACCCTGGACCACCCATGCCCGCCGCGCCGTCGTGCTTTTCGCGCTGGTGACCGTTCAGGCGGCGATCGGCATTGCCACGCTGCTGATGCAGGTGCCGCTTCACTGGGGCCTGCTGCATCAGGCTGGCGCGCTTGTTGTATTCGGTTTCGCCGTCGCCAACTGGCGTGGCTTTTACGGCGAATACCCGCACGAGACGACGATCACCGAACGCGATTGAAAGCGGGAGGCTGTCATTCGTTCTAACGCAGCACGCCGTCGAGCAGCGGCATGCCGATGATGGCTGCCGCTGCGATCAGCATGTAGCAGGCGATGCGGAAGGTCCGCTCCTCGGCAAGCCCGAACAGTTTCGAGCCGCCATAGAGACCCAGCGCATAACTCGGCAGGATAACGACGGTGAGGGCGAAGACAGCGGGCACGAACAGACCGCCGATATAATAGCTGATGGTGCTGAAGACGGACGAGATCGAAAAATACAGCACGACATTCGCTCTGACGCGCGCGAAGTCGCTCTTGCCGCCGAGCCAGTAGGCAACGACAGGCGGTCCGCCGAGCTGCGCGGCGCCGCTGAAAAGTCCGGCGATCAGGCCGACGCCGCTGCTGAGCGGCGTTGACGGCGCGCCTTGGTAGCGCCATCCCGATACGAGAAGCGCGAGCAGGCTGATGGCGATGATCGTGATGCTCCAGCGCAGCAGCGCCGGGTCGAGCAGCGCCAGCAGCGCCGTGCCGGCCGGGACGCCGAGTGCCGCACCAGCCGCCATGACGAAAACTTCGGACCGGTTGGCGTCGCGCCAGGCGGGTGGGATCATCCCAAGTGTGGCGATGCCGTCGATGACGAGCAGGATCGGCGAGACCAGCTTCGGGCCAACGATGGCGCCGCCGAGCGGGACTAAGATCAACGCTGCGCCGAAACCGGAAAAGCCGCGGGCTAGCCCCGCGATCAAGGCAAACGCCATCAGCGCATAAATGCCGTGACCTGGCAGGGCGGCGGCAAACCACGTCTGCATGTCGGCGACAAGCCTATCCAGCATCATGGCCTTAGCTGGCGAGCATCAGGTCCATGTTCTGCACGGCAGCACCCGAGGCACCCTTGCCGAGGTTGTCGAGCAGCGCCACCAGATTGACCTGGGAACCACCCGGCGTACCGAAGACGAAGAGTTTCATCGTGTCCTTGCCCTCGAGCTCGACGGCGTTGACGCGGGGGAGCGCCTTGCTTTCGGCGAGCGGCACGACGGTGACGATGCCCTGTCCGGCATAATGGGCAACCAGTGCCGCGTGGATGCTTTCCATCGTCGCGCCCTCGGCGAGATCGTCGAGATGCAGCGGCACCTGCACGATCATGCCCTGTGCGAATTTGCCGACCGACGGCGAGAAAATCGGTGCGCGGTCGAGTAGGCCGTGCACGGTCATCTCCGGCACATGTTTGTGAGTGAGCGCCAGGCCATAGAGGAAATGCGGCGCGGTGATCGCATCCGGATGATCCGGGTTTTCCATCTGCGCGATCATCTGCTTGCCGCCGCCGGTATAACCGGAAACCGCGTTGACCGTCACCGGATAGCCATCCGGCAGAATGCCGGCGGCGCGCAGCGGCCGAATGAGGCCGATCGCGCCTGTCGGATAGCAGCCGGGATTGGAGACGAAACGGGCGGCCTTGATTTTGTCGGCCTGTGCACCGTCCATTTCGGCAAAGCCATAGGCCCAGCCGGAATTGACGCGGAAGGCCGTCGAGGTGTCGATAACGCGGACGTTATTGTTGCCCGAAACCATCTGAACCGCTTCCTTCGACGCGTCGTCGGGCAGGCACAGAATGGCGATATCGGCGCTGTTCAGCATGTCCTCGCGCATGGCGGCGTTGCGCCGCTCGTCCTCGGGAATGGACAGAAGCTCGACATCGCGGCGGCCGGCCATGCGCGTACGGATCTGCAGACCCGTTGTACCGTGTTCGCCATCGATGAAGATTTTCGGTGCCATGTTAGACCTGCGCTTTCAATGGGTTCTGAGGATTTCCGGCTTCAATTTGAACGATGATAAATCAGCCTTGTGACGCCGCAATGGCGCGTCGCTCGGCGTGAAGGCCAAGCATATACATTGCCACCGTTGCCCCCGCAATGGCGGTGATATCGGCATGGTCGTAAGGCGGCGACACTTCGACCACGTCGGCGCCGCGGATATCGAGTTGGTGCAGACGCTGCAGCACCGAGAGGATCTTGGCGCTCGACGGACCGCCGGCAACCGGCGTGCCGGTCCCTGGGGCAAAGGCAGGATCCAGGCAATCGATATCGAAGGTGAGATAGGCGGGGGCGCCGCGCGTATGAGAGATGATCGCCGAGGCAATGTCGCCGCCGCTCATCTCCTCGACCTGATGACCATAGAGAATATTGATGCCGCAATCCTCCGGCGCATGGGTACGGATGCCGATCTGAATCGAGCGGTCGGGATCGATGATGCCTTCACGCACGGCCCGCGCCACGAAGGAGCCATGGTCGATGCGCCGCTCTTCGTCGAACCAGGTGTCCTGGTGAGCGTCGAACTGCACCAGCGCGAGAGGCCCGTGTTTTGCGGCATGGGCTTTCAGCAGCGGCCAAGTGACGTAATGATCGCCGCCCAGCGTCAGCAGAAAGGCGCCGCTGTCGAGGATCGCATTGGCCTGGCGTTCGATGGCGCCGGGCGTGTCCTGATGGTTGCCGTAGTCGAGCAGGCAATCGCCATGGTCGATCACCGCCATGTCGGCAAACAGTTCGCGGTTGAAGGGATATTGCGCATCGTTGTCGAATATCGCCGAGGCGCGCCGAATCGCCTGCGGGCCGAAGCGCGTGCCCGGTCTATTCGATGTGGCGGCGTCGAAGGGGATGCCCCAGACGGCGACATCGACGCCGGCAAGTTCTTTGGTGAAGCGGCGGCGCATGAAGGACAGAGCGCCGGCAAAGGTGGGATCGCTGGCGGCCGAAGTGAGGTTGGTCGCTGTGAAGGCATGATCGATGGTCTTGTTCGCCAAAGGGGGCTCCTTCTCTGGCCGCGCTAGCATAATCGCATTCGATGTCGACCTTATATCGCCTGGCCACCGGTCACGACTGACCGATCCCGAAAGGAATGGATGTTTCCTTTCGGGGCAGGTAAGGGGTAGGCGAGGTGCGCCGAGATTTCAAGCGATCCCCGCTTGACGGTCGCTCTGCGGTTGGCGCTGCCGCAATTCTGCGGCCTCAGACGGCCTTCCGGGCAAGCTGGCGCAATCCAGCCAGGGTTATCAGCGCTGCCGCCCCGGTATAGGCCGCCAGCGGCCAGGCCGTGTCGCCGTCGAGCAGAATCACGAACAATGTGCCTGCAGCACCGACCAGCAGGCTTTCGACGCAGAAGTAGAGCGCCACGGCCGTTCCCGCGCTATTGCCGAATGCGGCAAGCGCACCATTGGCCGTAACGGCTGTCGCAAAGACAATGCCGATGGCGATGATCCACATCGGCAGAATGAGGCGGACAAGCGGTTCCTGCAAAAACATCTCTCCCATGGCAAGCATCACCGCGCCGACAAGCAGCAGCGCCATGCCTCTTGCGAGGCTGCCTGCGATGCCCCAGCGTGTGATGAAGCGTTTGGCAAGGCGCGCCGTCACAATCATCACCAATGCCACTGAAGCAAAGATGAAGCTGAAGCTGATGCCGGAAAAACCGGCCCGATCGATCAGGATGCGGGGCGCGGTCGAGAAGAAGACGAAGAAGGCTCCCATCGCTGCGCTGAAGCCGGTCGTGTAGATCCAGAAGGGAAAGCTCGCGAGGATCGGACCTATTGCGATGGTTGTCGCCGACGTAACAGGGCGGGTTTCATGCCAGCGCCTGATGGCATTGAGAGTTGCAATGATCGACAGCAGGCCGATGACGAGAAAGATGGCTCGCCACCCATAGTGGTCGGCAATCACCGCGCCGACGACCGGCCCGAACGCAGGCACAAGCGATAGCAGCGAACCGAGCAGGCTATAGATCACGCTGCTTTCCGGCCGCTCGGCGTAGACGTCGCGCACTGTTGCGAAGGTGGCGACAAGAGCCGCCGAGGCGCCGATCGCCTGCAACAATCGCAAGGCCACGAAGAGAAGTGCGGATGAGGCCCCGGCAAGCAGACAGGACGCAAGGGCAAATAGTGCCGCCCCGCCGATCAGCACGGGCCGCCGCCCGACGATATCGGAGATCGGACCAAAGACAATCTGGCCGACGCCGAGCACAAGCATATAGAGGCTGAGGGTCAACTGGACGACTTCAGGCGAGGTGCCGAGCGCCTGGGGCATCGTCGGCACAACCGGTAGATATATGTCCATGGCAAGCGACGCCAGGATGTCGAAAGGAGCCATCAGCAACAAGCTTGCCGGCACGGAATAATTCCACGACGGAATTTTCGGATAAGACATGGGTAAGATCCGCTCAAATGATTTCATTCGGCGGCGATCTGTCTTTCATCAGTATCGGATTTTTTGGGACAGATGCCGCAACAACAGCGCAAAGTTGTTGCGGCTTAGTTGTCTGCGGACTTGGTTGTTCCCATGATGAGACCTTGATTGCGGCTCCGCTCGTTTGCGAAGCGTTCTGTCGGATTTCTACCAGCAGAACCGGAGTGCGGCAATGGCGACCGGCGAGGCGATGCCGGAATTCCTCAAACGCCCAAACAAAAAGGCCGGGTTTCCCCGGCCTTCGTAATTCCGTCTGTCCGAAACGATTAACGCTTGGAGAACTGGAAGGAGCGGCGGGCCTTTGCCTTGCCGTACTTCTTGCGCTCGACGACGCGGCTGTCACGGGTCAGGAAGCCGCCCTTCTTCAGTACCGAGCGCAGGCCCGGTTCGAAGTAGGTCAGCGCCTTGGACAGGCCGTGGCGAACAGCGCCGGCCTGGCCGGAAAGACCGCCGCCGGCAACGGTTGCGATGATGTCGAACTGGCCGTCACGGGCAGCTGCGACAATCGGCTGGCGCAGGATCATCTGCAGCACCGGACGGGCGAAGTAAGCCGTGAAGTCCTTGCCGTTGACGATGATCTTGCCGGAGCCGGCCTTGACCCAAACGCGGGCGACGGCGTCCTTGCGCTTGCCGGTCGCGTAGGAGCGGCCGAGCGAATCGACTTTGCGGACGTGGGCCGGAGCGGCAGCTTCGGAAGACGTGCCGAGATCCTTCAGGGAGGAGAGGTCAGCCATGATCAGGCGCTCCTTACGTTCTTTTTGTTGAGCGCGGCAACGTCGAGGGCGACCGGCTGCTGGGCTTCATGGGGATGGTTGGGACCGGCGTAAACGCGAAGGTTCTTCATCTGGCGACGGCCGAGCGGGCCGCGCGGAACCATGCGTTCGACGGCCTTTTCGAGGACGCGCTCGGGGAAGCGGCCTTCAATGATCTGACGTGCGGTGCGCTCCTTGATGCCGCCGGCATAACCGGTGTGCCAGTAGTAGACCTTGTCGGAATACTTCTTGCCGGTGAAAACCACCTTGTCGGCATTGATGACGATGACGTTGTCGCCGTCGTCAACATGGGGCGTGAAGGTTGCCTTGTGCTTGCCGCGCAGGCGCATAGCGATGATGGAAGCGAGACGGCCAACGACCAGCCCTTCGGCGTCGATGATCACCCACTTCTTCTCCACCTCTGCAGGCTTCTGTGAGAAGGTTGCCATGTCAATACTCTCTTTTAGGACCCTTGGCCCGAGGGCTTTAAGGGCGTTTCTTGTTGCTTGGATTGGCAAGCGCGAACCTGCCAAAAAGAAAGCAGCCCGGACAGGCTGCGTTCTGTCGCGGTGTATAGAGGCAATGTGACACGGGGTCAATATCGGCTTTCGCGATGGTCGGAAAAAAGAACAAGTGAAAACAAAAGCTTATCAGTGTGGTGTTGTGATACCCCACAATCGGGCTGAATATTTGCCCGTTTAACGTTTTCAGCGTTGCCCCGCCGTCGGTCGAAAACCATCGCTAATCCTCAAAGGAACGCAGGCTTTTTATGATTTCCCGGAGGCCGCGTGTCAGATGTTTGTCCCGGCGAAGAACCATGCCGAGGCGGCGTGTCAGCTTCGGCTGCAGCGACGATGTCGTAAGGAGACCGGCGCGGTCGCGCTTTACCGCTAACCCCGGCAGGATCGACCAGCCGAGTCCGGCGGCCACCAGTTCCTTGATCGCTTCGATACTGCCGAACTCCATCGCCGGTCGGATCCTGATATCCGGGGCGGCCAGCCACGCGTCGATTGCCCGCCTCGTATTGCCGCCCTCGTAAAGCAGCAGCGTCCTGTCGCGCATGAAGGCCGGGTCCGGTCCACCCTTAGGCACGGGGCTGCCCGCGGGGGCGACAGCCAGCAATTCCTCTTCGTAGAAGGGTTCGATCTCGAAGTTCCGTCCCGATGCCGGCAGGGCCACAACGGCGATGTCGAGGCTGTTGGCTTCCAGATCGCGCAGGATATCGTCGGCATTCCCGATCGAGACGGTGATTTCGAGGCCAGGCATGGACTGCCGGGCGGCGGCGATGGCGCGGGGAAGCAGATGGATCGATGCCGTGCCGCCGCTGCCGATGCGCACCCGGCCGCTGGCGCCATCCCTGTGGGGCATCATCGCTTCTTCCGCCGCGGCTGCCTGCTGAAGCAGACGCCTTGCATGTGAAAGCAGGTCGATGCCCGCCGCCGTCGGTTGCGCCCGCCGCCCGACGCGCTCGATCAGCCTGACGCCGAGCCGCTGTTCGAGCCCCTTGATCTGCAGGCTGACGGCCGGCTGCGTCACGCCTTCCTTGTCGGCCGCAGCCGTAAAGCTGCCGAGGTCGGCGACATTGATGAAGGTCGCAAGCTGATCGAGATTGAGGAGCATGCCAAAGAAATCCTTATGCGTATGATAATATCCATAAGCTTCTTTCGCTGCGTCTTCCAGCGCATCTTTCGTCCGTCAGGAAAGGATGAAGGATGACCGTGGAATTCGACGAAAGCTTGGAGATACCTCTCAGCGCCCTTCGGCTGAAACGCCGCGAGAGGGCGCGCTGGGGCAGGCGGCTGCTGGCGGCCATAGAGTGTCGGCTCGAAAAGCGTCGCAGCCGCCGCAAGCTGTCAGAACTCACCGATGACGAGCTTCGCGATATCGGTCTGACCCCTGCGCAGGCGAAGGCAGAGCGATCGAAATCATGGTTCTGGTTTTGACTGCGACGGCGTATCCTGCTCGAAATGGGCGGCGCCGTGTGGCAGAACGGCTGTGTGGAAATCGAGCGCAGGGAGCAGCATCATGGCTGAAATCGTATCCTTCCGAAAGGAAGCGGACAGGACCGACGGATTGTTGCTCCGCTCGTTGCGCGGCGGCGTGCTGCGGCTCATGCTTAACGACCCGCCAACTAATGCGCTGTCGATCGCGCTTCTCCAAGCGCTGATGGCCGAGCTCGAAAAGGCGGAGGCGGATTTGGATGTGCGCGTCGTCGTCATCGCCTCGACCGGCGCCGTTTTTTCCGCCGGCCACGACCTTAAGGAACTCACGGCTCATCGCGTCGACGAAGATCAGGGCGCTGCTTTCTTCGAGAAAAGCTTCAGGCTCTGCGCCGATTTGATGCTGAAGATTGCGCATCTGCCAAAACCTGTCATCGCCGAGGTCGATGGGCTTGCAACGGCTGCGGGCTGTCA
This sequence comes from Rhizobium sp. CNPSo 3670, assembly GCF_057784555.1. Classification (NCBI taxonomy): domain Bacteria; kingdom Pseudomonadati; phylum Pseudomonadota; class Alphaproteobacteria; order Hyphomicrobiales; family Rhizobiaceae; genus Rhizobium; species Rhizobium sp. CNPSo 3670. The sequence continues at coordinate 222,550 of NZ_JBXSOL010000003.1, forward strand.
GCTCGTCGCATCCTGCGATCTGGCGATCTGCACCGACACTTCGACGTTCTGCACGCCGGGCGTCAATATCGGCCTGTTCTGTTCGACGCCGATGGTGGCCGTTTCCCGTGCCGCGCATCGTAAGCAGGCTATGGAGATGCTCTTGACCGGTGAGACGATCGACGCCTCGACCGCCAAGGATTTCGGCCTCGTCAACCGCATCGTGCCGAAGCAGTATCTTGGGCAGGTCGTTTCCAAATATGCCGCCGTGATTGCCGGCAAATCGCCACTGGTCCTGAAAATCGGCAAGCAAGCGTTTTATCGGCAGCTCGAACTGCCGGTGGAGGCGGCCTATGATTATGCCGCTATGGTGATGGTGGACAACATGCTGACGCAGGACGCGCAGGAAGGGATCGGCGCCTTTCTCGGCAAGCGCAAGCCGGAATGGAAGGGCGAATGATTAGGCGAGTTTCAGAACCAGCACGCCGACCGCGATGACGACGCCGGCGACGTAACGCCAGATGCCGGCTTTTTCCTTGAAGACGGCAACGGAGAGCACCAGCGCAAAGAGGATCGAAGTTTCCCGCAGTGCGGCAACGGTCGCTACCGGCGCCTTCGTCATCGCCCAAAGTGCCAGCCCATAGGATGCAATCGATCCCGCGCCGCCGATCATCCCGCGCCACCAGTTGCGGCGAACGTGATGCAACACCGTCAAGCTGCCGCGCTGGGATGCCGCCCAGGCAAACAGCAGTATCGGCGGCAGCAGCGACATCCACAACGTATAGGAAACCGCATTGCCTGAAAGGCGTGCGCCGATGCCGTCGACAAAAGTATAGCTGGCGATGACGAACGCATTGGCAATCGAGAAGGCGACCGCATGGCCGCTGCTGCGCCGAGTCTCCAGGGCGAGCGTCAGGACGCCGGCTGAAATCGTCATGATGCCGGCAAGAGCGGCGCCGGAAAGATGTTCGCGCAGGACGATGCCGCTTGTCGCGGCGACCAGCAACGGTGCGCAACCACGCATCAGCGGATAGACGAGGCCGATATCACCGGCTCGGTAAGCGGCGGCAACCAGCTGGAAATAGGCGAACTGCAGGATGGCCGAGGCGCCGATGAACGGCCAGGCCGCGCTTTGTGGCAACGGCAGAAATGCCAGAAACGGCAACGCGGACACTGCGCCGCCGGCCGAAATCAACGCCGCATCCAGGGATTTATCGCTGCCCGCTTTGACAATCGCGTTCCATGTCGCATGCAGCAACGCACTGAACAGAACGAGCAGGATGACGTCGAGAGGCAAGGGATAGGTCCGGTGCTGCGGAAGAAGGCGAAGCGCCTCGCCCCGACGGGGCAGAATTCTGGAAAGACAACTGATATTTGCACGAAAATGCATTGCCGCGGTCGCGGATGCGTTCTCGGCTCCAATATCATCCTTTCAATATGCAAACAATGGCGGGGTATGACGACAAGTTTTACGTGCGCGCGATATGCGTTCAATCCACGCGATCTTCTCAACTATGAGATGTTTCTAATGGACGAGAGAACATATGGTGACCTTATGGGGAATGGAAGGGGAAAGCAGCTGAGGGAATTACATGTCGGATCTTTCTATGCTGCTGAAATACAGATATTCTTCTATAACTTTGATATACGCGAAAAAAGAAGCTTCAGATTGTATGTTCTCAGAGAAATCGCATCGCGCGATTGAACTGGAAGCCTGTTTGCAAGCGCGGAAGGCGATCGGCACCTGCAGGGGTTGCGGCGGCGGGGAGGTCAGAGCTGATGATGCGGAACGAAGAGCATCCCGTCAAGGTTGTCTAGGCTTTGGCAGTTCAGAACCGGGCAGCGTGGATCGTCCTTTGTCGGGATATGGGTCCATTCCGCATAATCGGTCGCGTCACAATAATTGCTGTTGCGCACGTAGCGATCATAAAGCGGCAGCCCGCGGGGAGATTGGTAGCGGAAGATCACGGCGCCCTGATTGTGGATGGCAGCCCGCACGCCGGCGCAGCTCATGGTGAGCGGATTGTAGCGCGAGATCGCTGCTGCCGGTGATGCGGCGAGCACAAGCATGAGGGCAAGAGCAATTTTTCTCATTGAATCATCCTCAGAGCCATTCAACTCTTATATACGCAAACACGTGCAGCCGGTTCTGCCGAAATGCAAAAAAATGTCGGCAGGCTCACAGGCGCTGCCGGAATGGAGAAACGGAAATGGATCACGACGCCTACACGGATGATTATCTCGCCGGAATCCTGCAGTCGGTAAAGACCATCGCGCTGACCGGTGCCTCGCCCAATCCGGCCCGGCCGAGCAACGGCGTCATGGGCTATCTGCTGTCGCGCGGCTATGAGGTCATACCGGTCAATCCGGGGCAGGCGGGCAAACAGATACAGGGCCGCACCGTCTACGCCCGTCTTGCCGACGTTCCGGTGCCGATCGATATGATTGATGTCTTTCGCGCCGCCGAATATCTCGATGGGGTCGTTGAGGAGGCGTTGGCGCTGAGGCCGTTGCCGAAGGTGATCTGGGCTCAGCTTGGCGTCCGCAACGATGCCGCGGCGGCAAAGGCGGAGGCTGCCGGCATTAAAGTGGTGATGAACCGCTGCCCGGCGATCGAATATCCTCGTCTCATTGCCTGATGGGGGCTGCCCTGAGACGGATTTTCCACCGAACGCCCAAGGGTTGAAACGGATCGCGGTTAACTTTCGTCGGCGACAAGCTATGATCCTGCCCCGTGAGCAACAATTCGGAGGGCGACATGGCCAAGAACGATCCTGGATTCAACACCTTGGCGGTCCACGCAGGCGCACAGCCCGATCCGGCTACCGGCGCACGGGTGACGCCGATCTACCAGACGACCGCTTTCGTCTTCAACGATTCCGATCATGCCGCCGCCCTCTTCGGCCTACAGGCCTTCGGCAATATCTACACCCGCATCATGAACCCGACGCAGGCCGTGCTCGAGGAACGCGTCGCCGCGCTCGAGGGCGGTACGGCGGCCCTTGCCGTCGCCTCCGGCCACGCGGCGCAGATGATCGTCTTCCACACCATCATGCGCCCGGGCGAAAATTTCATCGCCGCCCGCAAGCTCTATGGCGGCTCGATCAATCAGTTCGGCCATGCTTTCGAGAATTTCGGCTGGCAGGTGCGATGGGCCGATTCCGCCGATCCGGCGAGCTTCGAAAGCCAGATCGACGACAAGACCCGCGGCATCTTTATCGAAAGCCTTGCCAATCCGGGCGGCACCTTCGTCGATATCGCCGCCATTGCCGACGTCGCGCATCGCCACGGCCTGCCGCTGATCGTCGACAACACGATGGCAACACCCTATCTCATCCGTCCGATCGAGCACGGCGCCGATATCGTCGTGCACTCGCTGACCAAATTTCTCGGCGGCCACGGCAATTCCATGGGCGGCCTTATCGTCGACGGCGGTACCTTCGACTGGTCGAAGTCAGGCAATTACCCGATGCTGTCGAGCCCGCGGCCGGAATATAACGGCATGGTTCTACACGCGACTTTCGGCAATTTCGCCTTCGCGATCGCTGCCCGCGTGCTCGGCCTGCGCGACCTCGGCCCAGCGATTTCGCCCTTCAATGCCTTCCTGATCCTCACCGGCATCGAAACACTGCCGCTCAGGATGCAGCGCCACAGCGACAATGCCATCGCCGTCGCCCGGTGGCTGAAGGCGCACAGCAAGATCGCCTGGGTGAATTATGCCGGCCTCGAAGACGATCCGAACCATGCCATGCAGCAGCGTTATTCGCCGAAGGGCGCAGGCTCTGTCTTCACCTTCGGCGTCCGGGGCGGTTATGAGGCTGGTAAGACGCTGGTCGAAGGAGTTGAGCTCTTCTCCCATCTTGCGAATATCGGCGACACCCGCTCGCTCGTCATTCATCCGGCCTCGACGACGCACCGGCAACTGAGCGACGAGCAGAAGATCGCCGCCGGTGCCGGACCCGACGTGGTGCGGCTTTCCATCGGCATTGAAGACGTCAACGACATCATCGCCGATCTAGAGCAGGCGCTCTCGAAGATCTGATTGTCCTGGCTGCCGTGGCCTCGCTTTTGCGCGTCAGTCGACATCGCCGACAACCTGGAATAGCTGGCGCAGGGGGGTGGCCGATCTGCTGCGCGATGTGAGACCAATCGCCCTCAGGGCAGCAGCCCGCAACTACTCGTTTCCTCCAACAAGGCCTGGTCAATCGGTCTGATTGTGGTCACAAACGCATTCAAGTATGCCTTGCCGAACGACAAGGGCGGAAGCGTTGAGATTACGCCAAAGTTCCCGCTTGGTGACGCGTTACCCGTTTATCTCCTCCCGGTCCTGCATCCTATCACGCACGTTCTCCGGGCCCGCGATCAAAGCGGCGATCGCCGTCGCCTTCTCCCGATCACCGTAGCCGGCCACATAGCCCTCCAACAGGACGTTTCTGCCGACCATGCTTACAGAGATGGACGAGCTTTCCAGCTCTGGTTCCGCTGACACCGCGGCCTGCACGCTCGCAAGCTGATCGTTGGCTAGGCTTTCAGGCTCAAAGCTCATGGCAGTCCTCCTTCGTGATACGAAGGAAACAGCGAACTGGTAATTTGGTTCGCGATAGGGACTTAGGTCCGAGAAGCCATGCCGGAAGGCGTACCGCCATCATGAAGGTAGGTCCCGACAGCTTCTGGAAGGCAGCGCAGGAGCGGAACATCGCCTCTTTTTGCCGGTTAGCCCCGCAAACATTGGCGCTAGCCATGGTTCGTACTGGGTCTTCGACCTGCCCAATAACGGCCCTGTCGCTTACGTCGGTCCCACCAGCCGGCCTCGACGACAGGTTGGATGAACGTACATCATCTATAACTTCGCACCTGCGGTAATTGTCATACGATTTAAAGCGCTAAATAAATACAAAAATCAGTTGCTTACTTGAAAGTTCTCGACTACGTTTTTTAGCGAGAAGTTCCGAAATATCGGCGCTTGTCGGCGCTGCTCAGCGATCGTTTGACCTCGCTTGAGGGAGGATCATGACTTTGTTTGTCCGTCTTCGTTTCTTCGCGGTGGTGCAGCGAATGCGTGATCTCGTCTCGATCCGATACTGACCTACGACGGCAGTCTGACGCGTCGTAAACCCTTTGTTCCACTTTTCTAAGATGGTGCTCCCGTGTGGCGCGCCCGAGGTTTGAAGCAAGCTGTCGTATTCAATGGTCAGGAAGTCGGGATCGCGGTCCCCGTGGAAAACCGCCTCAAATTCATCGCTGTCCGCTTCAATGTCATCGACTTGGACAACAGGCTCTTCGACACGGTTACTGAAATCCGGCGCGCCATTACACAGCATCTGGCCTCCAGCGGTCGTGCGATCATCTCGCACTGAATGGCAGGAGATATTCTTCAACGTCACGGCACAAATGGGATTGCAGGCTCACTTGTAAAGCCCTGCAAAGCTGCCGCGTTTCAACTTGTGAGGAGATGAGGAATGTTGATCACGAGCGTCCAAGAAACAGAATGGGCCGTGCTCTCGCTGTCCGTTCAATCTTGGTTTAGGCACTACAAGGCCAAACCGGACGACAAGACATCGGAAATGATCTGCAGCGCGGCAATCGACCTTTTCAATCGCGGCCATCGCACCCAGGAGGAACTCACCAGTATATTAATCGCGCGGTTCCCCCTGATCGCGCCTGCGCCCGCAGCCCTCCATTAATCGCTCCGAGGCATGGGAACATCGCGAATCTCAGCGCACTCGAAATCCGATACGAGGCCAGTAACAAAGTCTAATAGGCGATAGATGGTGCCTCTCTGATTGGCGGAGTTAGGTCACGCGACTTGTTCGTATTTCGGCGGGTCGCCTCACTTCTTGACCGAGGGCCTCCAGCGCCTGCTCACGTGACGATGGTGCTGCGGTAGCCCCAGAGTTCGCGCAATAGCCTCGCGACCGAAGACGCCGGCGCGCTCGATGAGCGATCTAAGGCGTTTCGCCTTTGAAGTGCCGTGCCCGTTGAAGAGGCGGCCCTCGCTCGCCTTCGCGGCGGACGTCGCAATGTCGGCCCGACGACCTTTGGAATACGACCGACGCTGCCTTGCTGATAGCTTTTGCTGACTGCGGTGGATGGAGCAATCATGCCTCTCGTCATTCTCACTGGCGCATCGGGGGCCGGAAAAACGACAATCGCCGAAGCTATTGAGCGACTTCATGGGCAAGAGATCGACGTCTTTTACCAGGACCGCATCGGGGTTCCGCCCGTCGAGGAGATGGTTGGTCAATTCGGCTCCGTCGAAGGATGGCAGAGAGCGGCCACTTTCGCCTGGATGGCGCGACTGTCGCCGCTCCTGGCAGAAGGGCGCACCTTCCTATTCGAGGGCCAGTCGCGTTTTTCCTTTCTGGCCGAAGCGGCCGCACGTGCCGGGATCGGTTCGCATTCCTGTATCTTGATCGATTGCGACGACGAGACCCGAGCCAGGCGCCTTTCGATTGATCGAGGCCAGCCTGAGTTGGCAAATCCGGATATGATAAACTGGGCCGCCTTCCTACGGCATGAAGCAGCGGCATACGGCTGCGAAATTCTCGACACATCGAACCTGTCGCTGGAACAGGGAGTGAAACGAGTCCTTTGCGAATTGCGGCGGCAGCCTGTTTGATCCGGACCAGGCAGTTGAAGTTTGACCGTTCCAGTGCGGCGTTCATCTGCTTGTTCTGCTAAAAGCATAGAGAGGGAGGCCCAGTTGCACCTGACTTTGGAGTTGTTTGTCCAAACGCCTCAGACATCGATTGATTTCTACCAGCGAGTCCTGGGCTTTGAAGTCGAGGGCTCGGCGAGCACGGAATATACAACGCTGAGAAACGGCGACGCCGTTATCGCGATTAATTCGCGAAGCGTCCTTTCGAGCGATCATCCGCTACGCGGCGAAATTGGCGACAGGGTCGGCCTCGGCGTCGAGATCGTCTTGAAGGTCACTGATGTCGAGGATGCCTATCGCAAGGCGGAAGAGAGCGGCTGGCCGCTTTCCGCCCTCGCCATGCAGCCTTGGGGACTGCGCGATTTTCGCCTTGTCGACCCCGACGGCTATTATGTCAGAGTGACCAGCACCCAAAGGAACTGACTGGATCATCATGACGGCTATGGGCTTCGTGCCAAACGCTGAGCGCTGCGCTTCGGTGGCGACCAATTGCAAATCGGTCGGAACAATGCTGCCGAGCCTCAGGGCGCTCGGATAGGAGGTCCTTGAGCCCTTTTCTTTAGTTCCCGCTACTTCACGGTGAAGCGGTTTTATTGCTCAGTTTTCAATTCCAAATTTCAGAAAACAAGCGTATGTTGCGCGGTTAGGATTGCGGTAACCATGCCTTGAGGGTCGGGGACGATGTGCTGGAATACATCAGGGGCATTCACGCCGGTCGCGCTTGCTTTGCGCGGTCCGGCAACACGCAAGATTGTCCGGACGCTCGGCGATGCGGCACATCTCCTGATCAACGATTGGCCCTCTGATGACGGCGAGGAATACGTCGCTGCCGTAAAAGCCTGTGTCGATGCAATTACCGGCAAAATCAGCCCGGAACGATTCCGCGAGTCGCTTCTGCTTGCAGCCGATGAGGCGGGTATCGTTGCTCTGACAATTGTCCCCGTCGGAGTGACAGAGCGGCGACCGGACCTGCGCTCGGCCGCGCCAAGATAGCCCCTCTTTCAAGCGGCTCCTACCAGGTAGCATTGTGTCAAATACGACCGCTGCCAAGGCTGGCAAAATTCTCACAACTGAAAGCACTGCCGTCAATCCTAACCGCCATCTTCACAAATGTCGCTCAAGGTGATGGGAAAAGGGCTCAGTTCCCAAGGCGGTAAATGCCCTGTGCGACGAGAGACAAATTGCAAAGATTTCGAACATTCGCGCGCAGACGTTTGCCGCGAAAGACACTGGCGGCGGAGGGTTTATGATGGTTGCGGCGAATTTCATCACCTTCAACATCAATGGCGTCGAACCCGAGTTCGGCGCCCCGGAGGCCGCTCGGATCGTCTCCGGCGATCCGCTATTTCGCACCTGGAATCTGGAGGAGACCGACGGCGGTCTTTATTCCGGAATCTGGGAGGCAACACCCGGCAAATGGCGGATCGTCTACGAAGAGTGGGAATATTTCAGCCTGCTGTCAGGCCATTCGATCGTGACGGAGGACGGCGGTGAGCCGGTGCATCTGAAGCCGGGCGACCGGATGATCTTGAGGCCGGGCTTCAAGGGAACCTGGGAAGTGGTTGAAACGACTCGCAAGGACTATGTAATCAAGGTCTGAACAGCGGCTCAGAGCCGACTCTCACGTTGGCGGGCCTGTCCCGCTTTGCTGCGATTATGACCCGTTTCTCCTGCAATAACCGCTTCCCCTCCGCCGATAAAAGGCATTTGATGTTGCCTATTAATCGAACCTAAATCGTCAAGTGCTAGACCTTATCTGCAGCGCATTGCGGACATGATGTCTCCTGCCGTCACTATAGACATGGCCTTGAAATTCATCTTTTCGGGATTGGCATGTCGTCGAATCTTGCGGGTAGGCACGTTCGGACCCAAACGTCTTCCATCATTGCGACCACCGTTTTCTTCCTTGTCGTCGCGCTCGTTCTGACCGGCCTCATGGCCCACGTCGTGGCCTCGATGACCCGATCGGCGAACGAAATCGACGATGCCAGGGCCAGTCGCGCCTCACGCGCAGCGATCGCAGCCTTTGTCAGCCGCCTGAGCGCGACGACAACCGACAACGCCGTATGGGATGATGCCTATAAGGCGATCGCAACTCCCGGAGCCGCGGATTGGGCTTATGAGAACTGGGGAAAGACCAGCGAGGATTACCCGCTCTATGACGGTGCCATCGTGACCGGTCCCGATCGCTCGTCGATCGTCTCCGCCTATGCCAAAGGCGAGCCCTTCCAGCCAAGCGCCTTTTTCGGCGAAGCTTTCTACCGGCAGATCAATACGGCCATCGATTTCCCACAGGCGCCGGTAGTCAATTTCATTAAGACGGAAACCGGAATCGCTGTCATCGCATCACAGCCAATCCAGCCTTTCGAGAAAGAAGGCGAGCTTCCGAAGCTCAGCGTGCTGAGCTTTTACAAAGAGTTCAACTCGGACGTCCTCAGTACGCTGTCAAACGAACACGAACTCGAGGGCTTGCGCCTTGCCGCCGCGCCCGAGCCGGGTCTGCTGAACACACCGATTACGGATATGAAGGGTGGCGTCATCGGCCATCTCGTCTGGCCGAGCAAAGCGCCGGGAAGCGCCGTGTTCCGACAGGTCTACCCTTTCGTTGCAGCCGCCATCATCATCCTCGTGCTATTCCTGGCGGGCGTTCTGCTGGTGGGCGCAGCCGAAGCGCGGCGTCTGCGTCAACTGGCGCAGGCAGCGATTTTCGAAGCAAATCACGATAGTCTGAGCGGCCTGCTGAACAGGCATGGGCTTCTCGCCCTGCTGGAAGACCTGGAGGGTTCGGATAGTGCGCCGCCCCGCCTCTATCTGGTCGACCTTGATGGGTTCAAGGCCGTCAATGATGCCTGGGGTCATGCGGTGGGGGACGACCTTATCCGGATCGTTTCGAACGCGCTGATCGCCTGTCATCCCGAAGTCGTTGCTGCGGCCCGGTTGGGAGGCGACGAATTCGCTCTGGTCCAGGCCGGCACTGCTCCGCGTCAGGAGATAGAAGAAACCATTCTGGCGCTGTTTGTCGAACCCTTCAAAATCGACGGACGAACGATCGAAGTTGGTGCGAGTATCGGAGCTGCTGCGCGTGATGCAGGCATTGAGCCGCTGGAGCTTTTGCGCAGGGCTGATATGGCCCTCTACCGCGCCAAGGAAAATGGCAAAGGCCGGGCGATCGAATATGACCCCGAGCTGGATCGGGAGCGCGAAAGGATCGCTGAACTGGAAGCTCTGTTGAAGAATGCGCTCAGCAATGGCGCGATCGAAGCCGTATTCCAACCTCTCGTTTCTGCGACGACGGGCGCGGTGACCGGTCTTGAAGCGCTGGCCCGCTGGCGCACTGCGACAGGAAATATCAGTCCGGAAATTTTCATTCCGCTTGCCGAAAGATGCGGCCTCATCGATGCGCTCGGCAGTCATATGCTGAAAACATCGATCGAGCACGCCAGAAATTGGCCAGGTATGGCCCTGTCCGTCAACGTCTCGCCGGTTCAGCTCTGCAATCCGGAATTTGCCGCCGACGTGATCTCCCTCCTACAGGAACTCGATTTCGATCCGAGGCGGCTGACGTTGGAAATCACCGAAGGCGTCCTCATGACCAATCCGGATCAGGCGCGTCGGTCGATAGATCACCTCAAGCAAGTCGGTATCAAATTCGCGCTAGACGACTTCGGCTGCGGCTATGCAAGCATCGGCGCATTGCGGCAGTTCGGCTTTGATCGGATGAAGATCGACCGCTCGTTAGTCTCCGCTCTTGACCAGGCCTCGAATGGCGCCGATGTTCTCAAGGCGACCATCTCTTTGGCGACCGCTCTGCAGATTCCCGTTACGGCGGAGGGCATCGAGAATAGCCGTCAGGCGGCGATCTTGCGGGAGGCCGGCTGTGACCAACTGCAAGGCTATTTGATCGGAAAACCGATGTCGGCGCTCGACATATCCAGCAAGCTTCAAGAACAGGCAGCGTAATGCCGCGAGATCGCGGCAGCAGGCTGGGCGGAACTTCGGCCGATCTGGGATACTGTGCCGATCACCACCGGAGATCCAGGCGGTCGAGCCCGTGGAAATGATAGACGTCCTTGACGACGGGCGTCTTTGCCAGCCTGAGGCCGGGAAGCCGTTCGAACAGGATCGGTACCACGACGTTGAGTTCCAGCCGCGCCAATGGCGCGCCGATGCAGAAATGGATGCCGGCGCCGAAGGAGAGGTTTGGAGCCTCGTTGCGATCAGGCCGGAAGGCGAGGGGATCGGTGAATTTCGCCGGGTCAAGATTGGCGGCGGCGAGGATGAGGCTTACCTTTTCGCCGCGCTTGAACGAAACGCCGTCGATCTCCGCGGGCTCGAGCGCCCAGCGCTGGAAGATGTGGACGGGCGCGCAGATGCGCAGGGTCTCCTCGATGGTGCGCTCCGTCGCCGCATCGTCCCGGAAGAGTTCTGCCGGATCTCGACCGCTGTTGAGGATGGTGTGCACGGAGTTGCCGATCTGGTGCACGGTCGCTTCATGGCCGGCATTGAGCAACACGATCGTCGTTGAAATGAGTTCTTCTTCAGTGAGATACTGGCCCTTGTGCTCCGTGCGGATCATGTGGGTCAGCAGGTCATCGCGAGGCTCTGCCCGGCGTTCGGCGATTACCCCTCTGACATAGTCGGAAAATTCTCTGGCCGCCCGTTCGGCCTCTTCTTCTTGCTGGCGTGTGCGGCCGAACATGTACATGCGCACATAGGCATGCGACCAGGCGAGCAACTGCGGCCCCATCTCCTCGGGGATGCCGATCATGCGGGCAATCATAGTCACCGGGATGATGTCGGCAAAAGCCGAGAGCAGCTCGACTTCGCGCTTCTCCGCAAAGCCGTCGATCAGCCGATTGGCAAGCGCGACAAGCTCCGGCTTCATCTTCTCGACATGGCGTGAGACGAAGGCGCGGTTGACGAGCGTGCGCAGACGCGTGTGCTCCGGCGGTTCCAGCTCGAGCAGGGAGTAACGTTCCGAGAGATCGAAACTTTCAAGATGCGGCATCGGCTCGGCGAGGCCCAGCTCCTCCCGGCTGGCGATATGGAGGATCTGCCGGCCGAAGCGGCGGTCGCGCAACAGTCCGTTCACATGGTCGTAGCCGGTGAAGAACCACTGTTTCTGCTCCTCCCAATAAAAGGTCGGGCAGTGGGCGTGAAGAGCCGCATAGACGGCGTTCGGATTGCCATAGAAGGCCGGGTTGCGAGCATCCAGCGAGACATGGCGGCTGGCGCGATCGATCGAGAGAAAGGGCGGTATGGTCATGCGTTGAGGCTTAACGGATTTGTCCGGCCTGTAAAAGATGCGGGAGAGAAAGGCCGGCGGAAGCCGGGCACGCCCGATCAGACGCGCTGACCATATCGAGAATTTTTGTCTAAGCCTGGGGATTGAATCTGTTTTCAGACTTGCGGCTAACCGGCCCGTGACAGCGTGCCCATGCGTCGCAGCGCCTCGACCTGGTCGTCGACCGTGGGCACGAGTTCGCCGGCGGTGGTGCTCGGCGTGGCTGGCGCTGGAGCCGCCGCTTCCTCTTCGCCGAAGGTGACCGTGCAATTGCGGCCGGCGGCCTTGGCCGCATAGAGAGCCCGGTCGGCGGCTGAGATCAGTTTGTCGATATTGGCTTCGATCGAGGAGGCGAGCGCGATGCCGATGCTCACCGTGACCGGAACGATTGCTTCGCCAGTGCTGACGGGAAGGCGGCAGAATTCGGTACGGATCGCTTCGGCGATCGCCTCGGCTTCCGTCTGATCCGCGACAGCTGCGAAGGCGGCGAATTCTTCCCCGCCCATGCGGCCGAAGATGTTGTTTGGAATATATTGCCGGGCCATGCGCGCGAAGGCGGTGAGCACCGCGTCGCCGGATTGATGGCCGAAACGGTCGTTGACGCGCTTGAAATGATCGAGGTCGAAAAGGATCACCGCGACCTGCCGCTGCTCGCTATGGGCTCTCTCCTGAATTGACTCGAAATAACCGAGCAGGCCACGGCGGTTGAGCACGCCGGTCAGGGAATCGGTCAGCGTCATGGCGCGCAGATGCCGTTCGGAGCGCTCCATCACCAGTCGACAGGTAAGCGCGAAGGCGATGGTGAGCAGGAAGGCGCTTGCCATGGCCGAGACGCCGCCGAGATTAGTTGCCTCGATATCGCTCGGCAGCGTAACCGCCATCGTCAGCGCCGAGCCGAAACACAGGCAGCCCTGGATGACGAACACTCCCATAAGCTTAGTGCGGGTGCGCTCACGGCGGATGTCGCCGGCGGCGACCGCCATGGCCAATGCCGTGGCGCCCGTCGCCGAAGCGAGGTTATAGAGCACGACGCGGTTGGAATAATCAGTGTTGACCCAGGGCAGAAAGACCCCGGCCAGCCAGATTGCCGGCGGCAGCAGAGCCCACCATTCGATCTTCTTGCGGTCGAGTGCGAGAAAACCCGCCACCCAGGCGCTCTGGCCGAGCAGCGCGATGGCATTGCCCACCTCAATGCAAAACAGGCTGGGGATTTCGCTGCGCAGCGAGATCATCGCAAAGCCTATGGCGGTCAGAAAGAAGCCCAGGCCCCAATAGAGATAGGCTTCATTTCTGACATTGTGGCGCCAAGCGACGAAGAGCACCAGAGCGAGCGTCATGGCCTCCGAACACCAGATGGCGAGACCTGTAGCGATATTGAACACGGCAGCAACCCCTTGCCCGTCGACCTTGTCTGTTGGCCCGCATCCTTGCGGAGGAAGCTCGCCACTTCCTTAATGTCGTTGCACTGCGGCACGATTTTCGGCCGGTATCTGGCGATAGGCTTTCCGTTGGGTAAACGTGCTTGAGCGCTGTCGAATGGAGTAACCTTTTCTTCATTCTGTCATGGAGAAAAGCGAGGGGAGACGACATCGAGGGCTCGCCGCCGACAGGCGTTTGCGAGAAAGAGGCTTTCGGCGCCCAAGCCCTGGGGCCTTGCCCCGTCTTCTTAACGTTATCCCAATGCGTGTCTTGAAGAGGAGGGCAGGGACACTCTATGTAGGGATAAGACATTTTCTTTGATTCCCGGCGTGCCGGCATGACGTTGACAAAGGACGCACATGAGAAACCCAGTTGATACCGCAATGGCCCTCGTGCCCATGGTCGTCGAACAGACCAACCGCGGTGAACGCTCCTACGACATCTATTCCCGTCTGTTGAAGGAACGCATCATCTTCCTGACCGGCGCCGTCGAGGATCACATGGCGACGCTCGTCTGCGCCCAGCTTCTCTTCCTCGAGGCGGAAAACCCGAAGAAGGAAATCGCTCTCTACATCAATTCTCCCGGTGGCGTCGTCACCGCGGGCATGGCGATCTACGACACGATGCAGTTTATCAAACCGGCAGTTTCGACGCTCTGCATCGGCCAGGCCGCGTCCATGGGTTCGCTGCTGCTGGCGGCCGGCCATAAAGACATGCGCTTCGCCACGCCGAATTCCCGCATCATGGTTCACCAGCCCTCGGGCGGCTTCCAGGGCCAGGCCTCGGACATCGAGCGCCACGCCCGCGACATCCTAAAGATGAAGCGCCGGCTGAACGAGGTCTATGTCAAGCACACCGGCCGCAGCTACGAGGAAGTTGAAAAGACGCTCGATCGTGACCATTTCATGGATGCGGACGAGGCCCAGGGCTGGGGCGTCATCGACAAGGTTCTGACATCACGCCTCGAGATGGAAGGCGAGCAGGCCTAGTAATTAATTGGGATGGTGTTTTCCTCGCCACAGTTCTATCTCATTTGTGATCGAACAAGGCTTTCAACTGGCGACGAAGACGCTAATAGTAACTATTAATGCTATGTTGAATTTTTATGACATAGCATTCGGCATTCGAAGGGGAATTCGTTGCCGCCGGGACCCTGACATGGTTGATTGGGACCGGTTTGTAGCCCCTGAAGCCCTTCTCGGCAAAGGCTCCGGAAACGGAGTGCCGCCAGGAGCTGATAGAGTGGACCGCGATTTCGCCTTGAAATGCGGCGTGCTGGAAGGAAAGTGATATGAGCAAGGTCAGCGGCAGCAACGGCGGCGACTCCAAGAACACCCTCTATTGTTCGTTCTGCGGAAAGAGCCAGCACGAAGTCCGGAAACTGATTGCCGGACCGACCGTCTTCATCTGCGATGAATGCGTCGAATTGTGCATGGACATTATCCGCGAGGAGAACAAGTCCTCGATGGTCAAGTCCCGCGACGGCGTCCCGACGCCTCAGGACATCATCAAGGTCCTCGACGAATACGTCATCGGCCAGCGGCAGGCGAAGAAGATCCTGTCGGTCGCCGTTCACAACCATTACAAGCGCCTGGCGCACGCCTCCAAGAACGGCGAAGTCGAGCTGGCGAAGTCCAACATCATGCTCGTCGGACCCACAGGCTGCGGCAAGACCTATCTGGCCCAGACGCTCGCCCGCATCATCGACGTTCCCTTCACCATGGCGGATGCGACGACGCTGACGGAAGCGGGCTATGTCGGCGAGGATGTCGAAAACATCATTCTGAAGCTCCTGCAGGCGGCCGACTACAATGTCGAACGCGCGCAGCGCGGCATCGTCTACATCGACGAAGTCGACAAGATTTCGCGCAAGTCCGACAATCCGTCGATCACCCGCGACGTCTCGGGCGAGGGCGTGCAGCAGGCGCTCTTGAAGATCATGGAAGGCACGGTCGCTTCCGTTCCGCCGCAGGGCGGCCGCAAGCACCCGCAGCAGGAATTCCTGCAGGTCGACACGACGAACATCCTGTTCATCTGCGGCGGCGCCTTCGCCGGCCTCGACAAGATCATCTCCGCCCGCGGCGAGAAGACTTCGATCGGCTTCGGCGCGACTGTGAAAGCTCAGGACGACCGCCGCGTCGGCGAAGTCCTGCGCGAACTGGAGCCGGAAGATCTGGTCAAGTTCGGCCTCATTCCCGAGTTCATCGGCCGTCTGCCGGTTTTGGCGACGCTCGAGGATCTCGACGAGGACGCGCTGATCCAGATCCTATCCGAGCCGAAGAACGCGCTGATCAAGCAGTATCAGCGGCTGTTCGAGATGGAAGATGTGGAACTCACCTTCCACGAGGATGCATTGCGCGAAATCGCCCGCAAGGCGATCGTGCGCAAGACCGGCGCCCGCGGCCTTCGTTCGATCATGGAGAAGATCCTGCTCGACACGATGTTCGAACTGCCGACGCTGGAAGGCGTGCGCGAGGTGGTCATCTCGGAGGAGGTGGTGCGCGGCTCGGCTCGTCCGCTCTACATCTATGCCGATCGTCAGGAAGAAAAAGCCAACGCTTCCGCGTAATCTTATGGTTCGCACCGTTATTTTAAGGGGCTTGCCATAGGCGAGCCCCTTTCTATTTGAAAAACCATGCGAGGCGCTGTTAGTATTTTGCCGGTGGGAACTGGAGCTTGCCTTTGCCGATGTTGCGCAAGGGGCGATGCTTGGCAATGATGCAGTGATTCCGTGAGTGTATTGCTGGCGTTGTATATAGCCGGGTCGGAAGTGGTAAGCGCCGGTCCAGCCACGCGTTTCATAGTGCTGGTGTTCCGTTGTAACGAAGCTGTCATATCCGGGGAACGCGGGCGTTAGCGTGGCTTGAAAAGCATAGTAAGAACCTCCACTTGTAGGCCAAGTGAGAGTGCCGGCTGATCCCAAGCGGCCGTGCAAAGAGCCCGGCAACGGGACGATGGAAAGGATAAAAAATGACGAAGAAAACGTCTGTAGCGAGCAGCACTGCCTACCCTGTTCTGCCTTTGCGTGACATCGTGGTTTTCCCGCATATGATCGTGCCGCTGTTTGTCGGACGGGAAAAGTCGATCCGTGCGCTCGAGGAGGTCATGGGCTCGGACAAGCAGATCATGTTGGTGACGCAGATCAACGCCAGCGACGATGATCCGGACCCTTCGGCGATCCACAATGTCGGCACCGTGGCAAACGTGCTGCAGCTGCTGAAGCTGCCTGATGGCACCGTCAAGGTTCTGGTCGAAGGCCGCGCCCGCGCCGAGATCGACACTTATACGAGCCGTGAGGATTTCTATGAGGCGCTCGGCCATGTGCTCGAGGAGCCCCATGACGATCCGGTCGAACTGGAAGCCTTGTCGCGCTCGGTCGTTTCCGAATTCGAAAGCTATGTGAAGCTGAACAAAAAGATTTCGCCGGAAGTGGTCGGTGCCGCCAGCCAGATCGACGACTATTCCAAGCTCGCCGATACGGTCGCCTCGCATCTGTCGATCAAGATCACCGAGAAGCAGGAGATGCTGGAGACGACGAGCGTCAAGCAGCGTCTCGAAAAGGCTCTCGGCTTCATGGAAGGCGAGATCTCGGTGCTGCAGGTCGAAAAGCGCATCCGCTCGCGCGTCAAGCGCCAGATGGAGAAGACCCAGCGCGAATATTATCTCAACGAGCAGATGAAGGCGATCCAGAAGGAGCTCGGTGACGGCGAGGAAGGCCGTGACGAGATGAGCGAACTGGAAGAGCGCATCTCCAAGACCAAGCTGTCCAAGGAGGCCCGTGAAAAGGCCGAGGCGGAGCTGAAGAAGCTGCGCCAGATGAGCCCGATGTCGGCGGAGGCCACGGTCGTGCGCAATTATCTGGATTGGCTGCTCGGCATTCCGTGGGGCAAGAAGTCGAAGATCAAGGCCGACCTCAACAATGCCGAGAAGATCCTCGAGGCCGATCACTTCGGTCTGGACAAGGTCAAGGAACGCATTGTCGAATATCTCGCCGTGCAGGCTCGCGCCACCAAGATCAAGGGCCCGATCCTCTGCCTCGTCGGCCCTCCGGGCGTCGGCAAGACCTCGCTCGCCCAGTCGATCGCCAAGGCGACCGGCCGTGAGTATGTCCGCATGGCGCTCGGCGGCGTTCGCGACGAAGCCGAAATCCGCGGTCACCGCCGCACCTATATCGGCTCGATGCCCGGCAAGGTCATCCAGTCGATGAAGAAGGCGAAGAAGTCCAACCCGCTCTTCCTGCTCGACGAAATCGACAAGATGGGCATGGATTTCCGTGGCGATCCGTCTTCGGCCCTGCTCGAAGTGCTCGATCCGGCGCAGAACTCGACCTTCATGGACCACTATCTGGAAGTCGAATACGACCTGTCGGATGTGATGTTCATCACGACCGCGAATACGCTGAACATCCCTGCACCGCTTATGGACCGCATGGAGATCATCCGTATCGCCGGCTACACCGAAGATGAAAAGCGCGAGATCGCCAAGCGGCACCTGCTGCCGAAGGCTATCAAGGAACATGCGTTGCAGCCGGAAGAATTCTCGGTCAGCGACGATGCCCTGATGGCGATCAGCCAGCAGTACACCCGCGAAGCCGGTGTCCGCAGTTTCGAACGCGAATTGATGAAGCTCGCCCGCAAGGCGGTCACCGAGATCATCAAGGGCAAGACGAAGTCCGTTCACGTGACGGCCGCCAACATCGCCGACTATCTCGGCGTCCCGCGCTTCCGCCATGGCGAAGCTGAGGGCGAGGATCAGGTCGGCGTCGTGACCGGCCTTGCCTGGACGGAAGTCGGCGGCGAGCTGCTGACCATCGAAGGCGTGATGATGCCGGGCAAGGGCCGCATGACGGTTACCGGCAATCTGAAGGACGTCATGAAGGAATCGATCTCGGCGGCGGCTTCCTACGTCCGCTCGCGCGCTGTCGATTTCGGCATCGAACCGCCGATGTTCGAAAAGAACGACATCCACGTGCACGTGCCGGAAGGTGCGACGCCGAAGGATGGCCCGTCGGCCGGTGTCGCCATGGCAACCGCCATCGTTTCGATCATGACCGGCATCCCGGTCAACAAGCATGTGGCGATGACCGGTGAAATCACCCTTCGCGGCCGGGTGCTGCCGATCGGCGGTCTCAAGGAAAAGCTGCTTGCGGCGCTTCGCGGCGGCATCAAGAAAGTGCTGATTCCGGAAGAAAACGCCAAGGACCTGGCGGAGATTCCGGATAACGTGAAGAACAGCATGGAGATCATCCCGGTCTCGCGGATGGGCGAGGTGATCAAGCATGCGCTGATCCGTCGGCCGGAGCCGATCGAGTGGGATGGCACGGTGGAAACGCCCGTCATCACGTCGGTCGAAGGCCTCGACGATACGGGCGCAACGATCGCGCATTGAGTGGCGTTTGCCACATTTATGCCCGATTGAAGCAAAAGACGCAAAAAGGCTGGCGGAAACGCCAGCCTTTTTTGTGAAAACGTCATGGAGACGCTTGCTTTTCCTTGATTTGCAGGGCTTTTGGGTTCCCGGCGGGCCTGATGAAACCTATTCTGCGCCTAGCTTACATTTGAGTCGTTTCATACCATTTAGAAAGGGGTGGAAACATGAACAAGAATGAACTCGTGTCCGCAGTGGCCGAAAAGGCAGGACTGACGAAGTCTGACGCGGCTTCCGCTGTTGACGCGGTTTTCGACGTTGTCCAGGCCGAACTCAAGAACAAGGGCGATATCCGCCTCGCTGGTTTCGGCAGCTTCACCGTTTCTCATCGCGCTGCAACGAAGGGCCGCAACCCGTCGACCGGCGCTGAAGTCGATATTCCAGCCCGCAACGTGCCGAAGTTCACGCCCGGCAAGGGCCTGAAGGACGCCGTCAACGGCTGATTCATCATCCGCCGGCCGTAAACGAGAACGGCTGAGCAGGTTTTCGAGGGGTTCGGCGCTGCCGGACCCCTTTTGTTTTGCCGCTTGCCGTATGCAGCGCTTTGTCTTACCAACAATGCTGTTCTCAGGGCGGGGTGAAAGTCCCCACCGGCGGTAAGGGCTGTGGCCCGAGCCCGCGAGCGCCTTCTCAAGCTTCGGCCGGGGAAGGGTCAGCAGATCCGGTGCGATTCCGGAGCCGACGGTATAGTCCGGAAGAAAGAGAATGAGCATGGCCGTGAGCGGGCAGGGGACTGCCGGCCCCTGCGCGCCGTCGCCTCATGCGTCCTGATTTATGTTGGTCGCCTGCATAATTCCTTAAATCGGAATCGATTTAAGGATGAATTATGCAGCAATTAAAAGCGCTACAGCGTCCTTTGCGCGTCTGGAAAGACGCGCGGCGCTGTAGTTCTGGATGGAAGACATGAATCAGATTTCCCTTACAATGCCGCGTTCTCGCGCCTTTTGCCGGCGCTGCTTTCATGGTGCTTGGAGGCGTGGCCTTCTCGCTGCTCAACGTCTTCACCCAGTGGCTAACCATGAAACTCGCCTTTCCGCCAGCCTCCGCAGCCTTCTGGCAATATGCCTTTGCCTTCCTCTTCTCCTTGCCCTTCCTGCGCAAGCCTTGCGGCGATGCGTACCGACTATCCCCGGCGGCACGTCGTGCGCGTCCTCTTTGCCGCGCCTGGTGTCGAGGCCTGGGTTTCCGGTCTTGCCTCAGTGCCGATCTGGCAGGCGATCGCGCTGGTCATGACCTCACCCTTCTTCATCATTCTCGGTGCCCGCCTGTTCCTCGGTGAGCGCGTCGGCCCGGCCCGCTGGGCAGCGACCGGTGTCGGCTTTGCCGGCGTGATGATCATCCTCCAGCCATGGTCTGATAGTTTCACCTGCGCAGCGCTCCTGCCGGTGCTCTCGGCACTGCTCTGGGGTGCCTCCTCGCTCATCACCAAGGGCCTGACCGGTATCGAGAGGCCAGAGACCATCACCGTCTGGCTGTTGGTGCTGCTGACGCCGATCAACGGCGGTCTGGCACTTGCGGCGGGCTTCGCCGTACCGACAGGCACGACACTCGCGCTCTTCCTTGTGGCGGGCCTCCTGACGGTCGTGGCGCAATATCTGCTGACCCTAGCCTATGCCAGTGCTGACGCCGCCTATGTCCAGCCATTCGATGATCTGAAGCTGCCGCTGAACGTGCTCGCCGGCTGGCTGTTTTTCGGTTATGCGCCGGCCGGTTATCTCTGGCTGGGCGCCGCGCTCATTCTTTCAGCGTCGCTCTTCATCATGCAAAACGAGATGCGCCGGGAAAGGCAGCCGGCCTGACGCCGACCTCTGAAAACTCGCGGACTGTCATGTCTCTGTCATGGCAGTCCCGCAAAACCCCTCTGTTCGATCTTTCGACATTGGGGGATTTCATGACAATTTTATCGCGCAAGGCAGCGCTCGCTGCCGTGCTTCTCGCATCCGTTGCCGTCCCGGCCGCGGCCGAGCCGGTTTTCAACCGCATCGCCTCCTTCCCGGTCGCCCAGAACCTGCCTGCTGACAAGGACAAGCTGTCGCCGACATCCGCGGAAATCATCACCGCGACCGACGACGGCAACACACTGATCTATAGCGACAGTCCGCTCGGCGCGATCGGCTTCATCGACATTACCGACGCCAAGGCCCCGAAAGCCGCCGGCGCGCTGATGATGGATGGCGAGCCGACATCGGTTACCTCGAGCGCCGGCAAGGCGCTGGTTGCCGTCAACACCTCCGAAAGCAAGGCCAAGCCCTCAGGCCGCCTCGCAATCGTCGACGTGGCGACGAAGAAGATCGAGAACATCTGCGATCTCGGTGGCCAGCCGGATTCGATTGCCCTCAACAAGGACAAGACGCTCGGCGCCATCGCGATCGAAAACGAACGCGACGAAGAGGTCAATGACGGCAAGATCCCGCAGATGCCGGCCGGCGAGCTCGCCGTTTTCCAGGTCAACAACGGCACCGTCGACTGCGGCGCCATCAAGCATGTGGCGCTGAACGGTCTCGCCGGTGTTGCCCCTGAAGATCCGGAGCCGGAATTCGTGGCCTTCAACGGGCAGAACGAGATTGCGCTCACGCTGCAGGAAAATAACGAGATCGTCATCATCGACGCCAACACGGCTCAGGTGAAGACCCACTTTACCGCCGGCAGCGTCGATCTCTCCGGCATCGACACGAAGCGCGACCGCGCCCTGAAATTCTCGAGCGAATCGAAGGGCGTGCTGCGCGAGCCGGACGCCGTGAAGTGGCTGGACGACAACCGCCTCGTCGTCGCCAATGAAGGCGACTATCAGGGCGGCTCGCGCGGCTTCACCATCTTCGACAAGACGGGCAAGGTCCTCTACGAATCGGGCGCATCCTTCGAACGCGCCGTCGCCCATATCGGCCATTATCCGGAAAGCCGTTCGGGATCGAAGGGCGTCGAGCCGGAAGGTCTCGAAGCCGCCAAGTTCGGCGATGACCAGTATTTCTTCCTGCTTGCCGAGCGCGCCTCGGTCGTCGGCGTCTATAAGGATACCGGCGCCGACCCCGAACTCGTGCAGCTTCTGCCGTCGGGCATTTCGCCGGAAGGCGGGGTCGCTATCCCCCAGCGTAATCTCTTTGCGACCGCAAATGAACTCGATCTCGGCAAGGACGGCGGAGTGCGCTCGCACGTGATGATCTACGAGCGCTCGGAAGGCGAAAAAGCTTATCCACAGATCGTCTCCGCCGAGAAGGACGGCAATCCGATCGGTTTCGCAGCGCTTTCGGGTCTCGCCGCCGTTCCCGGAAAACCGGGCATGCTCTACGCCGTCAGCGACAGCGTTCTGGGCTCGCAGCCGACGATCTACACGATCGACGCCAGCAAGAAACCGGCCGTGATCACCGACGCCCTCGTCGTCAAGCGCGACGGTGGTCCGGCCCAGAAGCTCGATATCGAAGGCATTGCGGTCGCAGCCGACGGCTCCTTCTGGCTCGCCTCGGAGGGAAACAGCGAGCGCCTCGTCCCGCATGCGCTCTACAACGTCAATGCCAAGGGCGACATCAAGGCCGAGATTGCTCTGCCTAGGGAACTCGCCGCCAACGAAATTCGCTACGGCTTCGAGGGTGTCACCATTGTCGGCACCGGCGACGATGCCACGCTCTGGATGGCCGTCCAGCGCGAGTGGGGTGACGACGAGAAGGGCTTCGTCAAGCTCGTCTCCTACAATCCGAAGAAAAAGGAATGGGGCGCCGTGCGCTATCCCCTCGACAAGACGGAAAGCGGCTGGGTCGGCCTGTCTGAGATCTCCGCCCACGGCGACAACGTTTACATCATCGAGCGCGACAACCTCGTCGGCGACGCCGCCAGGCTGAAGAAGCTCTACAAGGTGGCGAT
Source organism: Rhizobium sp. CNPSo 3670 (assembly GCF_057784555.1). NCBI lineage: Bacteria > Pseudomonadati > Pseudomonadota > Alphaproteobacteria > Hyphomicrobiales > Rhizobiaceae > Rhizobium > Rhizobium sp. CNPSo 3670. Next base: position 245,172 of record NZ_JBXSOL010000003.1, read on the forward strand.
CTCGGAACTGAAGCCCGCCAAGCTCGGCACCGAACTGCCGGTCGTGAAGAAGACCGAAGCACACGACTTCCTCGACGAACTCAAGGCCGTGACGAACGGCTATGTGCTCGACAAGCTCGAAGGCTTCACCTTCGACGCCTCCGGCAAGCCTTACGCTGTCACCGATAATGACCGTGTGAGCGACTCTTCCGGCGAGACCTTGTTCTTTCCGGTCGAACTGAGTGCCACGAACTGAAAGCTGCCCCTCATCCTAACCCTCTCCCCGTTAAAACGGGGCGAGGGGACGTGCCAAGCGCAACGTCGAGGTGAAGGAAGCACGTGCGGCATATCCCTTCGCCCCGCTCGCGGGGGTCCGGAGGACGGGTCGAAACCGGTGCCGCGACCCCGGTCGATGGCGGCAGCCGGTGAGGGGCCGCTCTCGGCTCGCTGCAGCCTTCAATAAAAGCGACTCGCTCCAGCCTTACCAGCGCTGATGCACATGCGGCGCGATCAGCCGATTGTATATCTCGCGCGTCGCCACTATCACATCGGGCGAGAGCGGCGCGAGATCGGCTGCGGCCGCATTGGCTCTCGCCTGTTCGGCATTGCGGGCGCCGGGGATGACGACAGTAACGGCTTCAGCCATCAGGATCCAACGCAGCGCGAAGGCGGCCATAGTGACGCCGGCCGGCACCAGCTTGCGCACTTCCTCAACCGCCTGCAGCCCGACCTCGAAAGGTACGCCGGCAAAGGTCTCGCCGACATCGAAAGCTTCGCCGTGGCGGTTGAAATTGCGATGGTCGTCGCTGGCAAACTGCGTCTCGCGGCTGATCTTGCCGGAGAGAAGACCACTTGCCAGCGGCACGCGCGCGATGATCGCCACATTCCTGCGACATGCTTCCTCGAAGAACAGATGGTCGGGGCGCTGACGGAAAAGGTTGTAGATGATCTGGACGCTGACGACGCCGGGATATTCGATCGCTTTCAGCCCGTCCTCGACTTTTTCGACGCTAACGCCATAACCCTTGATCTTTCCAGCCTTCTGCAGCGCGTCGAGGCCCTCGAAGACCTCAGGCAGGTAAAGCACCTCGCGCGGCGGGCAGTGCAACTGCACGAGATCGAGGCTGTCGACCGCGAGGTTTTTGAGGCTGCGGTCGATGAAGCCTTGGAGATTGGCCTTGGTATAGCCTTCCGCGACATGTGGGTTGAGGCGGCGGCCTGCCTTGGTTGCGACCATCGGGCGCTCGCCGCCGCGCGTCCTCAGGACATCGGCAATGATCTTTTCCGAGCGGCCGTCGCCGTAAACATCCGCCGTGTCGACGAACGTCATACCGGCATCGAGCGCGGCGTTCAGCGCCGCCCGCCCATCCGCCTCGCTGATATCGCCCCAGGAGCCGCCGATCTGCCAGGCGCCGAAGCCGACATTGGTAACGGTGAACGGCATGCGGCCAAACGCATGGTGTTTCATGAACATCTCCCTAGGTTATGAACGCTTTGGCCTATCAGGCGGGCAACTGCGCGGCAATTGCCGATCTGGTCTTGATCGGTCGCCTCGATCAAATATCGTCGCACCGTAAAGCTTCAACAGCATGGATGGAAAGGAACGATCATGGAGATCAAGCCCGCTGGCTCCAGCCCCTCGATGAAGCCGCCGGCCGACTATTTTACCGGCGCCGTTCGGCAGGATCCGCTGATCGAGCCGCCGACGCCGGCAAGGGTGAAGGCAACCTCCGTCACTTTCGAACCCGGAGCCCGCACCGCCTGGCACACGCATCCGCTCGGCCAGACGCTGATCGTCACCTCAGGCAAGGGCCTTGCCCAGAGCTGGGGCGGGGAGATTCGCGAGATTCGCGCCGGCGACACCGTCTGGTTTGCGCCGGGCGAAAAACACTGGCACGGCGCCGGCCCGGAGACGGCCATGACGCATATTGCCATTCACGAGGCATTGGACGGCAGCCATGTCGACTGGATGGAAAAGGTCAGCGACGAACAATATTCCGGCAAGGCGTGAACTGATCAAAGGCGCTTCAGGCAATAGGAAAAATGCGCGTGTGATTCGACCGTCAGGAATTCGAATTGCCAGCCATAATCCTTGCAGAATTTCGTAACCGCCTCGACGACACCGTAGACGATCGGTTTGACGGTGTTGCCGGTGCAGAAATCATGGCCGGCAATGCGTCCTGTGCGCTTCACCTTCCTCTCGCAGAGCAGGAGCTCCTGCCAGGTGAGCTCGAAAGAATGATCGGTGTCGATATAGGCCCAGTCGAGGAAGTCATCCTCGAATTCGGCGAGCTTGTCGAGCGATGTGCCTTGCATCAGGTGCAGCCGGCCAGCCTCGATCTCGGCCGCGAAATTCGTGTGAATCGCGTCGAGCCCGGAGCTGTAGCGATCCATCGACCAGGGATCGATGAGATAAAGCTGGGCCGGGCGATTCTTTTCCAGGATCTCCGCCGTATACTCGCCGAAGGCCGCTCCCACCTCGACGCCGATGCCGCCATTCGGGATCCGGTAGAGCAGTTCGCCCCGATCCGGCAGCAGCCGGGCGTTTTCTATATGATGGGCGCTGAGCGGGGTGCGCGGCATGCTCGCCCGCAGCGCCTGCCTTTCTTCACGTGTCTTCATCTTTGATCTCGGGATTGGGGCCGGCTGACGGCCCTTGTGCGGTTCGAGGGGAACGTAGGAGCAGCCGAGGCGGATGACAACGGCATGACAAGAATTTGCTTCTTGCGGACAAAAGGTTAAGTTTCGCCTGTGAATGACGAAAGAGCCCTGGGAGGAGCGACTTCATGAGACGGATGTGGCCCGAAGAGTTCAATGCCATCATTGCCCATGCCGAAGAAGTGATGCTGGAATCATCCGCAGAAGCAGGCGCCGGCGAGCCGCTGCACCGGAAAGCGCTGAAGGCACGCATCGCCATGGAAGATTACGAGCGAATCTGGCCGCTCGCCGAGATGCGCTTCCGCTTGGGCGAAGGACCGTTCGCCGGCAAGGCCATCACGCTCATCACCACCAACCCTCATTATCATCCCTGGCATCCAAAGGATGGTGGCAGCGTCGAATCCGTCTCGGACAGCGGCCGCCACTACAAGACGGATTATCTCGTCGTCCATTTCCTACTCGATGACGTACGGGAAACCTCGCCCGCCTGACGGGCTCCCCCGGTGTCGCCAAACGGCGACGCCGGGGATGCTGACGTCGAGTTGATCTTCACCCTGATGACAATAGCGGCGATATCGCTAAGCTCCCGGAACGATCCGTGCCAATTGGAGGTTCCCATGACGGGCAATGTGCTGGATATTCCGGTCAAGACGGTGGATGGTCGACAGACTACGCTGAACGAATACAAGGGCAGGGTACTTCTGATCGTCAACGTCGCGTCGAAATGCGGGCTGACGCCGCAATATGAGGGGCTTGAAAGACTCTATGGCGAAAAGCGCGAGCGCGGCTTCGTCATCGCCGCTTTCCCCGCCAACGACTTCAAGGGCCAGGAACCCGGCACGGACGCCGAGATCCTCGATTTCTGCACCACCACCTACGACGTCACCTTCCCGATCTTTTCTAAGATCTCGGTCAAGGGCGAGGCCCAGCACCCGCTCTACCGGCAGCTGACCAAATCGGGCGTGAAGACGACGGGCGAGGGTCCGATGCGCGAACGCCTGAATGCCCACGGCATATCAGGCGGCGACGAGGATGACATTCTCTGGAATTTCGAAAAATTCCTGATCGGCCGCGACGGCAAAGTCGCCGCCCGCTTCGCGCCCGATGTGACGGCAGATGATTCGCGGCTGGTTTCGGCGGTGGATCAGGAGTTGGCGAAGGGATGATTTGCCGGCAGCCGAGCAGGATCTTCAGATCCCGAGGACGGTCACAAGCGGAGGCGTAAAGTCCTTGAAGCCCAGTATCGGCTGGTCGCACCTTCTGTCAAACTTCGTCTTCGGTACGTGGCGCTGGCATTTCGGATTCGTCTTGAAGGCGTATCCGGGCAGGCTGACATAGATGGAGCTTGGCGTGCAAAGGGCAATCGCAATGCACAGCGTCAATGCGGAGCATAGAGTTCTCATGGTACCCCCCGGCGCCGTAAGCCTTCAAGCGCGGAGACTTCCGGGCGACGAATAGTCTCATTTTTGCCCGCCCTCATCCATTCGCCTAATAGGAGGTGCGCGGAGGCTGGAGTAGTCCGTTTTGGTGGAACCTGGCTTCCCAGACGGCGCCGCATTTGACCTGCCGGACAGCTATGCTGCGCCGGAATGTCTTGCCGAATGTCGGGTCGCGTTCATGTGAGATGGCTTCTGCATAGGCAGATAGCTGCATTGAGCCAATCAGGGGCAGATCACTGCGGCTACATTACTCTTCGAAACTCAAGAGGAAAAATGGTGGGCGATGAGAGACTCGAACTCCCGACATCCTCGGTGTAAACGAGGCGCTCTACCAACTGAGCTAATCGCCCATCGCTGGCGAAGCCGATCGGCCTGCTGCGTTGGTGGCCGTGATCTATGCGGATCGCGGCAAAACCGCAAGAGTGTTTGTGAAGAATTTTTGATTTTTTTGGCGGTGGTCTGCTCGTCTGCGCTGCCGAACGGGCTCGGTCGGCCTGTGGATAAAGGGGAGGGGGAGCCGCGGGCTTATGCATTTTGCCTGCGCTGTCGGCTCCGATCGTGCCTCGCTACGGCTGCGGAGGTTGGAATTGCCGGCTTTCGTTCTTCCTGCAGCGGCTTTGCCGAAACAATTCAACGACTGTCATGGTTTTGTCTCCAAACCTGCTTGACACTAAAAGGCGAACCCCGTAGTTAGCCGCTCATCGAAACGGCCAGCCGTTTTGGTGAGGGTGCGAAGGCATCCGGATTGCTTGAAATGAAGTGCGGGTGTAGCTCAGTCGGTTAGAGTGCCGGCCTGTCACGCCGGAGGTCGCGGGTTCGAGCCCCGTCACTCGCGCCATTTCAAAGCAGGCGTTCAGTCGCCGCCGTCCGGCTCTTCCGTCCGTCATGCGCGGGTGTAGCTCAGTCGGTTAGAGTGCCGGCCTGTCACGCCGGAGGTCGCGGGTTCGAGCCCCGTCACTCGCGCCATTCTCTTCCGAAAGCCATGCAGTTTCCAGGGGTCAGGCATGCAGCTTGAATCGACTTCTGCGGATTTGTCGCGACATCGTTGCATCTGCTTGATAATGTCCGCCCGCGACGCGTCGAATTGCCTCTGTAAAAGTCTTGCGCCGCGGCGTCGGCTGCGCTAACCACGGCTTGTTGCAACGCACGTTCGCTTGTCGGGCAATTGCCCAAATGCGCCGCCTGGCGCCTCCGGCAAGCAAGGATGAACATGATGACTGAACTGCTCAGTTCCTATATTCCGATCGCTATCTTCATCGCCATTGCGCTCGTTATCGGCCTGGCGCTGCTCATTGCGCCGTTCGCCGTGGCTTTCAAAGCGCCCGATTCGGAAAAGCTCTCGGCTTACGAATGCGGTTTCAACGCTTTCGACGACGCCCGCATGAAGTTCGACATCCGCTTCTACCTCGTGTCGATCCTCTTCATCATCTTCGACCTCGAGGTCGCCTTCCTCTTCCCCTGGGCCGTTTCCTTCGGCGCCATCGGCTGGTTCGGCTTCTGGTCCATGATGGTCTTCCTCCTCGTGCTGACCATCGGCTTTATCTATGAATGGAAGAAGGGAGCCCTGGAATGGGAGTGACCCCTGTGAGCAATCAGCCGCTCGTCGCGCCGCAGCCGAAGGGGATCATCGATCCGTCGACCGGCAAGCTGATCGGCAGCAACGACGCATTTTTCGGCGAGATCAACAACGAACTCGCCGACAAGGGTTTCCTCGTCACCTCGACGGACGAGTTGATCAACTGGGCTCGTACCGGCTCGCTGATGTGGATGACCTTTGGTCTTGCCTGTTGCGCTGTCGAAATGATGCAGCTCTCCATGCCGCGTTATGACGTCGAGCGCTTTGGTTTTGCGCCGCGCGCTTCGCCGCGCCAGTCCGACGTCATGATCGTCGCCGGCACGCTGACTAACAAGATGGCGCCGGCTCTGCGCAAGGTTTACGACCAGATGCCTGAGCCGCGCTATGTCATCTCGATGGGCTCCTGTGCTAATGGCGGCGGCTACTATCACTATTCCTATTCGGTTGTTCGCGGCTGCGACCGTGTCGTGCCGATCGATATTTACGTGCCGGGCTGTCCCCCCACGGCGGAGGCACTGCTTTACGGCGTGCTTCTGCTGCAGAAGAAGATCCGGCGCACCGGCACGATCGAACGCTAAGGGTTAAGGACAAGGCATATGAGTGAAGCCCTGACTGAGCTTGCCTCCTATCTTGGCGAAGCGCGCGGCAACCTGATCCTCGCCTCGCAGATGAAGTACGGCGAGCTGACGCTGACGGCGACGGGTGAAAACCTGATCCCGCTCCTGACCTTCCTGCGTGACGACGCCAAGTGCGGTTTCGTCAACCTGATCGACATTTGCGGCGTCGACTGGCCGCAGCGCGAACTGCGTTTCGACGTCGTCTATCATCTGCTGTCGCCGAAGAAGAACCTGCGCATCCGCGTCAAGGTGGCGACCGACGAGGATACGCCGGTGCCGTCGGCCTGCGCCGTCCATCCCGGCGCCGACTGGTTCGAGCGTGAGACCTGGGACATGTACGGTGTCCTGTTCACCGGCCACCCGGATCTACGCCGCATCCTGACTGACTACGGTTTCGAAGGCCATCCGCTGCGTAAGGACTTCCCCACGACCGGTTTCGTCGAGGTGCGCTACGACGACGCCGCAAAGCGTGTGGTCTACGAACCTGTCGAGCTGAAGCAGGAATTCCGAAACTTTGACTTTATGTCACCCTGGGAAGGCACCGAATACGTGCTGCCGGGTGATGAAAAAGCGAAGCAATAATTCAAGGCGGCTGGTGGGATTGCGCCCGCCTTTCACCGAATATCTGAGAACGCGAGCCCGATCGCCATGACAGAACATAACGTCCGCAACTTCAACATCAATTTCGGACCGCAGCATCCGGCGGCGCACGGCGTTCTTCGTCTTGTCCTGGAGCTTGACGGCGAAATTGTGGAGCGGGTCGATCCGCATATCGGCTTGCTTCATCGCGGCACCGAGAAGCTTATCGAGACCAAGACCTATCTTCAGGCGGTACCCTATTTCGATCGGCTCGATTATGTCGCGCCGATGAACCAGGAGCATGCCTATGCGATGGCCGTCGAAAAGCTGCTCGGCATCCAGATCCCGATCCGCGGCCAGCTGATCCGCGTGCTCTATTCGGAGATCGGCCGCATCCTCTCGCATCTCTTGAACGTCACGACGCAGGCAATGGACGTCGGTGCGCTGACACCCCCGCTCTGGGGCTTCGAAGAGCGTGAAAAGCTGATGGTGTTCTATGAACGCGCCAGCGGCTCGCGCATGCATGCAGCGTATTTCCGTCCGGGCGGCGTCCACCAGGATTTGCCGGAAAAGCTCGTGCAGGACATCGGCGACTGGTGCGATCCGTTCCTGAAGGCGCTCGACGACATTGACGACCTTTTGACCGGCAACCGTATCTTCAAGCAGCGCAACGTCGACATCGGCGTCGTCTCTCTGGAAGATTGCTGGGCCTGGGGCTTCTCCGGCGTCATGGTGCGCGGTTCGGGCGCTGCCTGGGACCTGCGTCGCGCCCAGCCTTACGAATGTTATTCCGATCTTGAATTCGACATCCCGATCGGCAAGAACGGCGACAATTACGACCGCTACCTGATCCGCATGATCGAGATGCGCCAATCGGTCCGCATCATGAAGCAGTGCGTCAATCGCCTGCTCTCGGATGCGAAGACCGGTCCTTTCTCGTCGATCGACGGCAAGGTCGTGCCGCCGAAGCGTGGCGAGATGAAGCGCTCGATGGAAGCGCTGATCCACCATTTCAAGCTCTACACCGAAGGCTACCACGTGCCTGCCGGCGAGGTTTATGCCGCCGTCGAGGCGCCGAAGGGCGAGTTCGGCGTCTATCTCGTCTCCGACGGCTCGAACAAGCCGTATCGCTGCAAGATCCGCGCTCCGGGTTACGCCCATCTGCAGGCGATGGACTTCATGTGCCGCGGCCATCAGCTCGCCGACGTCGCTGCTGTCCTTGGCTCGCTCGATATCGTCTTTGGCGAGGTGGACCGCTGATGCAGCTTCTGCCGCTGGCCGTCGCAATTCTTCTTGCGGCATCCGGGGTTTCGGCCCAGGAGGCCGACACCCTCGGCACGCCGCTGGGTCATAAGGAAGTGACGCCGCCGGGGCAGCAATCGTCCATGGGCGAGCTTTTGTCCAAGGGCTATCAGATCAAGGCCGCCATTCCGAATGGCAGCAAATTCGTCGTATTTATGCAGAAAGACCAGTCGGCCTATGCCTGCGAAATGCAGTCTTTGACCGCTTCGCGGTGTGGAACCCTAAACTGACAAGGCGTGAGGAAGAATGTCCGTTCGTCGATTAGCCGAAGATCAATTTCAGCCTGCCGCATTCGCCTTCAGCGATGAAAATGCGGTCTGGGCGGACAAGACGATCCAGAAATACCCCGCCGGCCGCCAGCAGTCGGCGGTCATTCCGCTGCTGATGAGGGCGCAGGAACAGGACGGCTGGGTCACGCGCGCGGCGATCGAAAAGATCGCCGACATGCTCGACATGGCCTATATCAGAGTGCTCGAGGTCGCGACCTTCTATACGCAGTTCCAGTTGCATCCTATCGGCACGCGCGCCCATGTCCAGGTCTGCGGCACGACGCCCTGCATGCTGCGCGGCTCGGAAGCGCTGATGTCGGTCTGCAAGAGCAAGATCCATGCCCATCCCTTCGAGCGCAATGCCGAAGGCACGCTCTCCTGGGAAGAGGTCGAATGTCTTGGCGCCTGCGTCAACGCCCCGATGGTGATGATCGGGAAGGACACTTACGAAGACCTGACGCCGGAGCGCCTCGAAGAGATCATCGACACCTTTGCCGCCGGCAATGGCGCGAGCATCAAGCCGGGCACCCAGATCGACCGGATATTCTCAGCACCTGAAGGCGGCCCGACCTCGCTGACGACGGAAGAGCCGAAGGCAAGGACACGCGCCAAGAAGGCCGATACCGAAACCGTGGCGGCGCCGGTCGACGGCGCGCCGGTCCCGCCCTCCGAGGCCGGCCGCCCAAAGAGCACCGATGCCGAGACCAATGCCGCCTTGAAGACGCCGGCAACGGCGCCGAAGGCAGCAGCGAAGAATGCCAAGGCAGCCGCGCAGCAGCCGGTTTCCGGCACGGCGCCTGCCGAGCCGGCGCTTGCTGCGGCCAAGGCCGAAACCGCTCCGGCGTCCAAGCCCAGCCTGACCGACAAGAACCGTCCAGCCGGCATCGAAAAGCCCGCCGCACCGGATGACCTGAAGATGATCTCCGGCGTCGGTCCGAAGATCGAGGCGATATTGAATGAAATCGGCATCTTCACCTTCTCGCAGGTCGCTGGCTGGAAGAAGGCCGAGCGCGAATGGGTCGATGGCTACCTGAATTTCCGCGGCCGCATCGAGCGTGACGACTGGGTCAAGCAGGCCAAGGCGCTCGCCAAGGGCGGCGAAGCGGAATATATCAAGGTCTTCGGCAAGAAGCCGCGGTAAGAGGTGAAGCATGTTACAAGATAAAGACCGCATCTTTACCAACATCTACGGCCTCAAGGACAAGTCCCTGAAGGGCGCGATGAGCCGCGGCCACTGGGATGGCACCAAGCAGATCCTCGAAAAGGGCCGCGATTGGATCATCAACGAGATGAAGGCCTCTGGCCTTCGCGGCCGCGGCGGCGCCGGCTTCCCCACGGGTCTCAAATGGTCCTTCATGCCGAAGGAAAGCGACGGCCGCCCGCATTACCTCGTCGTCAATGCCGACGAGTCGGAGCCCGGCACCTGCAAGGACCGCGACATCATGCGCCACGATCCGCACACGCTGATCGAAGGCTGCGTCGTCGCGAGCTTCGCCATGGGCGCCAATACCGCTTATATCTATGTGCGCGGCGAATATATCCGCGAGCGCGAAGCGCTGCAGGCGGCGATCGATGAATGTTATGATTACGGTCTGCTCGGCAAGAACAACAAGCTCGGCTGGGACATGGACATCTTCGTCCATCACGGCGCCGGCGCCTATATCTGCGGCGAGGAAACCGCGCTGCTCGAGAGCCTCGAGGGCAAGAAGGGCCAGCCGCGGCTCAAGCCGCCGTTCCCCGCCAATATGGGTCTCTACGGCTGCCCGACGACCGTCAACAACGTCGAATCGATCGCTGTCGCGCCGACGATCCTGCGCCGCGGCGCCGGCTGGTTCTCTTCTATCGGCCGTCCGAACAATGTCGGCACCAAGCTGTTCATGCTCTCCGGCCACGTCAACAAGCCGTGCACCGTCGAAGAGGAAATGGGTATCACCTTCCGCGAACTGGTCGACCGCCACGCCGGCGGCATCCGCGGCGGCTGGGACAATCTGCTCGCCGTCATTCCGGGCGGCGCATCCTGCCCGATCGTTCCGGCCAAGGACATCATCGATTGCCCGATGGATTTCGACGGCCTGCGCGGTGTCGGCTCCTCCTTCGGCACGGCCGCCTCGATCGTCATGGACAAGTCCACCGACGTCATCAAGGCGATCGCCCGCATCTCCGCGTTCTTCAAGCATGAGAGCTGTGGCCAGTGCACGCCCTGCCGCGAAGGCACTGGCTGGATGTGGCGCGTGATGGAGCGCATGGCCAAGGGCAATGCCCAGAAGCGCGAAATCGACATGCTATTCCAGGTGACGAAGCAAATCGAAGGCCACACCATCTGTGCGCTCGGCGACGCCGCAGCATGGCCGGTGCAGGGTCTGATCCGTAACTTCCGCCCTGAGATCGAAAAGCGAATCGACCAGTATACGGCAAGTGCGCTCGACCACGGGGCGGTTTTGGAGGCGGCTGAATAATCATGACGGACAAGGCATCCAAGAGTGGGAAGAAGGAAGAGACCGCCGATTTCGCGGCCGGCTTCGGCCGTCTTGCCGCCGAGATGCTGGAAAACGCGCAGGCAATGCCTGTGCATCCGCTGATGGCGCACCCTGCCGCAGCCTTTGCCGCCGCAACGGCAATCGGTTTCGGCCTCTCGACGCAGATGGCGAGCGCCTTTTTCGGAGCCTTCCAGGGCGCTCTGGAAACGACGGGCAAACTCGCCGCAGCCCTTGATGACACGCCGCCCGACGAACCGGCGCCGGCGGTCGACATACGACCGGAAAATATCCGCCCGGCCGTCAAGGCTTTCCGCAAGCCCGCGGCCGACAATCCTGCGGTCGAGCGGAAGGCTGGGCCGAGGCTGACAGTCGTCAAGCCGGCTGCCGAACCGGTTCCGGCGAGCCGGCCAAAGCCGGCTGTGAAAGCAAAAGCCGCTCAGCGGACTGCAAAGGCCGACGATCTCAAGCTGATCGCCGGCATCGGCCCGAAGCTGGAGCAGGTGCTGAACACCAAAGGCATTCGCGGCTTCGCCGATATTGCCGCCTGGACCGACGAGGATATCGCCCGGCTCGACGCCGAGCTCGGCCTTAGCGGCCGCATCGCGCGTGATGACTGGATTGGGCAGGCGAAGGTTCTGGCCGGGCGGGGCCGCAGAAGGAAATGAACAGTCCGGCCGTGCAAACCGGCCGGAAATAGGGCGGATCGGCGAAGGGGCGGGGGCCTCACGCCGCAGATGCCGGTGCGGGTTCCGCGTCTGGAACGCGCGACAGACAATTTGGGCGACATCGGCTGCCGGCAGGACGAAAGATCCGGCTCGGCAAAGAGAATGTTGCAAAACAGGTTTGTTTGCCGTCTTCAGGCAAACGGGAAACAGGACTGAGCGACGATGGCAAAACTGAAGATTGACGGCAACGAGATCGAAGTTCCGGATCATTTCACGCTATTGCAGGCGTGTGAGGATGCCGGCGCCGAAGTTCCGCGCTTCTGCTTCCACGAGCGCTTGTCGGTTGCCGGCAACTGCCGCATGTGCCTTGTCGAGGTGAAGGGCGGCCCGCCGAAGCCGCAGGCTTCCTGCGCCATGAGCGTGCGCGACATCCGGGGCGGCCCGAATGGCGAACTGCCCGAGGTCTTCACCAACACGCCAATGGTCAAGAAGGCCCGCGAAGGCGTGATGGAGTTCCTGCTGATCAATCATCCCCTCGATTGCCCGATCTGCGACCAAGGCGGCGAATGCGACCTGCAGGATCAGGCGATGGCCTTCGGCATCGACACCTCGCGCTACCAGGAAGACAAGCGCGCCGTCGAGGACAAGTATATCGGCCCGCTCGTCAAGACGGTGATGAACCGCTGCATCCATTGCACGCGCTGTGTCCGCTTCACCACTGAGGTTGCCGGCATTTCCGAGCTGGGCCTGATCGGCCGCGGCGAGGATGCCGAGATCACTACTTATCTCGAACAGGCGATGACCTCCGAACTGCAGGGCAACGTCGTCGACCTCTGCCCGGTCGGCGCGCTCACCTCCAAGCCCTTTGCTTTCACCGCGCGCCCCTGGGAATTGAACAAGACCGAGTCGATCGACGTCATGGATGCCGTCGGTTCGGCGATCCGCGTCGACACCCGTGGCCGTGAAGTGATGCGCATCCTGCCGCGTGTCAACGAGGCGATCAACGAAGAGTGGATTTCCGACAAGAGCCGCTTCATCTGGGACGGTTTGAAGACGCAGCGCCTCGACCGGCCTTACGTCCGCCGCGACGGCCGCCTGCAGCCGGCGAGCTGGGCCGAAGCCTTCGGCGCCATCAAGGCTGCTGTCAGCGCCACCTCGGGTGACAAGATTGGTGCGATCGCGGGCGACCTCGCTTCCGTCGAAGAAATGTATGCGCTCTCCGAACTGGTGAAGTCGCTGGGATCGGCCAATCTCGACTGTCGCCAGGATGGGACGGCACTCGATCCGTCGCTCGGCCGCGCCAGCTACCTTTTCAACCCGACAATTGCTGGTATCGACCAGGCCGACGCGCTGCTGATCATCGGCGCCAATCCGCGCTTCGAGGCGGCTATCCTCAATGCCCGCATCCGCAAGCGCTGGCGCCGCGGCAAGTTCCCGATCGGCGTGATCGGCGAGCCCAGTGAACTGCGTTACAGCTACGACTATCTCGGCGGCGGACCTGACACACTGAAGGATCTGGTCGACGGCGGTCATGCCTTCGCCGACGTCCTGAAGAACGCCGCCAAGCCGATGATCATCATCGGCCAGGGCGCGCTGTCGCGCAGCGATGGCGCCGGCGTACTCGCAAGTGCCGCCAAGCTTGCCGGTTCGGTCGGTGCGGTCGTCGACGGCTGGAACGGCTTTGCCGTCCTCCACACTGCCGCTTCGCGCGTCGGCGGCCTCGACCTCGGCTTCGTACCCGGTGCCAAGGGCGTCAGCGCCGCCGAGATGCTGACGGCAATGGACGTGCTCTTCCTGCTTGGCGCCGACGAACTCGACTTCACCGCCAAGAAGGCCAAGCTCACCGTCTATATCGGCTCGCACGGCGATAACGGCGCCCACCATGCCGACGTGATCCTGCCGGCCGCAGCCTATACCGAAAAGTCCGGCACCTGGGTCAATACCGAAGGCCGTGTCCAGATGGGCAACCGCGCAGGCTTTGCGCCGGGTGATGCCCGCGAGGACTGGGCGATCATTCGCGCCCTGTCGGACGTGCTCGGCAAGAAGCTTCCCTTCGATTCGCTGAGCGAACTGCGCGGCCGGCTCTATGCCGCTTTCCCGCATTTCGCCGCCATCGACGAGATCGCCGAAACCGATAGCGCCCAAATTGCCGCAGTCGCGAAAAAAGCCGGCAAGATGAACAAGTCAGGGTTTGCGTCGCCGGTCAAAGACTTCTATTTGACGAACCCGATAGCGCGCGCCTCGGCTGTCATGGCCGAGTGCTCGGCATTGGCCCGCAACAATTTCAAAGTCGCGGCAGAGTAAGGGCAGGAACTCATGGATTCTTTCTTCTCAACCTATGTCTGGCCGGGGATCATCATGATCGGTCAGTCGCTGCTGCTTCTCGTCTGCCTGCTCGTCTTCATCGCTTACGTGCTGCTTGCCGACCGCAAGATCTGGGCGGCGGTGCAGCTGCGCCGCGGTCCGAACGTCGTCGGTCCCTTCGGCCTGTTCCAGTCCTTCGCCGACCTTCTGAAGTTCGTCTTCAAGGAGCCGATCATTCCGGCCGGCGCCAACAAGGCGGTGTTCCTGCTGGCCCCGCTGGTTACGGTGCTTCTGGCGCTGTCGACCTGGGCGGTGGTGCCGCTCGCCGACGGCTGGGTGATCGCCAACATCAATGTCGGCATCCTCTATATTTTCGCGATCTCCTCTCTCGAAGTCTACGGCATCATCATGGGCGGCTGGGCTTCGAACTCGAAATACCCGTTCCTCGGCGCGCTGCGCTCGGCCGCACAGATGGTGTCCTATGAAGTCTCGATCGGCTTCGTCATCGTCACCGTTCTGCTCTGCGTCGGCTCGCTCAACCTGACCGACATCGTCAATGCGCAGCACAATGGCCTCGGCACCATGCTCGGCCTGCCGGCCTCGTTCCTCGACTGGCACTGGCTGTCGCTGTTCCCGATGTTCATCGTCTTCTTTATCTCGGCGCTCGCCGAGACGAACCGCCCGCCTTTCGACCTTCCGGAAGCGGAGTCGGAACTTGTCGCCGGCTTCATGGTCGAATACGGCTCCTCGCCATACATGATGTTCATGCTAGGCGAATATGCCGCCGTCTGCCTGATGTGCTCGCTGACGACGATCCTCTTCCTCGGCGGCTGGCTGCCTCCGGTCGATATCTGGATCCTCAACTGGGTCCCTGGCATCATCTGGTTCATGCTGAAGGCATGCTTCGTGTTCTTCATGTTCGCGATGGTCAAAGCCTTCGTCCCGCGCTACCGCTACGACCAGCTCATGCGTCTCGGCTGGAAAGTCTTCCTGCCGCTGTCGCTCACTATGGTGATTATCGTTGCATTCGTGCTGAAACTGATGGGATGGGCGTAATGATGCCTGCTCTCGTTTCCGGCAAAATTGGAGGTTGAAGATGGCAAGCTTGTCCAGCTCCATCAACTCGCTGTTCCTCAAGGAATTCTTCGGCGCGTTCTTTCTGTCGATGCGCTATTTCTTCCGCCAGAAGGCGACGATCAATTACCCCTTCGAAAAGGGCCCGGTCTCCCCACGATTCCGCGGCGAGCACGCGCTGCGCCGTTATCCGAACGGCGAGGAACGCTGCATCGCCTGCAAGCTCTGCGAGGCGATCTGTCCTGCCCAGGCCATCACCATCGAGGCCGGTCCGCGCCGCAACGACGGCACACGCCGCACGGTGCGCTATGACATCGACATGGTGAAGTGCATCTATTGCGGCTTCTGCCAGGAAGCCTGCCCGGTCGATGCGATCGTCGAAGGTCCGAATTTCGAATTTGCGACGGAAACCCGCGAAGAGCTCTATTTCGACAAGGCGCGCCTTCTCGATAACGGAGACCGGTGGGAGCGTGAAATCGCCCGCAACATCGCGATCGACTCGCCGTATCGCTGATTGATATCTGAAATGCTGTGATGGAGCGGCTCGCTCCTTTCGCGGTCAATATGTACAGGAGCTTTGCCGGCGAGTGCCGCGAAGCTTCATCGGGCAGGGAAACTCCCGGCTGCCCGGGGGAAGATGAAAAAGGCACCAACATGGGTCTGCAGGCTCTATTTTTCTATCTTTTCGCCTTTGTCGCTGTGGCGTCGGCGTTCATGGTCATCTGGGCGAAGAACCCGGTTCACTCGGTTCTGTTCCTGATCCTGGTGTTCTTCAACGCGGCCGGCCTGTTCCTGCTGCTCGGCGCCGAGTTCCTGGCGATGATCCTGCTCGTCGTTTATGTCGGCGCCGTCGCCGTCCTCTTCCTCTTTGTGGTGATGATGCTCGACATTGACTTCACCGAATTGAGGGCAGGCGTGCTCGAATATGCGCCGATCGGCGGGTTGATTGGGATCATCCTGGCGGCCGAGTTGATCGTCGTGATCGGCGGCAGCGTCATCTCGCCTGATATCGCCAAGTCAGTCGCCATGCCGATCCCGGCGCTCAGCGAGCGTACGAATACGGCCGCTCTCGGCGACGTGCTTTACACCAACTACGTCTATTTCTTCCAGATTGCCGGCTTGGTGCTGCTGGTCGCCATGATCGGCGCGATCGTGCTGACGCTGAGGCATCGCACCAACATCAAGCGGCAGAATATCTCAAGGCAGGTTGCCCGCACGCCCGCCACCGCCGTCGAGGTGGTGTCGGTCAAGCCCGGGCAGGGCGTCTAAAGGCAGGTCAAGGAACAAAGAACATGGTCATCGGACTTTCCCATTACCTGACGGTCAGCGCCATCCTCTTCACGCTCGGCGTCTTCGGCATCTTCCTCAACCGGAAGAACGTCATCGTCATCCTTATGTCGGTCGAACTGATCCTGCTTGCTGTCAACATCAACATGGTCGCCTTCTCTCACTTCCTGAACGACATTGTCGGTCAGGTCTTCGCGCTGTTCATTCTGACGGTCGCGGCTGCCGAAGCGGCGATCGGTCTTGCAATTCTCGTTGTCTTCTACCGCAACCGCGGCTCGATCGCGGTCGAAGACGTCAATATGATGAAGGGCTGAGTGGCTCATGTTCCTCTATAAGGCTATTGTCTTTCTTCCCTTGATCGGCGCGATCGTCGCCGGCCTTTTCGGCCGCGCCATCGGCGCCAAGGCTTCGGAATATGTCACCAGCGGCCTGATGATCATTGCCGGCATCCTGTCCTGGATCGTCTTCTTTAACGTCGGCATGGGCCATCTTGAAGGCGGGCCGATCAAGGTCGAGGTGCTGCGCTGGATCCAGTCCGGCGGCATCGACGTCTCCTGGTCGCTGCGCGTGGATACGCTCACCTCCGTCATGCTGATCGTGGTCAACACGGTCTCGACGCTGGTGCATATCTATTCGATCGGCTACATGCATACCGATCCGCATCGCCCGCGCTTCTTTGCCTATCTGTCGCTCTTCACCTTCGCCATGCTGATGCTGGTGACAGCCGACAATCTTGCCCAGATGTTCTTCGGCTGGGAAGGCGTCGGTCTCGCCTCCTATCTACTGATCGGCTTCTGGTTCAAGAAGCCTTCGGCGACGGCCGCGGCGATGAAGGCTTTCATCGTCAACCGCGTCGGCGACTTCGGTTTCGTGCTCGGCATTGCCGGCGTCTTCGTGCTGTTCGGCTCGATCAACCTCGATACGATCTTCGCTAATGCATCGAATTTCGCCCCGCATGAAGGCGGCGGCGAGGCGAGCGAAGTGATCCTCAACCTCTTCGGCATGCAGCTCGACAAGGCGCATGCGCTGACCGGCATCTGCCTGCTGCTATTCATGGGCGCGATGGGCAAGTCGGCGCAGTTCCTGCTGCACACCTGGCTGCCGGACGCGATGGAAGGCCCGACCCCGGTCTCGGCCCTCATCCATGCCGCCACCATGGTCACCGCCGGCGTCTTCCTCGTCGCCCGCATGTCGCCGCTCTTCGAATTGTCGCCCGACGCACTGACCGTCGTTACCGTCATCGGCGCGATCACCGCCTTCTTCGCGGCAACTGTCGGCCTGGTCCAGAACG
Source organism: Rhizobium sp. CNPSo 3670 (assembly GCF_057784555.1). Classification (NCBI taxonomy): domain Bacteria; kingdom Pseudomonadati; phylum Pseudomonadota; class Alphaproteobacteria; order Hyphomicrobiales; family Rhizobiaceae; genus Rhizobium; species Rhizobium sp. CNPSo 3670. The sequence continues at coordinate 262,689 of NZ_JBXSOL010000003.1, forward strand.
ACATCAAGCGCGTCATCGCCTATTCCACCTGCTCGCAGCTCGGCTACATGTTCGTGGCGCTCGGGGTAGGGGCCTATGGTGCCGCGATCTTCCATCTCTTTACGCACGCCTTCTTCAAGGCGCTGCTCTTCCTCTGCGCCGGCTCGGTCATCCATGCCGTCGATGGCGAGCAGGACATGCGCTACATGGGTGGCCTGTGGCCGCATATTAAAGTGACCGGCATCCTGATGATCATCGGCACGCTGGCGATCACCGGCGTCGGCATTCCCTTCACGCCGATCGGCCTTGCCGGCTTCTTCTCCAAGGACGTGATCATCGAGGCGACCTATGCATCGCATTCGCCGGTCTCGGGCTTCGCCTTCTCGCTGCTGGTCATTGCGGCTCTCTTCACCAGCTTCTACTCCTGGCGCCTGATCTTCATGACCTTCTTCGGCAAGCCGCGCGCTTCGCATGAGGTCATGCACCACGTCCACGAGTCGCCGCAGGTCATGCTGGTGCCGCTCTATATCCTTGCGCTCGGCGCCATGTTTGCGGGCGTGATCTTCGAAGGCCGGTTCTACGGTGAGGAATATGCCGAGTTCTGGAAGGGCGCACTCTTTACCGGCGCCGAGAACGAACTCGTCGAACAGTTCCACCATGTTCCGGCGCTGGTGGGCCTGAGCCCCTTCATCGCCATGGTGCTCGGCTTCGTCATTGCCTGGTACATGTATATCCGCTCGCCGCAGACGCCGCGCGTCCTCGCCAAGCAGCACCGCGTGCTCTACCACTTCCTGCTCAACAAGTGGTATTTCGACGAACTCTACGACTTCCTCTTCGTCCGCACGGCAAGGGCGCTTGGCCGCTTCCTGTGGAAGAAGGGTGACGTCGGCGTCATCGATGCCTATGGCCCGAACGGCGTGGCAGCCCGCGTTGTAGCCGTCACCGACCGCGTCGTCCGCCTGCAGACCGGTTACCTCTATCACTATGCATTCGCCATGCTGCTCGGCATTGCGGCGCTCGTTACCTGGATGATGCTCGGGAGTTCCTTCTGATGACCGATTGGCCTATTCTTTCAACGGTCACCTTCCTGCCGCTCGTCGGCGTGGTGCTCCTGCTCTTGATGAATGGCGACAGCGAAAGCGGTCGAAGGAACGTGCTGTGGATCTCGCTGATCACCACCGTCTTCACCTTCGTCCTCTCTCTCTTCATCTGGGTCGGCTTCGACAATGCCAATCCCGGCTTCCAGATGCTCGAAAAGCATGATTGGCTCGGCACCGGCATCGGCTATCACGTCGGCGTCGACGGCATCTCCATGCTGTTCGTCATCCTGTCGACCTTCCTCATGCCCTTCTGCGTGCTGGCGAGCTGGCTCTCGATCGAGAAGCGTCTGAAGGAATACATGATCGCCTTCCTCATCCTCGAAACGATGATGGTCGGCGTCTTCGTCTCGCTCGATATCGTGCTCTTCTACGTCTTCTTCGAGGCGGGCCTCATTCCGATGTTCCTGATCATCGGGGTCTGGGGCGGCAAGGACCGTGTCTATGCGAGCTACAAGTTCTTTCTCTACACGCTGCTCGGCTCGGTGCTGATGCTGCTCGCCATCATGGCGATGTACTGGCAGGCCGGCACGACCGACATCACCGCGCTGCTCGCCTACAAGTTCCCGCCGGCGCTGCAGACCTGGCTCTGGCTTGCCTTCTTCGCCTCCTTTGCGGTGAAGATGCCGATGTGGCCGGTCCACACCTGGCTTCCCGATGCGCACGTCCAGGCGCCAACGGCAGGTTCGGTGATCCTGGCCGGCGTGCTCTTGAAGCTCGGCGGCTACGGTCTCATCCGCTTCTCGCTCGGCATGTTCCCGGTCGCCTCCGACTATTTCGCGCCGCTCGTCTTCGCCATGTCGGTCATCGCCATCATCTACACCTCGCTGGTGGCAATGATGCAGGATGATATCAAGAAGCTGATCGCCTATTCCTCGGTGGCTCATATGGGCTACGTGACCATGGGCATCTTCGCCGCCAACATGCAGGGTGTTCAGGGGTCGATCTTCCAGATGCTCTCGCACGGCATCGTCTCCGGCGCGCTCTTCCTCTGCGTCGGCGTCGTCTACGACCGTACCCACACCCGCGAGATCAACGCCTATGGCGGCCTCGTCAACAACATGCCGAAATATGCCGTGGCGATGATGGTCTTCACCATGGCCAATGTCGGGCTTCCCGGCACGTCTGGCTTCATCGGCGAATTCCTGACGCTGATCGGCGTCTTCCGGGTCAACACCTGGGTCGCGCTCTTTGCCGCCACTGGCGTCATTCTCTCGGCCGCTTATGCGCTCTGGCTCTATCGCCGGGTGATCTTCGGCGCCCTGGAGAAGGAAAAGCTGAAGGCGCTGCTCGATCTTTCGAGACGCGAACAGCTGATTCTTTATCCGCTGGTCGCGCTGACCATTTTCTTCGGCGTTTATCCGGCTCCGGTCTTCGATGCGACGGCCGCCTCGGTGGATCTGCTGGTCAACAACTACACGGCCGCCGTGCACGCAGCGCAGAATGTTGCGCTGTCTATGAAATGATGACGGGACTTATCGGACATGACCGCTGAAACAATTCTCCTCAGTCTGCATCTTTCCGCGCCGGAGCTCATCCTCGCGGTCGGCGCCCTGGTCCTGTTGATGGTCGGCGTCTTCTCAGGCGAGCGGTCGGGCCTTGCCGTCACCGGCCTTGCCATCGTCCTGCTGCTCGCATCCGGCCTGTGGCTGCTCTTTGTGCCGGCGGAAGGCCTCGCCTTCGGCGGCGTCTATATGGCTGACGGCTTCTCCCGGTTCATGAAGCTGGTGGCGCTCATCGGTTCGCTGGTCGCCCTGTTCATGACAATGGGGCATGCCCGCGAAAATCAGCTCGACAAGTTCGAGTTCCCGGTTCTGCTGGTGCTTGCGACCCTCGGCATCCTGCTGATGATCTCGGCCAACGACCTGATCTCGCTCTATCTTGCGCTGGAACTGCAGTCGCTGGCGCTTTATGTCGTCGCCGCGATCAACCGCGACAGCCTGAAGTCGACCGAAGCCGGCCTCAAATATTTCGTGCTCGGCGCGCTGTCCTCCGGCATGCTGCTCTACGGCATGTCGCTGGTCTACGGCTTCACCGGCCATACCCATTTCGCCGAGATCGCCCAAGCGCTTTCGGTTGAAGGCGCGCGTTCGCTCGGCCTCATCTTCGGCCTGGTCTTCATCCTCGCCGGAATCGCCTTCAAGATCTCGGCCGTTCCCTTCCACATGTGGACGCCGGACGTTTATGAAGGCGCGCCGACGCCGGTTACCGCCTTCCTCGCCGCAGCCCCCAAGGTTGCCGCCATGGCGATGATGACACGCATGGTCATAACCGCCTTCCAGCCAGTCCTGGCCGACTGGCAGCAGGTCGTCGTCTTCATCTCGATCGCCTCGATGCTGCTCGGCTCCTTTGCCGCGATCGGTCAAAAGAACATCAAGCGACTGATGGCCTATTCCTCGATCGGCCACATGGGTTATGCTCTGGTCGGCCTTGCCGCCGGCAACCAGACCGGCGTTTCCGGCGTCATGCTTTACATGGTCATTTACATGATCATGACGCTCGGCACCTTCGCGATCATCATGTCGATGCGCCGCAAGGACGGCACCGTCGTCGAAAACGTCAACGATCTCGCCGGCCTCTCCACAACCAACCCGTTCATGGCTGTGGTGCTGACGGCGCTGATGTTCTCGCTCGCCGGCATTCCGCCGCTCGCCGGATTCTTCGCCAAATACTTCGTCTTCGTTGCTGCGATCGAAGCCAAGCTTTATGCGCTTGCTATCATCGGCGTTCTCGCCTCGGTCGTCGGCGCCTATTATTATCTGCGTGTCATCAAGCTGATGTGGTTCGATGAAGCGACCGGCGAATTCGCCCGTGTCTCCAGCGCCCTGCGTCTGGTCTTCGGTCTCTCCGGTCTCTTCGTCACCGCCTATGTGCTTATCGGCGGCCCGATCGGTGGCGCGGCAGAGCTTGCCGCCGCGACGCTCTTCTGATGGCCTCCGACGGACGACGCCGGATATCGCTCGGCGATATCAGGCATGAGGCTCTGTCGGAAACATCGTCCACCAACAGCGAATGCCTCGCCCGAGCCCGGGCGGGGGATCCCGGCAATCTCTGGGTGACGGCCGAGAGGCAGACCGGCGGCCGGGGCCGTCGCGGCAGGCTCTGGGTTTCCGAACGCGGCAATCTCTACGCGTCTCTTCTGCTGATCGACCCGGCGCCAATGGAGCGCCTCGGCTCGCTGCCGCTGGCGGTTGCCGTTGCCGTTCACCAGGCCATCCGCAGGGTACTGCCGCCTGGCGGCGAACCGCTTGAGGTCAAATGGCCGAACGATATTCTCATCGGCAGAAAGAAGACCTGCGGCATCCTGGTCGAAGGCGAGGGGCTGCCGGATGGCCGTTATGCGCTGATCGTTGGCATCGGCATCAATGTCTCGGTCATGCCGGACAATCCGCTCTATCCCGTCACCTGCCTGCGCCAGCATGCGAGCGCGGCTTCGCCGGAGGAACTTTTCGCCCACCTTTTCGTGGCGATGGCGGATGTGCTCGAAATATGGGATCAGGGCCGCGGCATTGCCGAAATCACCGCGCGCTGGCGCGCCATTGCCTGTGGCATCGGGGAAAAGATCACGGTCAATTTACCGGACCGGTCGATTTCCGGACAATTCGCCGGGATTGATGATAATGGCTTGTTGATGCTCGATACCGGCGCTGGCACGATCATGTCTATTGCCGCCGGTGATGTGTTTTTTAGATAGCGGAAAAAACGAAAATTATGGCGAAACAGGACGAATTGGTATTCCTGCCTCTGGGCGGCGTCGGCGAGATCGGGATGAATCTTGCCCTTTACGGCTACGGCCCGCCCGAGCATCGCCAGTGGATCATGGTCGATTGCGGCGTTACTTTTCCCGGACCTGACTTGCCGGGTGTCGACCTCGTGCTGCCCGATATCCGCTTCCTTGCCAGCGAACGAAAGAATCTCAAGGCAATCATCATCACCCATGCCCATGAAGACCATTACGGGGCACTCGCCGATCTCTGGCCGGGCCTCAATGCTCCGGTTTTCGCCTCGGCCTTTACATCGGGTCTGCTTGAAGCCAAACGCAACTTCGAGAAGGCAACGATCGGCGAAGTGCCGGTGACGCCGTTCAAGGCAGGCGACACGATCAATGTCGGCCCGTTCAGCATCGAAGGTGTGGCCGTCAACCATTCGATCCCGGAGCCGATGTCGCTGATGATCCGCACGCCGGCCGGCAACATCATCCATACGGGGGACTGGAAGATCGACCACGAGCCTTCGCTCGGGCCTCTGACCGATGAGACACGCTTCCGCCAGCTTGGCGACGAGGGTGTGCTGGCGCTGATGTGCGATTCCACCAACGCCCTGCGCGACGGCGTTTCACCCTCCGAGAAGGATGTGTCGGAAAGCCTGCGCAAGATCATCGAGGATGCCGAGGGCCGGGTGGCGATCACGACCTTCTCGTCCAATGTCGGGCGTATTCGCACCGTAGCCGAGGCTGCCGAGGCGGCCGGCCGCGAAGTGCTGTTGCTCGGCAGTTCGCTGAAGCGCGTCGTCGATGTCGCTAGTGACATCGGCCTGATGGAAGGGGTCAAACCTTTCATTTCCGAGGAGGAGTACGGCTATATCCCGCGCGACAAGGTCGTCGTCATCTTGACCGGTAGCCAGGGCGAGGCGCGGGCGGCCCTTGCCAAGCTCTCCCGTGACGAGATGCGCAATGTGGCCTTTGCGGCAGGTGATATCGTCGTCTTTTCTTCGCGTGCCATTCCCGGCAACGAGAAGGCGATTCAGGACATCAAGAACGGCCTCGTCGAGCAGGGCGTGCATATCATCACCGATACCGAGGCGCTCGTCCACGTCTCCGGCCATCCGCGCCGCAACGAGTTACAGCGGATGTATGAGTGGACCCGGCCGAAAATCGTCGTGCCGGTGCATGGCGAGGCGACGCATCTGACGGCGCATAAGGAGCTGGCCGAGCAGTCCGGCATCGCGATCGTGCCGCGGGTGCGCAATGGCGATATCCTGCGGCTGGCGCCAGGCCCAGTCGAGGTGATCGCGGAAGCGCCGCATGGCCGCATCTACAAGGATGGCCTGCTGATCGGCGATTTCGACGAAATGGGTATCGGCGAGCGCAAGAAACTCTCCTATGTCGGCCATGTCGCGGTCAGCATCGTGCTCGACGGGCGTTATGACATCCTCGGCGATCCCGACCTCGTCTCGATCGGCCTGCCGGTTTATGATGACGAAGGCGAGGAGATGGAGGATACGCTCTACGATGCGGCGATCAGCGCCATCGAAAGCATTCCGCGTGCCCGCCGCAAGGATATCGACATGCTGCAGGAGGCCGTGCGCCGTGCCATCCGCGCAGCCGCAAATCACGCCTGGGGCAAAAAGCCCGTTGTCACCGCCTTCGTCACCAAGGTCTGACCATGCTCGGCCGAGTGAATCATATCGCCATCGCCGTTCCCGACCTCGCAGCGGCGACGGCCGCTTATCGCGACATGCTGGGGACCGCGGTATCTGAGCCGCAGCCTCTGCCGGAACACGGGGTCACCGTCGTCTTCGTCGAGTTGCCGAACACCAAGGTGGAATTGCTGCAGCCGCTCGGGCAGGACTCGCCGATCGCAACCTTCCTCGAAAAGAACCCGTCCGGCGGCATGCATCATATCTGTTACGAGGTGGACGATATCATCCTCGCCCGTGACCGGCTGGTCGCCGCCGGCGCGCGGCTGCTTGGCAACGGCCAGCCGAAGACCGGCGCGCATGGCAAGCCGGTGCTCTTTCTGCATCCCAAGGATTTCTTCGGCACGCTGATCGAACTCGAACAGGCCTAAATCAAATACAATTGGACACGGTTTCGCTGCGGCAGAATGACCCAAAGAAGGCGAAATGTTTCCTTCGCTTTGAGTTGCACGCTATTCCGCCGTATAAGTGCGCCAGCTCCAAGCGGCACTGCGCTTCACGCGTTCTGTCGGCAAGACACCACCGGGAAAGATAATGCTCCAGACCTTCCTTCAGGGATTCGCCGTCTACTTCATCATCTGGTGGATGACGCTGTTCGCCGTTCTGCCGATCGGGCTGCGCACCCAGGCGGAAGACGACGATATCGTGCTCGGCACCGTGCCAAGCGCGCCCACCCGCTTTCGCGCCGCCTTCGTCTTTTCGCTGACGACGCTGATCTCGGCGCTGATCTATGGCACTTGGTATGTCTGCGACACCTATTTCGGCTGGGGCTTCGATGCCCTTCCACAACTCGGGCCTAGCTTCTATTGAGATAGCTTTTGCTCAAAGTTTGAGCATATGCAAATCTTATCATGGAAATCGAGCTCGCATATTGGCGTCATGCTGGCGCGTCAGAGAGCTCGCCTAACGGAATGAGATGCTTCCCTTACGGAAGCTGTCTGGAGCTTGAATGGGAGGAGAGGGCGAAAAGCCAAAAAAAAACAAGGCCAGAAGCCTTGTTTTAAGTATCGCGTGATCTGTAACCGTTGCCGGGGCTGCGACGAGCGCGCCTAAGATCTGATCCTCCCAAGACTTGACCGCGAGTACAGCAAGAATTTAGCTTCCTGCCTGTTTTGTGAGCTAAAGCTAGCTCAAAGATTGGGCTTTGTCATTAGCTTTTTTTGCATTTTTGCTACACTCTAGCAAAATTTTTCTGTTGACAAGAATTTCGTTCAAGTCCTTATAAATACGCGCTTTTTCACGCCCTTTCGTTTTGCGGGTGCGAACATGCGTATCCGGGAGGCGGCCGACAGCAGTTGCGGGTTTCCTTCCCGCCGCGAAGCGGCTATGAACGCTCCCACATTCACAAGTATCTTCGATTCCGCTCGCCGGCGGGATCTCAACTGCTCCGGAATCGCCATGCGTCTGTCTCGCTACTTCTTGCCCATTCTTAAGGAAAACCCCAAGGAGGCGGAAATCGTCTCCCACCGGTTGATGCTGCGCGCCGGCATGATCCGCCAGCAGTCTCAGGGCATCTATTCCTGGTTGCCGCTCGGCAAGCGTGTGCTCGACAAGGTCAACGCCATTATCCGCGAGGAGCAGAACCGCGCCGGTGCCATCGAGCTTTCGATGCCGACCCTGCAATCGGCCGAGCTCTGGCAGGAAAGCGGCCGTTATGATGCCTATGGCAAGGAGATGCTGCGCATCAAGGACCGCCAGGACCGGCCGATGCTCTACGGCCCCACCAACGAGGAGATGGTGACGGATATTTTCCGCTCCTCCGTCAAATCCTACAAGGACCTGCCGCTCAATCTCTATCACATCCAGCTGAAGTTCCGTGACGAGATCCGGCCTCGCTTCGGCACCATGCGCTCGCGCGAATTTATGATGAAAGACGCTTATTCCTTCGATCTGACGCGCGAAGGGGCGGAGCATTCCTATAATAAGATGTTCGCCGCCTATCTCAGAACATTCGATCGGCTTGGCCTTCGCGCCATCCCTATGCGCGCGGATACCGGCCCGATCGGCGGCAATCTCAGCCATGAATTCATCATCCTCGCCGATACCGGCGAATCCGAGGTCTTCTGCCACAAGGACTTCGTCGGCTTCGATATTCCCGGCGAAAACACCGATTTCGACAGTGTCGAAGGCCTCAAGGCGATCTTCGACAAGTGGACCTCGCTCTACGCGGCCACCTCGGAAATGCACGACGAGGCAGCCTTTGACGCCGTTCCCCAAGCCGAGCGGCTTTCCGCCCGCGGCATCGAGGTCGGCCATATCTTCTACTTCGGCACGAAATATTCCGAGCCGATGGGTGCGAAAGTGCAGGGGCCAGATGGTAAGGAACATTTCGTTCACATGGGTTCCTACGGTATCGGTCCGACACGCCTTGTTCCCGCCATCATCGAAGCATCGCATGATGACAACGGAATCATCTGGCCGGCATCGGTCGCACCCTTCGATGTCGTCGTCATCAACATGAAGGCGGGCGATGAGGCCTGCGACGATACTTGTGAGCTGATCTACGCCGCGCTGAAAAAGGCCGGCAAGGATGTGCTCTATGACGACACCGACGACCGGGCCGGCACGAAGTTCGCGACCGCCGACCTGATCGGCGTACCTGTCCAGATCATCGCCGGCCCGCGTGCGGTCGCGAACGGCGAGGTCGAAGTGAAGGACCGCAAGACCGGCGCCCGTGAAACGATGACCATCGAAGCGGCGATCAACAGGTTCGTGGCTTAAGGAAACGGAGGCGAAATGGCAGAGGCAGCAATGGACCGGAGTTCAAAATCCGGCTTGGGTCCGGCTGGCAAGCCATTTTCCACCTTTGAGCGCCTCGTGGCGTGGCGTTATCTGCGCGCCCGCCGCAAGGAGGCCTTCATTTCGGTGATCGCCGGCTTCTCCTTCGTCGGCATCATGCTCGGCGTTGCGACGCTGATCATCGTCATGGCCGTCATGAACGGCTTTCGCACCGAGCTCGTCTCGCGCATCCTCGGCATCAACGGTCATATGATCGTGCAGCCGATCGATGGCCCCTTTACCGATTACCCCGACCTGACCGCCAAACTCGCGGCGGTGCCGGGCGTCAAGATGGCGCTGCCCCTGGTCGAAGGGCAGGTGCTTGCCTCCGCTCAGGCTGGCGGCAGCACCGGCGCTTTGGTGCGCGGCGCCCGCGCCGAAGACCTGACGAAACTCAAGACAATCTCCGACAACATCAAATCCGGCGACATGGTGGGCTATGCCTCTGGCGAGGGCGTGCTGATCGGCACCCGCATGGCCGATCAGCTGGGTCTGCGCGTCGGCGACCTCATTACCCTGACCTCGCCGGAAGGCGACATCACGCCGATGGGCGTCAATCCGCGCGTCAAATCCTATAAGATTTCCGGCCTGTTCGAGATCGGCATGTCCGAATACGATTCCTCAATCATCTTCATGCCGCTCGAGGAAGCGCAGCTCTACTTCAATGCCGCCGGGCTGGTGCAGTCGATCGAACTCTTCGTCGATCATCCCGATGATATCGACGCCCTGAGGCCGAAGGTGGAAGAGGCGGCCGGCCGCCAGATCAACCTTACCGACTGGCGTCAGCGCAACCAGACATTCTTCTCCGCACTCCAGGTCGAGCGCAACGTCATGTTCATGATCCTGACGCTGATCGTGCTCGTGGCGGCGCTCAACATCATCTCCGGCCTCATCATGCTGGTGAAGGACAAGGGCAGCGATATCGCCATCCTGCGCACCATGGGCGCCAGCGCCGGCGCCATCATGCGCATCTTCTTCATGACCGGGGCGGCGATCGGCATCGTCGGTACCCTTGCCGGTGTGCTGCTCGGCGTTCTCGTCTGCGTCAATATCGAATCCATCCGCCAGTTCTTCTCCTGGATCTCCGGCACCGTGATCTTCAATCCGCAGGTCTATTTCCTCAGCCAGCTGCCGGCCGAGATGGATATCAGCGAAACGATCTCGGTGGTCATCATGGCGCTCAGCCTCTCCTTCATCGCCACCATCTTCCCGGCATGGCGCGCCTCCAGGCTCGATCCGGTGCAGGCACTGCGCTACGAATAAGGAATGCCGCATTCATGAACCGCAACCTCGTCCTCAACCTTACCGGCGTCGAGCGCCATTACGGGCAGGGCGATACGCTGCTCACGATCCTGAAGGGTGCGGATTTCTCGCTGTCTAAAGGGGAAATCGTCGCCCTTGTCGCCCCCTCCGGCACAGGCAAGTCGACCCTGCTGCATGTCGCAGGCCTGCTCGAGCATCCCGATGGCGGCGAGGTTACCATTAACGGCCTTGCCTGCGATGGCCTTTCCGATGAGAAGCGCACCGCGATCCGCCGACGCGAGATCGGCTTCGTCTATCAGTTCCATCACCTCCTGCCGGAATTTTCCGCGCTTGAGAACATCATGATGCCGCAGCTGATTGCCGGCCTGTCCTGGAAGGAGGCCCGGGAGCGAGCCGGCCAGCTTCTCGATTATATGCGCATCGGCCATCGCGGTTCGCATCGCCCGGCTGAACTTTCCGGCGGCGAACAGCAGCGCGTCGCGATCGCCCGCGCCGTCGCCAATGCGCCGACGCTGCTTCTTGCCGACGAGCCGACCGGCAATCTGGATCCGGAAACGGCAAGCTACGTCTTCGATGCGCTGGAGGCGCTGGTGCGCCAATCCGGCCTTGCCGCCCTCATCGCCACCCACAACCATGAACTTGCCGGCCGCATGGATCGGCGCGTCACGATTTCGGACGGCAAGATCGTCGACTTTTGAGACGGCTATCCATGGCTGTTTTGTTGACCACCTCACCCTAACCCTCTCCCCGTAAACGGGGCGAGGGGACTTGCCCAGCGAGAGGTAGGTGGGGAACGGAGGGGGCGCGGCCATCTCCTTCGCCCCGCAAGCGGGGAAAGGGTGCCGGCATGCGGATGAGGGGCTGATCTCGCCGACCTCCTGGTCGGACATCAGGAATAACCAGCCCACCGCGATAATCGAGCACATAGGCCTTCCGCTCCTCGACCATGATGCATTCCTGGCCGCTGAATCCCTCGCAGCCGCCTTCGCTGCGGTCGACATAGCGGCCGAACGGATGATCGAATTCGATTCCGCCGAGAAAGCGGCCCTCCCGATACATTGCCGACAGCGCCGCCTTGATCACCGTTCCGGCGGCTCTGCCGTCGATCAGATCGGACGCGACGACGCGGCCGAAATAATTCATCGCCCAGACGGGTTCGCCGGCAAACCAAATCACTTCCTGTCCGGCGAAGTCGGTGCCGCCGAAGTAGCTGTCGAGATAGGACCAGTCGCCGCGCTCGTAGCCGATATCGTGAGCACCCGGCCGGCAGGGCGGACGAGACACACCACCGCCGACATAGGTCGCGGCCTTCGCCTCTACGATGAAGTCGTTCAGTATCACGGTGTCGAGCATTATCATCTTCCTCCTGCCTCATCTGATACGGATATAGCAGAACGATGAGAACATAAGAAGAACAAAAGAGTGGGCATCGCCCGATCGACTTGGCGCAGGTGCATCAGACATCGACTGCGCTGTACGGATCCGTTCGGCAGGCGATGTCGAGCCGGTCGCGGAGCATGTTCAAAGCCAGCGCCGACGGCGAGGTTCGATTCGCAGTCCGGAGCCGGCATTTTCAAACGCAAGCGCAAAGGAAAAGATTCCTGTTGACATCGGAACATAGATGGAACAAATTGAAAACATAACAAGTAAAGGAGAGCCAGATGACTGACATGATCCGTGATATTGCAGCATTCACCTCCATCGCAATGTTCGTTGCCAGCTTCTCGCTGATCGTCATCGCGATCTAAAGTTTTCAGGGGATCGCATGGCAGTCATGCGGTTCGCACGCGGGTCTTCTTCTGGACATCATTGCCCTCAATGCCGATAATGCATCCGATTCATTTCGGTTAATTGGGAAGGCATATCATGGCGGACACGGAAAAGGGTTCAATGGGTGAGGCGACCGGCGGCACGCCGGGCTTCATCCACCTGAGGGTCCACTCCGCCTATTCGCTTCTTGAGGGTGCGCTGCCTCTGAAGAAGATCCTCTACAAGGCGACCAGCGACAGTCAGCCTGCGATCGCCATTACCGACACCAACAATCTCTTCGTCGCCCTTGAATTCTCCCAGAAGGCAATGGACGAGGGCCTGCAGCCGATCATCGGCTGTCAGGTCTCCATCGACATGGAAGACGGATTGGAAAGTGAGAAGCGCGGCGGTCAGCAGGCCCTGATCAAGCTGCCATCGATCGTTCTACTTGCCGCGACGGAGGCCGGTTATGAAAGGCTGGTCGATCTCGTCAGCCGCGCCTATCTCGGCGGCGATAGCAACCAGGCCATACATGTCAGAGCCTCCTGGCTGGAAGAGGCAGGCACGGAAGGTCTGATCGCCTTGACCGGCGCCCTGACCGGACCGGTCGACGCGGCTGTCAGGGAAGGTCATCCCGGCCAGGCGGAAGCCCGGCTGCTCACGCTGAAGCGTCTCTTCGGCGACAGACTCTATGTCGAACTGCAGCGGCACGGCACCTACGACAAGCGGCACGAGCAGAAGATCGTCAGGCTTGCCTACACGCATGACCTGCCGCTCGTCGCCACGAACGAGGCCTTCTTTCCGACCCGCGACGATTACGACGCCCATGATGCGCTGATGGCGGTTGCGCATAACGCCATCGTCTCGGACGACAGCCGCTTTCGCCTGACGCCGGATCACTATCTGAAAAGCCGGGCCGAAATGGCCAAGCTCTTTGCCGACCTGCCGGAAGCGCTTGAGAACACGATCGAGATCGCCAGGCGCTGCTCCTTCGTGTTGAAGACAAGAAAGCCGATCCTGCCGCGCTTCACTGGCGCCACCGACGATGCCGAGGAGGCCGAACGCGCCGAGGCGGGCGAATTGCGCCGCCAGGCGGTGGAAGGGCTGGACATGCGGCTTGCCACGCTCGGCATGTCGCCGGGTTACGAGGAAAAGGATTATCGTGAGCGGTTGGAGTTCGAGCTAAGCGTTATCGAGCGCATGCGCTTCCCGGGTTACTTCCTGATCGTTTCCGACTTCATCAAGTGGGCCAAGCAGCATGATATTCCCGTCGGTCCCGGTCGCGGTTCGGGCGCCGGTTCGCTGGTCGCCTATGCATTGACCATCACCGACGTCGACCCGCTGCGCTTCTCGCTGCTCTTCGAGCGCTTCCTCAATCCGGAACGCGTCTCAATGCCTGACTTCGACATCGACTTCTGCCAGGACCGTCGCGAAGAGGTGATCCGTTACGTTCAGGCGAAATATGGGCGCGAGCAGGTGGCGCAGATCATCACCTTCGGTTCGCTGCAGGCGCGCGCCGCACTTCGCGACGTCGGCCGCGTGCTGGAAATGCCCTACGGTCAGGTAGACAAGATCTGCAAACTCGTGCCGAACAATCCGGCCAATCCGACGCCGCTCTCTAAAGCGATCGAAGAGGAGCCGAAGCTGCAGGAGGAGGCGGCGAAGGAACCGGTGGTGGCGCGCCTGCTCGACATTGCCCAGAAGATCGAAGGGCTTTATCGCCACGCCTCGACGCATGCTGCCGGTATTGTCATCGGCGATCGGCCGTTATCCAAGCTGGTGCCGATGTATCGCGATCCGCGCTCCGACATGCCGGTCACCCAGTTCAACATGAAGTGGGTGGAGCAGGCCGGCCTCGTCAAGTTTGACTTTCTCGGCCTGAAGACTCTGACGGTGCTGAAGGTCGCCGTCGATTTCGTCGCCAAGCGCGGCATCAAAGTCGATCTTGCGGCCATTCCTCTCGACGACAAACCGACCTACGAGATGCTGTCGCGCGGCGAGACGGTCGGCGTGTTCCAAGTGGAAAGTGCCGGCATGCGCAAGGCGCTGATCGGCATGAAACCGGATTGCATCGAGGACATCATCGCGCTGGTGGCGCTCTACCGCCCGGGCCCGATGGAGAACATCCCGACCTACAATGCTCGCAAGCATGGCGACGAAGAGCTGGAATCGATCCATCCGATGATCGACCACCTGCTCAAGGAAACGCAGGGCGTTATTGTCTATCAGGAACAGGTGATGCAGATCGCCCAGGTCCTGTCGGGCTATTCGCTTGGCGAGGCCGACCTTCTGCGCCGCGCCATGGGTAAGAAGATCAAGGCGGAGATGGACCAGCAGCGCGAACGCTTCGTCGTCGGCGCGGTCAAGAACGGCGTCTCGAAGCCGCAGGCCGACAACATCTTCGAACTCTTGGCGAAGTTTGCGAACTACGGCTTCAACAAGTCGCACGCCGCCGCCTACGCCATCGTCTCCTACCAGACGGCCTATATGAAGGCGCATTATCCGGTCGAGTTCCTCGCCGCCTCGATGACGCTCGACATGTCCAATACGGAAAAGGTCAATGATTTCCGGCAGGACGCCAAGCGCTTGGGCATTGAGGTGATTGCGCCCTCGGTGCAGACATCCTTCCGACATTTCGAGACCGGCGATAACCGCATCTATTATGCGCTCGCCGCTTTGAAGGGCGTCGGCGAATCCGCCGTCGACCACATCGTCGAGGTGCGTGGCGACAAACCTTTTGCCAGCATCGAGGATTTCTGTCTGCGCATCGATCCGCGCCAGGTGAATCGCCGCGTGCTCGAAAGCCTGATCTATGCCGGCGCCTTCGATTGTTTCGGCACCGACCGCGCCCAGCTTTCCGCCGGCCTCGACCGCATCCTCGGTTATGCCCAGCGCGCCCAGGAAAATAAGCTGAGCGGCCAAGCGGACATTTTCGGCAGCGCACTAAACTCGGGCCCGGAGAAGATCTCCTTGCCGCCCTATTCACCCTGGCTGGCATCGGAGCGGCTGCTCAAGGAGTTCCAGGTGCTGGGCTTCTATCTGACGGCCCACCCGCTCGATTCCTACAACAACATCCTGCAGAAGATGCGTGTGCAGACTTTCGCCGAGTTTTCAGCGGCCATCAAACAGGGCGCCGCCAATGCACGCCTTGCCGGAACCGTCATCTCCAAGCAGGAGCGCAAGACCCGCACCGGCAACAAGATGGGCATCATCGTCTTTTCCGATTCTTCAGGCCAGTTCGAGGCGGTGCTGTTTTCGGAGATGCTGAACCAATATCGCGACGTGCTCGAGACCGGAAAATCCTTCCTGCTGACAGCGACCGGTGAGGAGCGGCCGGAGGGTATCGGTCTTCGCATCCAGACGATCCAGTCGCTTGAGGAAAAGTCGCTGCAGATGCAGAAGGCGCTGCGCGTTTATGTCCGCGATTCCGGGCCGCTGAAGATGGTTGCCGGCCATCTGAATGCTAAGGGTGACGGTCTGGTTTCCTTCATTGTCATCAAGGAGGAGGGCAAACGCGAGGTGGAAGTGGCGCTGCCGGAGAAATACCGCATCACCCCCGAGATTGCTGCCGCTCTTCGCGCCGCCCCCGGCGTCGTTGACGTCGAGCTTGTCTGATCAACACAGTTGATGATCGACCCCGTTGATCTCGTCACCCACGGGTGATCGTGATGAAATCCGTGCCTTCGCCGGTTTCCCGGCCAAGGCCGGTGTCGGAGATCGTCAGCGTCGAGCCGGGCGCGATCAGTGCGTCGATCCTGCGGCGGGCCTCGTCGGGGATCGTGATGCGGCTCAGCGAAAGGGCAATCGGCTTGCCCATGACAATGGAGCTTTCCTGGCTGGTGATGCCGAGTCGTTTCATCGTCTCGCGGGAGAGGTTGTTGCTAAGTGTGACGCCGAACCAGTCCGCCGTTCCGGCCTGTTCATCGACCGCATGCAGCGTGAAAAAATGCGTGCCGAGCGCCAATCCCGGATCGGCGATCGTTACCGGCGCTTCGAAAATCGGCTTGAAGGCCTGCCGCACCATGATGACGCCGTTCGGAGGCTCGCCCTTGCCGGCTGCGGAATAGACCGATGTGAGAAGTCTGTCGGAGACCAGGCTCCTGTCGCCGGCAAATTCCGTCGGCCGCAGCATCTTGAAGGCGTTGATCGCCTGCACGGTCGACGGACCGAGCAGCCCGTCCGGACTGCCGGCGGAAAAGCCGAGCTGATTGAGTATCGTTTGAATGTCGATCACCGTTTCGCGCAGCGTTCGCCGCGTGACGAGCATGCTGATCGGCTCGGACGGCGGCCGGACCTCCGGCGCGGTAACCGGCGATGCCGCCGGCATCGGCATTGCGGCGGTGTCGTTCATCGCCACCTGCACCGGTGTCCCGGGACTGACGGGGATGGAGGGCCGCAGCTCGACATCCGAAAGGAGCGGCATCGCTGCCGGCGCATCGGGGCGGAAAAGGTTCGGATGGTCGATCGGCTGCGGCACCAATTCGTCGTCGCTGATGATGACGGGAATGCCGGGCTCGGTCATTCGGTAGAGCATTTTTGCGAAGGCGCCGGGCATGCGGACGCAGCCGTGCGAGGCGGGATAACGCGGCACGGAATTGGATTCGTGCAGCGCGATTCCGGACCATGTCAGGCGTTGCATGAACGGCATCGGGGCGGCCGAATAGAGGTTGGATTCGTGGTATTTCTGCTTTTCGAGCACCGAGAAAATGCCGCTCGGAGTCGTATGGCCGTCCTTGCCGGTCGAGACCTTCGAGGTCGCGACGACGTCGGTGCCGTCATAAACCACAAGCGACTGCTTGTTCTTCGAGACGAAGATCTGCAGCGTGCGTGCATCCGCGGCAAGAGCAGGGTGCACGAGTGCGGTGGCCGACAGCAAGCCGAGGCCGAAGACAAGACGCGAGAACATGATACCCAACCATACGCAATACTGGCCCTGCACATTATGAGACGAAGTTTAAGGAAGATTTTAAACCCCGGACTCATCGGCTTGCCCGGAACGGTGCAGCGTTCCGCGCTGACGACACGCATACATAAAAGGCAAGCATGCCGGATGAATCAAAGTTTGATCTGTTTGGTTTAAGGTATTGTTTTTATTTTGCGTCTCTAACAAGCGCGCACCGCGAGATGTTCTAGTGATCGCGCTTGCCGCTGCCGAAGGTGTAGCCGGTTTCGACCGTATTCTTGCCGAACTTGTCGCGCAGCTTGTCCATCGCCGCTTCGGCCGCCGCCCGCCGGCCTGACTGCCGGTCGATCAGATCGGGCGGATCGGCGCAGGTGGCATCGCCGAGGTCGGTGACGCCTATGCCGATCAGGCGGAATTTCGTACCGTCCGTTTCCTTTTCGAGAAGTTCGAGCCCGATGCGGAAGATCCTGTCGGCAAGCTGGGTCGGGTCCTCGAGCTTGCGGTTGCGGGTGCGCGTCTTGAAGTCGGCGCTCTTCATCTTCAGCACCACCGTCCGGCCGGCAATATCGTTTTTCTTAAGCCGCCAGGAAACCTTCTCGGAAAGGTTGCGCAGGATCGGCACCAGATCGTCGTGGCGCGAGATGTCGTCGAAGAAGGTCGTTTCGGCCGAAACGCTCTTGGCGGCGTCGTTGAGATGCACCTCGCGGTCGTCGATGCCGCGCGAGAGCCGCGCAAGGCGCTGGCCGATACTGCCGTAGCGGCGCATCAGATCGTTCTCCTCCATCTGCTGTAGCTGGCCGATGGTGCGGATGCCGTCCGCCTCCAGCGTCGCAGCAAAGGCCTTGCCGACGCCCCAGATGGTGGTGACGGGACGCGGCGCCAGAAATTCCACCGCTTCTTCACGGCCGACGACGGAAAAGCCGCGCGGCTTCTGCAGGTCGGAAGCGACCTTGGCGAGGAATTTGCAATAGGAAAGCCCGACCGATACGGTAATGCCGATTTCCTTTTCGATGCGGCGAGCGAATTTGGCGAGCGTACGCGCCGGTGGATCGTGATGCAGTCTCTCCGTGCCGCCCAGCTCCAGGAAGGCTTCGTCGATCGACAGCGGCTGCACCAGCGGTGTCAGCTCCTGCATCAGTGCGCGCACCTGGCGCCCGACCCGGACATATTTTTCCATGTCCGGGCGTATGACGATGGCCTGAGGGCATGCCTCCAGCGCTTTGAACATCGGCATCGCCGAACGCACGCCGTGGATACGGGCGATATAGCAGGCAGTGGAGACGACACCGCGTTTGCCGCCGCCGATGATGACCGGCTTGTCGGCAAGTTCGGGATTGTCACGCTTCTCGACCGCCGCGTAGAAGGCGTCGCAATCGATATGCGCAAGTGTCAGTCGATAGAGCTCCCGATGGCGCACCAGACGCGGGCTGCCGCAGGATAGGCAACGACGCGCCTCACCCTTCTGCTCGGCAAGGCAGTCGCGACAGAAGCCGGGTGTCTTGTCAGGCGCGGGCGTCATGGTGAGAACAAAGGTTGAACGGCGCGACACTACGCCTTAAGCTTATGAGTCACAAGAGAGGACGGGAGCTTTGCCTTTGGATAAAGATCTTCGTGTCGAGCCGGTGACGGCAGACCGGTGGGGCGACTTCGAGACTCTGTTCGGCCCACAGGGCGCTTTTTATAATTGCTGGTGTGTCGCGCTGCGCTTGCCGCATGGGGTGAGGACGACGATGACGGCCGACGAGCGCAAGGCGCATATGCGCGAACGGATCGGGGCCGGGCCGCCGCCGGGGATCATCTGTTATGCCGACGGCGGACCGGTCGCCTGGGTGCAGGTCGGGCCGCGCCACGACGTGCCGCAGTTCAATTCACCGCGCACCGTCTCGCGGCCGCTGGAGGAGGATGATGCGCGTGATCCCTCTATCTGGGCTGTCAGCTGCTTCTTCCTGCTGCCGAAACTGCGCGGCAGGGGATTAAGTCATCGCCTGCTCGCCGGCGCGATCGACCATGCCCGGCGCCAGGGCGCGCGGCTGCTCGAAGCCTGCCCGATCGATCATGCGAAGCAGTCGAAATCGGTGACGCTCTGCATCGGCTCGACGGCAATCTTCGAGGCAGCCGGTTTCGAGACGATTGCCAGACGCAAGGACGGCCGTCCGCTCATGCGGCTGGAACTGCGCGGTTGATTGTGCCGGAAAGGAAGTGGGCCTCGATCAGCTCGGCCGCATGCGCCCAATCGGTGGCGCGGGTGATGTCGTCGGCTGCCGCCGGAGCGAAACGATGGACGGGCGAATCCGGCATCAGGTGAATGAGCAGGCAATTGGGGACGTGATCCCTGACGGAATGCAGATTGCGCGCCATATCGTCGATAAAGACAACGGGAAGGGAGCGGCTGGCATGCAAGGCGTGGACGATCGGCCCCTTGGGCTCTTCGCTGGCAAGCAGCGGAAAGAGCAGGCCCATCCTGTCGAGCAGGCGACGGCGCTGCTCCTGGAACCGCGGCTGCATGGCCGTCAGAAACAGGACATCGGCCTCGCGCGAAAGCCGGTCGAGCGTTTCGACTACGCGGTCGAGCGGCGTCTGCCACAGCTCCTGCGCCTCGAAGAATTCCTCGATCAACCGGCTGACCTGCTGGTCCCCGATCTCCGTGCCGTCCACTTTCGAGACGATGTTGCCGTGAAGCTTGAACGAGCGCGGCAGAAACGCGTGACCCTGGCTCTGAAGAAAAAGCTGGAAGGGGTCGATGAACCGCAGGACGACATCGTCGACGTCGCAGACGATCAGCGGCCGCTCGCCGAGCCGGATGTGCGAAACATCGAACTCTGTCACGCTCAGTATTCTCCCGAATCGAGCCCCGGCGAGGAGAAATGCCGCCAGGCGGCCGTCACCGTCTCCGGGCTGAGGCCACTCGCCGTGCAGAAGGCCATCGCCGTCGGTTCGTGGTTCATCAGGAAGTCCATCATGCCTGAGAGGAAGCCCGGATCGTTGACTGCGTTGCGCACCTGCTCGGGCGCCACGCCGGTGAGTGCGAGGAAGCGGCCGAAGATGTCGGGATCGGCGGCAAGCCAGCCGAGCACGGCGATCGCCGTCTCGTGCGGGTCGGCCGCCTGTTGTTTCGAAGTCTTGAAGTTGCTTTGCATTTCGAGGGGTAAGTTACCTTTTCTTCAACCAAATACCGCTAGCGTGCGCTATCGGTTTCACGGAGCTATTCATCCGCATGTGCATTTCTCATGGGACGAACGACTGCGCGAACGGACGTAGGGACAGCTTGTCATGCCCAAACAGGTAATGATTGTAGAAGATAACGAGCTCAACATGAAGCTCTTTCGCGACCTGATCGAGGCGTCCGGCTATACCACGATTCAGACGAGAAACGGCATGGAGGCGCTCGATCTGGCGCGCAAGCATCGCCCCGACCTCATCCTCATGGATATCCAGCTTCCTGAGGTCTCCGGCCTCGAAGTCACCAAATGGCTGAAGGAAGACGACGAGCTGCATGTGATTCCCGTGATCGCCGTCACGGCTTTCGCGATGAAGGGCGACGAGGAGCGGATCCGCCAGGGTGGCTGCGAGGCCTATGTTTCCAAACCGATCTCGGTTCCGAAATTCATCGAGACGATCAAGACCTATCTGGGCGATGCCTGACGCATCGGAAAGACCGTTATGACCGCGCGAATACTGGTGGTTGACGATATTCCAGCCAACGTGAAGCTGCTTGAAGCGCGGCTGCTCGCGGAGTATTTCGACGTGATGACCGCGGCCGACGGTCACGAAGCGCTGGCGATCTGCGAGCGCAATCAGGTCGACCTGATCCTGCTCGACATCATGATGCCCGGTATTGATGGCTTCGAGGTCTGCGAGCGGCTGAAGGCCAGTCAGAAAACCGCCCATATTCCAGTCGTCATGGTCACCGCACTCGACCAGCCGGCCGATCGGGTACGCGGTCTGAAGGCCGGCGCCGACGATTTTCTCACCAAGCCGGTCAATGATCTGCAGTTGATCTCGCGGGTGAAGAGCCTGCTGCGGCTGAAGACGTTGAGCGACGAACTGCGCATCCGCGCCGACACCGCTCATACGATGGGCATGGGCGACCTCATGCGGGCAGCCGAAGGCCGTGGCGACGAGGCCGGCCAGGTGCTATTGGTCGACGGCCGCGCCAATTCTCAAGAGCGCATCGTCAGGGCGCTGAAGCCCATCGCCGATGTGCTTGCGCTCTCCGATCCGCAGGCCGCCCTCTTCGAGGCGGCCGAGAACGCGTTCGATCTCGTCATCGTCAATGCCAATTTCGACGATTATGATCCGCTTCGGCTCTGCTCGCAACTGCGCTCGTTGGAGCGCACACGCTTCCTCCCGATCCTGATCATCACCGAGCAGGGCACCGACGACATGGTCGTCCGCGCGCTTGATCTCGGCGTCAACGACTACATCATCCGCCCCGTCGATCCCAACGAACTCGTCGCCCGCAGCCTGACTCAGATCCGTCGCAAGCGTTATAACGATCGTCTGCGCGCCAGCGTCAAGCAGACGATCGAGCTTGCCGTGACCGATCCACTGACTGGTCTTTACAACAGACGTTATCTCGACAATCACCTGAACGTGCTCTTCAACCGGTCGATGGCGCGGGGCCGGCCGCTTTCGGTGCTGATCACCGATATCGACCGTTTCAAGCAGGTGAACGACACATACGGCCATGACGGCGGCGACGAAGTGCTGCGCGAATTCGCAAACCGCGTCCGTTCAACCATCCGCGGCGCCGACCTCGCCTGCCGTTACGGCGGGGAGGAATTCGTCGTGGTGATGCCGGACACCTCGCCTGAAATTGCCGCAGCCGTCGCCGAGCGCCTGCGCGCGGCTGTCGAAAGCGCTCCCTTCATGCTGAAGCGCTCAAGTGAAGCCCTGGCCGTCACTGCGTCCTTCGGCATCGCCTCGCGCTTCGGCGCGGTGCTGACGCCGGACCAACTGATGAAGCAGGCCGATCTGGCTCTTTACCAGGCCAAGAATACCGGCCGCAATCGCGTGGTCGCAGCGGCTGCCTGACGAATCACTTCGGACGCCATACGCGCCATTTGCGGTTTTCCACAGCGGTAAGCGATTTGTTACCGATTTTTAACTTTCGCCTGTGCGACGCAGGCCCAAATCTAGCAGCCCGGTAGCCCAAAAATGGACTCCCGGCGTTGCTGTGGATATGGTGCGGCGCGACAGTCTCCTGAATGCCGCGGCCCAGCCAAAAATGAAATGAAGACTATAAAAAACGCCCGCCTCCAACAGGGTCAAATAAAGTGGGGCGGCATCACCTCACGTAGGGGGAGGGGCTGCTTAAGTTATTAAGTTATATTGTCGAACTTCTTCGAGCCCTACGTCATTAGGCTTAGCCGTCAAGCAGAGCCGTCAAATCTTTGTATGTTCCAAAACTGGACTTTTAACCATAGAATCAAGCTCAGAAAATTCATCATTAAGAATTTGTTGATTTTCTTTCATTTCTGCGCAAATTATCGGCTCATAAAAGAAGCGCTCCGCAGAGGAGCTGTCGATACCCCATGATGCTCAGGTCCGCCGCATCTCCTGGGTCGTGGGGTCGGTCGGCTAGTAGGCAAGTCATAACGGTTCCTCGTGCCGTTTTGCATGCTGGCCGACCCCCTTTCAAGAAAGCGCCGCACTTCCCGAAGATGGAAGGGCGGCGTTTGTCTGTTTGCGCTATCATTTTCCAAGGCGGCCCCAGGACAATAAAAAACGCGCAACCCGAAGGCGCGCGCTTTTTGAAATCCGTCAGGCCAAGTGATTACTTGATCTTGGTTTCCTTGAACTCGACATGCTTCTTAGCAATCGGGTCATACTTCGTCTTCGTCATCTTGTCCGTCATCGTACGGCTATTCTTCGTCGTGACGTAGAAGAAACCGGTGTCGGCTGTCGACAGCAGCTTGATCTTGATTGTTGTAGCCTTGGCCATGGTCGTCCTGCCTTTAAGAAAATGAAAGCCGTGGAAGCCGGATGGGCTCCACGGCAAATTCTGGCGCGAAACTACGAATCCCGCCCGAAAAGTCAAGTCCGTTTTCGAACGAACATCAATCTGATGCCGGAAAGTAGGGCATAAAGACCGAAGAAAGCGGCAATCGCCCAGGCAAAACCATTATTTCCGGCGACGTCGATTGCTGCGCCGATCACCTGTGGCCCAGCCACGGTTCCCACCGCATAACAGAAGACGAAGGCGGCATTGGCCGCAGCCAGATCGGAGCCCGTCAGCCGCGAACCGAGATGGCTGAGGCCGACCGTGTAGAGGCCGGAGACGCAGCCGCCCCAGAAGAGCAGGATCCCGGCCATCAGCAGCCAGTTGTTGACGAGGATCGGCAGCGTCATCGAGCCGACAAAGCCCATCAGCGCCATCCCTGCCAGAAGCGGTCGCTTGTCGCGGATCCGGTCGGAGAGCAGGCCGAGCGGAATCTGGAAGATGACGTTGCCGACGCCCATCATCGTGAGCAGCAGCGCCGCCTGGGATTCGGTGAAATGGGCGCGCACGGCAAAAATCGGAAAAAGTGACAGCCCGCCAGCTTCGACCGCGCCGAAGATGAAGACGGCAGCCGTCGCTGTCGGCACCAGTAGGACGTAGCGCATGAAATGCAATTCCGGCTTTTCCTCGAGCACCGGGCTTTCGTCACGGGCGATGAAAATCGGAATGGCGGCAAGCAGGATCGCGCCCGCGCCGACTAGGAAGGGAAAGATGCCGTCGCTGCCGAGTATCGAAAAGAGCAGGGGTCCTGCGGCGAATCCAATGGAAAGCACGGTCGCATAAATGCCGAGCACAAAGCCGCGCTTGGATGGCGGCGAGGCGGCGTTGATCCAGAACTCGGAGAGGATGAACAGCGTCGTCGTTGCGCCATGGAAGGCGAAACGCAGCGGAAACCACATCCAGAAATCCTGGGCATAATAGAAGCCGAGTGCACTCAGCGCCGAAATCAGCACCGCCCAGAGCATCGTCGGCGCAACGCCGTATTTATGAGCGAGCTTTGTGGTAACAGGGGCCGCGGCCATCGCCGAAATCCCGGCCATCGCCGTGTTGAGCCCGATCAGCGTAGACGAGATGCCGCGTTTTTCGAGGATGATGCTGAGAAGCGGGAGTCCGAGACCGATTGCTATGCCGACGGCTGAAATGGACGAGATGGCTGCCACCAGAGAAGGCCAATGGATTTCTTCGACATCGCCCGGTGTGCCGGTTCTCGGCTGAGACATTTATCCATCCTTAGAAAGCTGCGCAAGCGAATCGACCTCTCGTCTCACATAGAAGGGACACAGATGTGCCAAATCCGGGTGACGGGCGGCGTTTCGCAGTATTTCCGATGTGATCTGCGGAATGTAAAGCCTGTTCAGACAAGAAAAGCTTACCATGTGAAGTCGTTGAAAGATCGTTGACTCCCGCGTGTCGGTAGTGGTCGGTGGAGCGCTGGCACTACACGCTAAATATGTCTGGAAGGTGAAGGCGCTCAATCCGGCCGGCGGGGAAGCTCGTAATCATCGGGAGTTTCGCTCTCGCCGCCGAAACCATGCATGCGCAGCGCCCATTGCAGGCCGATGACGCCGCCCTTGATCGGCTGGATCGAGGCGAGCGCGGCGATGACCGTGATCGGCGCCCATATGGCAAGATGGACCCATACCGGCAACACGAAGGTCAGATCGGTCAGCATGTAGCCGCCGACGATGACGTGGCCGAGGACCAGGATGACGATATAGGGCGGCAGGTCGTCGGAGCGATGGTGATGGATCGCCTCGCCGCAGGCGGCGCAATGATCGACCGGTTTCAAAAAGGCGCGGAAGAGCTTGCCTTCGCCGCAGGCCGGGCAGCGGTTCATCAGGCCGCGCATGATGGAACGCCCGAGCGGACGCTCGGCTTCGGCTCCATCCCCGTAGCGGGCGACCGGATCGGTCGGTGTGTTCATTGCATCTTCCTCTTTCAGCCAGAAAGCATGAAGCGCCGCAATAGGACCATTGCTGCTTTCGGCACAGCGGCTTAGCGGCGTCCGCGCGGGGGACGCGTTCCCGGTTTCTTGCGGACCTGGCCGCTGTCGCGGCGGCCGGCCTTATGAAAGGATCGCACTGCCGTCGGCATCTCGCGTCCTTCGCTCAGCATCTCGAAGCGCAAGGCCCCGGCAAGCGGGATTGCTTCCGCAAGCTTCACGGTGACGCTGTCGCCAAGACGATAGCCGAGGCCCGTCTTTTCACCCGACAGTGCCTGATGCGCCTCGTCATAGATGAAATAATCGGTGCCGAGCGTAGATATAGGGACGAAACCGTCGGCGCCATAGTCCGGCAAGGTGATAAAGAGCCCGGACTTCGTAACTCCGGAGACGCGGCCGGCAAACTCCTCGCCGACGCGGGTGCTCAAATGATGGGCGATCAGCCGGTCGATGGTCTCGCGCTCGGCCGCCATCGCCCGGCGCTCGAAGGTCGAGATTTCGGCGGCGATATCGTCGAGCGAGGCTTCTTCGTCGGGAGTGATGCCGCCTTCGCCGAAACCGAGCGAACCGACGAGCGCGCGATGCACGATGAGATCGGCGTAGCGGCGGATCGGCGAGGTGAAGTGGGCGTATTTCATCAGGTTGAGGCCGAAATGTCCGATATTCTCGGGACTGTAGATCGCCTGGCTTTGCGAGCGCAGCACCATCTCATTGACCATGGTCTGATGCGCCGTACCTTCCGCTTTCGCCAGAATGCCATTGAAGCTGTTGGCGCGCACATTGCCGCCCTTGGCGAGCGAGATGCCGAGTGTCGCCAGGAACTCGCGCAAGACTTCCTGCTTGGCAAGCGTTGGACCATCATGGATGCGGTAGACCAACGGCTGGCGCTTCTTCTCGAGCGTTTCGGCGGCGCAGACATTCGCCTGGATCATCATCTCTTCGATCAGCTTGTGCGCATCGAGCCGCGGCGGCACGAAGACCCGGTCGACGGTGCCGTCTGATTTCAGCAGAATCTTGCGCTCCGGCATGTCGAGTTCCAGCGGCTGGCGCCGGTCGCGTCCGCGCTTCATCACCCCATAGGCGTGCCAGAGCGGTTTCAGGATCGCCTCGAGCATCGGTCCGGTCTTGTCGTCCGGACTTCCGTCGATCGCCGCCTGCGCTTGCTGATAGGAGAGCTTAGCGGCACTCTTCATCATGATGCGATGAAAGGTATGGCCGATCTTGCGGCCTTCGCCCGAGAAGCTCATGCGCACGGCGAGCGCCGGCCGGTCGACGCCTTCCTTCAGCGAGCAGAGATCATTGGAGATGCGCTCCGGCAGCATCGGCACGACGCGATCGGGGAAATAGACCGAGTTGCCGCGCTTCAGCGCTTCGCGGTCGAGCGGCGAATTGGGGCGGACATACCAGGAGACGTCGGCAATCGCGACGGTGACGATGACGCCGCCAGGATTGTCGGGCGAGGGATCGACTTCGGCGTAAACTGCGTCGTCATGGTCCTTTGCGTCGGCCGGATCGATGGTGATCAGCGGCATGTTACGCCAGTCTTCACGATGCGCCATCGTCGCTGGTTTTGCGGCTTCTGCCTCCGCGATCACGGCCGGCGGGAAGACATGCGGGATGCCGTGCGCATGGATCGCGATCATCGAGATCGCCTTTTCCGAGCCGACCGAGCCGACGACGGAAAGGACCTTGGCTCGCGGCAGGCCGAAGCGTCCGAGGCGCGCGACTTCGATCTCGACCAGGTCGCCGTCCTTGGCGCCGCCGGTGAAGTCGGGATCGATCACCATCTCTTCGCCGCGCCGTTCGATCGGCAACAGGCGGCCGCCACCGCCCGGCGCGCTGCGGAAAACGCCCATCGCCGCACCGCGGCGCCTGTCGATCACCTTGATGATACGCGCCGTATAAGCCGGTCCGCCGCGATCGACGGCCGGGAAGATCTTCGCCAGGATTCGGTCGCCGAGGCCGGCGACGGGTGCCTTGCCCTTACCCTGGCGGCCTGCGGGCGATTGCTGGCGGATGGCGACGGCAGGCGCCACACCCTGCTCCTCCGGCCATTCCGCCGGCCGGCCGATCAAGTCGCCGTCCTTGTCGCGCGTCGTGATGTCGAGAACGGTGACGGGCGGAAGAGCGCCGGGACGAATGAGCGACTTGCGGCTCTTTTGGAGCATGCCTTCCTGCTCGAGTTCCTGCAGCATGTGCTTGAGCTCGACGCGGCTGTCGCCTTTCAGCCCGAACGCCTTGGCGAGTTCACGCTTGGAAGCCTTCTGCGGATGATCGGCGATGAAACGCAGGATCACTTCGCGCGAGGGCAGCGCGCCATGGACGATGTTCAGCGGTTCGACAGCGGAAGCATCCCTGCCGGCGCGGCCGATCTTGCCCGGGCGCTTGCCCGCGAGGTTCGTTCTGTCGCGCGGTGTCCTGCTCACGTCAGCTCTTTTTCGATTTCGCGGGCGCCTTGGCCTTCGCTGCCTTCGGCTTGGCGGCCGTCTTGGTTGTCTTGGCTTCGGCGGCGGCCGCCTTCGGCTTGGCTTTCCCCTTGGCCCCCTTGCCCACGGGAGCCTTGCCGGCTTTTTCCGTGATCAGCGCAAGCGCCTCCTCAATGGTGATCGCTTGCGGATCCTTGCCCTTCGGCAGGGTGGCGTTGACCTTGCCCCAGTTGACATAGGGGCCATATTTGCCGTCGCGAACAGTGATGGCGCCGCCCTCGGGATGATCGCCGAGGGTCTTCAGCGCCGCCGGCGTACCGCGCGCACCCCGGCCCGGCGCCTTGTTGGCTTTTTCGGCAATCAGTGTCACGGCGCGGTTGAGGCCGACGGAGAAGACATCCTCAACGGTTTCCAGATTGGCATAGGAACCGTCATGCAGAAGGAACGGCCCGTAACGGCCGATGCCCGAGGAGATCATCTTGCCCGTTTCAGGGTGTTTGCCGATATCGCGCGGCAGCGAGATCAGCGCCATTGCCTTTTCATAGTCGATATCCTCAGGCTTCCAGCCCTTCGGCAACGAGGCGCGTTTGGCCTCTTTGCCATCGCCGCGTTGGATATAGGGACCGAAGCGGCCGGAACGGAGCGTCAGTTCCTCGCCTGTCGTCGGGTCGGTGCCGAGGCTCTTCGGTTCGTTGAGCGAGACACCCTCCGCTTCTCCGCCATTTTCGGAGGAGAGCTGGCGGGTGTAGTTGCATTCCGGATAGTTCGAGCAGCCAACAAAGGCGCCGTATCTGCCAAGCTTCAGCGAAAGGTTGCCGGTGCCGCAGACCTGACAGATTCTGGGGTCGCCGCCATCTTCGCGTTTCGGGAAGACGAGCGGCGCCAGCGCCTCGTTCAGCGAATCGAGGACGTTGGTGACGCGCAGTTCCTTCGTGTCTTCGATCTGCGCGAAGAAGTCCTTCCAGAAATCGCGCAGCACCTGCTTCCAGTTCAATTCGCCGGCGGAAATCCGGTCGAGCTTCTCCTCGAGGTCGGCGGTGAAATCATATTCGACATATTTGGTAAAGAAGCTTTCGAGGAAAGCCGTCACCAGCCGGCCCTTGGCCTGCGGGATGAGTTTACGTTTGTCGATCGTCACATAGTCGCGGTCGCGCAGTGTCGCCAGTGTGGCGGCATAGGTCGAGGGACGGCCGATGCCGAGCTCTTCCATCTTCTTGATCAGCGAGGCTTCCGAATAGCGCGGCGGCGGCTCGGTGAAATGCTGGGTCGAATTAATCTTCTGCTTGGCGAGCGTCTCGCGCGCATTGATCTCCGGCAGACGGCCATCCTCGTCGCCGTCATCGCTCTGCTCGCCGTCCTCCTTCTGGTCGGTATAGGCGGCGATGAATCCGTCGAAGCGGATGACCGAACCGACGGCGCGCAGGCCGGCCTTCTCGCCCTTATTGTCGGCGGTGATTTCGGCCGTGGTGCGCTCGATCTCGGCCGACGCCATCTGGCTGGCGATGCCGCGCTTCCAGATCAGCTCGTAGAGCCGGATCTGGTCGGCATCGAGGAATTTGCGCACGCGGTCAGGAGAGCGGTAGAAATCGGTCGGACGGATCGCCTCGTGCGCCTCCTGCGCGTTCTTCGCTTTGGTGGAATAGAGGCGCGCCTTCTCAGGCAGGTAACGCTCGCCGAACTGGTCGAGGATGGCGCTGCGCGCAGCACCGATCGCTTCCGGGGCCATCTGTACGCCGTCGGTTCGCATATAGGTGATGAGACCGACCGTCTCGCCGCCGATATCAACACCCTCATAGAGCTTCTGGGCGATCTGCATGGTGCGTGAGGCGGAGAAGCCGAGATTGGAGGAGGCGGCCTGCTGCAGCGTCGAGGTGGTGAACGGCGGTCCCGGATTGCGCTTGACCGGTTTTGCCTCGACCGTATCGACGATATAGCTGGCGCCTTCGAGCAATGCCTTCAGCCGGGCCGCATCCTCGCCGTTGCCGATCGCCCGCGGCTGCAGCCGCTTGCCATGCGCCGAAACCAGCCTTGCCTCAAATTCGTCGCCGCGCGGCGTCTTCAGCAGCGCCGAGATATTCCAGTACTCTTCCGAAATGAAGCGCTCGATTTCGGATTCGCGATCGCAGACCAGACGAAGCGCGACCGACTGGACGCGGCCGGCCGAACGCGCGCCCGGCAGCTTGCGCCACAGAACCGGCGAAAGATTGAAACCGACGAGATAGTCGAGCGCGCGGCGCGCGAGATAAGCGTCGACCAGCGGCACGTCGATATCACGCGGATCGGCCATCGCATCAAGGACGGCCTTCTTGGTGATTGCATTGAAGACGACGCGCTTGACCGACTTGCCGTTCAGCACCCGCTTCTTGTTCAGCATGTCAAGGACGTGCCATGAAATCGCTTCGCCTTCGCGGTCAGGGTCGGTCGCGAGAAAGAGCCCATCGGAGGACTTCACTGCATCAGCGATGTCCTTCATCCGCTTGGCCGAAGCACCGTCGACCTCCCAGAGCATTTCGAAATCCTGATCGGGAAGAACGGAGCCGTCCTTGGCAGGCAGATCGCGCACATGGCCGAAGGAGGCGAGCACTTTGTATCCCGAACCCAGATACTTGTTGATCGTCTTGGCCTTGGCAGGCGATTCCACCACTACAACATTCATGATGATTCTCTAAAAAACAGCCACGCCGGCGTGGGAGCCAGCGCAACACGCAGCGCAACTTGGATACTGGCCCTCCGACATGGACAGGGAAATCGCTGCGGTCAAGGGGTTTGCTACAATTTTACCTCTTGCATCTGGTGCAATCAGAACAGGATTCGCAACGGAATTTAACTTCTGGCTGTATAGCTATCGTTTTCGACAGGCGGTTCCTGCGTTTGCAAGCCGCCCCCGCGTACCGCGCAAGCGTCAATTGGAAAGCGAGACGAAACCGCCCTGATGCCGGTGCAGCCTGCCTGATATGTCGAGTTCGAGGAGAATGAGATAAACCGCGGATGCCGATAGGCCGGTGTGGCGGATGACGTCGTCGATCTCGACAGGCGTCGGTCCGAGCGCGCCGATGACACGCATCCGGTCCGAATCGCCGGGCGGCATCGTTATTGCCCTGCTCTCGCGTGCCGGCTCCTCCACCGTCGACAAAGGGAAGAGGTCGAGTTGCGCAAGCGGCGCCAAGGCCTCGATGACATCGGCAGGTTCTGTAACGATCGAGGCGCCGTCCTTGAGCAGGCCGTTGGTGCCGTGACAGCGCGGATCGAGCGGCGAGCCCGGCACGGCAAACACCAGGCGGCCGAACTCGCCGGCGAGGCGTGCCGTAATCAGCGAGCCCGAGCGCATCGCCGCTTCGACGATCACCACGCCGAGCGCAATGCCGGCAATCAGCCGGTTCCGGCGCGGGAAATCGCGGGCGCGGGGCTCCCAGCCAAAAGGCATTTCGCTCACCGCCAGGCCGTTGCCGGCGGTTATCTCTTCGATCAGACGGATATTCTCCGGCGGGTAGGGCTTGTCGAGGCCGCCGGCAAGGGCGGCGATCGTGCCCGTGCCGAGACTTGCCCGATGTGCCGCTGTGTCGATGCCTCGCGCCAGGCCGGAGACCACCGTGTAGCCCGCCCGGCCGCAGTCGCGCGCCGCCATCGCCGCGAATTTGGCGCCTGCGGCCGAGGCGTTGCGAGAGCCGACGATGCCGACCGCCGGTCGTTTGGCGGCAGCAAGCGCGCCCTTGACGGCAAGGAGCGGCGGTGCACCGTCGATCTGTTTCAGCGCCTGCGGATAGTCCGGCTCGCCGATGCCGACAAAGCGGGCGCCGAAACGATGCGCCGCCTCCAGTTCCCGGTGCGCCTCGGCTTCGCTGGCAATGCGGATGCCACGTGTCGCGCCGCCGCGCGCCGAAAGCTCCGGCAGCGCCGCGAGTGCCACCTCGGCCGAACCGAAATGATTGATGAGATCGCGAAAAGTTGCAGGGCCGACATTGTCGGAACGAATCAGGCGTAGCCAGGCAATCCTCTGCCTTTCGCTGAGCACCGTGCCTGTGGATCCCGCGCTCCGCGCATCCATTGTCACTTCGCCCCGATCTTGCTTTCCGTTCCGCCCATCAGGCGCGAAATATTCGCCTTGTGCTTCCAGTAGGAGATGAGCGTCATGACCGCCATGACGGCCGCGACCTTTTCATTGCCCAATATCAACAGGGCAACCGGAATGACGAGCATGGCGACAAGGGCCGACAGCGAGGAATAGCGGGTGGTGACAGCGACCGCCAGCCAGATGGCGGCGAAGAGCACCACCATGATCGGCGCGACGCCGAGCAGCGTGCCGATATAGGTGGCGACACCCTTGCCGCCCTTGAAGCCGATCCAGACGGGGAAGAGATGGCCGATGAAGGCGAAGAAGCCGGCGATGACAGCGGCC
This sequence comes from Rhizobium sp. CNPSo 3670, assembly GCF_057784555.1. Lineage (NCBI taxonomy): Bacteria > Pseudomonadati > Pseudomonadota > Alphaproteobacteria > Hyphomicrobiales > Rhizobiaceae > Rhizobium > Rhizobium sp. CNPSo 3670. The sequence goes on from NZ_JBXSOL010000003.1 coordinate 294,641, forward strand.
TCTTCACCGAGGAAATAGCCGACGATCCAGGCTGCCGCCGATGCCTTCAAGGCGTCGAGCAGCAGGGTTGCCGCGGCGAGCTTGCGATTTCCGGTTCTGAGCACATTGGTCGCGCCGATATTGCCGGAGCCGATGCTGCGCACATCGCCGAGGCCGGCGGCGCGGGTGAGAATCAGGCCGAAGGGGATTGAGCCGAGGAGATAACCGATGACGGCAGCCGCAAGTGCGATCGGCAGCGTGATCTGCCATGACATGAGATTGGATAACATGTGCCCCCTCAGCCCTCCGTGGCTATCCTCAAGTCCGGCCCTTTTCCCTCTGGGGATGAACGGCGATGGTGTCGATTCTTAAACTGCGTGGACAAGCTTTCCCGAGACGTAGGTCGCAACCGCTCGCCCGCTGAAGCGTGCATCCTCGAAAGGCGTATTCTTCGAGCGGGAGAGAAGCATGTCTTTAGCGACAAGCCAAGGCTCATCGAGATCGATCAGCGTGATATCGGCCGCAGCACCCGGCTTCAGCGTGCCGGCCTCAAGGCCGAAGATTTGTGCCGGGCGGGTGGACATGGCGTCGATCAGCCGCATCAGGCCGACCTGGCCGCCATGGTGAAGCCTGAGGGCCGCTGCCAGCATCGTTTCCAATCCGACTGCGCCATCGGCCGCTTCTGCGAACGGCAGGCGCTTCGTGTCGACGTCCTGCGGGTCGTGCGAGGAGACGATGATGTCGATCGCGCCACTCGCAAGCGCTTCGGCCATCGCGACCCGGTCATCCTCCGGGCGCAACGGCGGATAGAGCTTGAAGAAGGTGCGGTATTCGCCGATGTCGTTCTCGTTGAGCGCCAGATTGTTGATCGAGATGCCCGAGGTCACCTTGGCGCCACGGCCCCGGGCGCGTTCAATGGCTTCGACCGATTCCGGCACGGAGATCATCGCGGCGTGATAACGGCCGCGCGTCAGCTCTGCCACCCTGAGATCGCGTTCGAGTGGGATCAGCTCGGCTTCCTTCGGAATGCCGGAGAGCCCCAGCCAGCTGGCGAAAAGTCCCTCATGCATGACGCCATTGGCGCCGAGATACTTGTCGCGGGTCTCGCAGGAAATGACGGCGCCGAACTCGCGCGCATAGGTCATGATTCGGCGCAGCACCTGTGTGTTAGGGACGCTGGAATGGGCGTCGGTGAAGGCGACGGCGCCCGCTTGCATCAAGAGGCCGATCTCCGTCATCTCCTCGCCGGCAAGACCCTTGGTGAGGGCGGCTGCCGGATAGACGTTGACGCTGGCCGTGTCCCGCGCCGTCTTCTTGACGAATTCCACCAGCGCGATGTCGTCAATGACGGGATCTGTGTCCGGCATCATGATGATCGAGGTGATGCCGCCGGCTGCCGCCGCCCGGCTCGCCGAGGCGATCGTCTCGCGGTGCTCGCCGCCGGGCTCGCCGATATGGACGCGTGCATCGACGAGGCCGGGGGTCGCCACGAGGCCGGTGCAGTCGCGCACGACGGCGCCTTCCGGCGCGCCCTGGTTCTGCGCCCCGCTGCCGGCGGCAAGAATCACGCCATTTTTAGCGATGATCGTTCCAATCTCGTCGAGATCGCGCGAGGGATCGACGATGCGGACATTCTTGAGGACGATCGAGTTGCTCATGCCATCATTCCGTCGGTTCGGGGACCTTGGTTCTGCGAGACGAGCAGCGTCTCCATGACGGCCATGCGCACGGCGACCCCCATTTCCACTTGTTCGGCGATGACGCTCTGCGGACCATCGGCCACCTCGGAGGCGATCTCGACGCCGCGGTTCATCGGCCCGGGGTGCATGACCAGCGCATCGTCCTTCGCTGCTTTCAGCGTTTCTGCGTCGAGTCCGTAGAAGTGATAATACTCGCGCACCGACGGCACGAAGGCGCCGGACATGCGTTCGCGCTGCAGTCGCAGCATCATCACGACGTCGGCGTCCTTCAATCCTTCCTTCATCGAGTGGAACACCTCGACACCCATCTCGGCGATGCCGGCGGGCAGCAGCGTGGCGGGCGCGACGACGCGCACGCGTGCGCCCATCGCGTTCAGCAGCAGGATATTGGAGCGCGCCACGCGCGAGTGCAGCACGTCGCCGCAGATCGCTACGGTGATCCGCGAAAGCTTGCCCTTGGCGCGGCGGATCGTCAGCGCGTCGAGCAGCGCCTGGGTCGGATGTTCGTGCTGCCCGTCGCCGGCATTGACGACCGAGCAGGAGACTTTCTGGGCTAGAAGCGCGGCCGCACCGGCGCTTGAATGGCGGATCACCAGCACGTCCGGACGCATCGCATTCAGCGTCATCGCCGTATCGATCAGCGTTTCGCCTTTCTTCACCGAGGAATTGCCGACCGACATGTTCATCACGTCGGCGCCAAGCCGCTTGCCGGCAAGCTCGAAGGAGGCCTGTGTGCGGGTCGATGCCTCGAAGAAGAGGTTGATCTGTGTCAGTCCGCGAAGCGTCGACGTCTTCTTTTCTCGCTGGCGGCTGATCTTGACGGCTTCGTCCGCCTTGTCGAGAAGATAGGTGATATCCTGCTCGGTGAGGCCCTTGATGCCAATGAGGTGGCGGTGGGGGAAAAAGACCATGACCCTGCCTCTTGCTGTCTCTTGCGGGTCTATAATGAGTGCCGCCCGCCGGGGCAAGCACGCGCTGTGGGCAAAGGCTTATGTCCCCATGCATTTTCGCCCGAATTCCGATAGAGCAGAATGAAGCGAATCATAACTTCCGGTTTTCCTTGCCGGGTTCTTGCACTAGAAGCGAACAATGACCTCCGCAAACCGGACTGACGACAAACTCGCAGAACTCAACCAGCCGAGCCTGTGGTCCGGCATCAATGCCTATCGATCCGATCCTCTGATTGTCGATCTGACGGCGGCCCTGCCGCGCGGCATCCGTGAAGACCTGGAAAATATCGGCCGCTACGTCACCTCGCCGGAGGCACAGGAGCTGGCGCGCATGGCAAACCAGGGGGCGCCACAGCTGCGCACCCATGGTCCGCGCGGCGAACGTCTCGATGTGGTTGAATTCCATCCCGCCTGGCACGCGCTGATGCGTCGCTCCATGTCGGTCGGCCTGCATTCCTCCGTCTGGGATCCGCAGGCCGATATCGAGGCGAAGGACGCAGGCCACAAGGTCCGCGCCGCGCGATTTTACCTGACGGCACAGCTGGAATCTGGCCATCTCTGCCCGCTGACGATGACGAGCGCTTCGGTGGCCGCGCTGTCGGCGTCCCCTGCGGTGCAGAAGGACTGGGCGCCGAAGATCCTGTCGCGCAAATATGATTCGTCCAACCGGCCCGCTATGCAGAAGTCTGCGGTGACGATCGGCATGGGCATGACCGAAAAGCAGGGCGGCACCGATGTCAGGGCCAACCGCAGCGCTGCCGAAAAGGTCAGTGAAGGCATCTACCGGCTTTCCGGCCACAAATGGTTCATGTCGGCTCCGATGAGCGATGCCTTCATCATGCTGGCGCAGACGAAGGAGGGCATGGGCTGCTTCCTCGTGCCTCGCCTGCTGGAGGACGGGTCAGCGAACGGACTGCAGTTCCAGCGACTGAAGGATAAGGTCGGTAACCGGTCCAACGCCTCTTCAGAGGTGGAGTTCACCGATACCTTCGGTTTCCTGCTCGGCGGCCCGGATGCCGGCATCCGCACCATCCTCGACATGGTGACGTTGACGCGGCTTGATTGCGCACTTGCCTCCTCCGGCATCATGCGCGCCTCGCTGGCCGAGGCCGTGCATCACACGCGCGGCCGCAGCGTCTTCGGCAGGATGCTCGTCAATCAGCCGATCATGACGCGCGTGCTGGCCGACATGGCGCTCGATGTCGCGGCCGCCACCGCGCTGTCCTTCCGTCTTGCCGATGCTTTCGACAAGGCCCGCGGCAATGCCGAAGAAGCGGCCTATGCCCGCGTCATGACTCCCGTCGCCAAATACTGGTGCTGCAAGATCGCACCCGCGCTGATCTACGAGGCGATGGAATGCATCGGCGGCAACGGTTATATCGAGGAGCGGCCGATCGCCCGTCATTACCGGGAGGCTCCCGTCAATGCCATCTGGGAGGGCTCCGGCAACGTCATGGCGCTGGATGTGCTGCGCGTGCTCAACCGTGGCAAGGATCTGTTCGAAACGGTTTTTGCGGGCCTCGCGCGCGATCTCGGCCCCGCCGGGAAGAAAACGATCGACGTGCTACGCGCCGCAATCGCCCTCTGCGAACAGGACGAGGGCGCGGCACGCCTGCTCGTCGAGCAACTGGCTCTTGCCGCCGGCGCCGCCGAGCTCTACCGGCTCGGGGCAGGGCGCATTGCCGATGCCTTCATAGAGACGCGCCTGGCCGGCGGCTGGCGCTCCACCTACGGCATGCTCGACTCCCGCTTCGACGCCAGCTACATCGTCGATCTGCTCTACCCCCCGGCCGCCTGATTGTCAGCGGCGGATTGACGTATCTCGTCGAGGTCGCCTTCCCAGCCGATCCCTGCGAGATCTGCGATCGCATTCTTCTGACGGTGCCTGTCGACGAGGCTTCGCAAGGCTTGTTCGATCGTGGCCTTTTTCGCCGCCAATCCCGTGGCTGCCATTGCCGCTTCAAGCAAGCCCCTATCGATATCCAGAGCCGTTCGCACGGTCGCATCCATATGTGTGATCTCAATAATACACGTATTCGCGCTGCCTTGCTGCAAATCGATGCTGATGCCGCCGCCATAAACGAAAATCCGGCCGCGTCGCCGCAGCCGGATCTCATCATTTACGTCCGAAAATCAGCGTTCAGAAGAAGCCACGGCGCTGCCACCAGCCGGCTTTCTTCGGCTTGCCTTCGTCGCTTTCGCCATTTTCGGTACGGGTGGATTTCACCGTCGGCTCTGAGGAAGAAATATTGGATTCGCGGTTAGCGCGAACCGGCTTTGCTTCTTCCTGGGCGGGCGTTGCGAGATCGGCGGAGGCTTCGACCACCTCCGGTTCGGCTTCAACGGCGGGTGTTGCTTCCGCTACTGGTTCTTCGACCGGCGCTGCGGTGGGCTTGCGGCGGCCGCGGCCACGGGAAGGCTTTACCTCTTCGGCGATGACGGCCATATCCTCGACGGCAGTCGTTACAGCTTGGCTCTCGCCGGCCTGTTCGGGTACCGTCTCGACAATTGCGGCTTCACCTGGAGCGACGTCATCCGAAATGCCGTCGTCTTCATCCTCGCTGCCGCTGCCTTCGCCGGCTTCATTGGCCGTCAGCTCGGAGCCGTCCTCCCGATTGCGGCGACCGCCGCGCTTGCCGCGGCGACGGCGCTTGCGGCGCTGCGATTCCTCGTTTTCGGCGCGGCTCTCGGGTGCAGCGGCGGCGGTTTCGTCGCCCTCAGCGCCCTCATCGTCGCCATCTTCCTCTTCGTCGCCAGCTTCGCCTGCAGCGGCTGCCGGCTGCTCGGCATTGCCGTTGCGGCCACGACGGCGGCGGCGACGCTTGCGCTTACGGTTGCCTTCACCTTCGCCTTCCGAACGCGCCGCAGCGGGACGTTCGGTCGCGGCAGCCTTTTCCTCGAGTTCTTCGTCTTCGTCCTCATCAGCCTCAATGACGATGTCGTCGTCCTCATCCTCGGGGATGGCTGCGAAGTTGAAGAGGCTTTCGATCTTGACTGGGTTTTCGACAGGCTCGCCGCGGTCGATCGCAAAGTGCTGTGCGCCGACCGAACCGTCGGCATCGATGATGATCGCTACGCCAAAGCGCGCTTCGTAATCGACGATCGTCTGGCGCTTGTGGTTGAGCAGGTAGAGCGCGATGTCGGGCGTGGTGCGCACGGTGATGTTGTGCGTCGTATTCTTCAGCAGATATTCCTCGATGCCGCGCAGCACATGCAGGGCGACGGAGGACTGCGAACGGACGTGGCCGGTGCCGCCGCAATGCGAGCAGACCTGGGTTGTCGATTCGAGAACGGAAGCGCGGATGCGCTGGCGTGACATTTCGAGCAGGCCGAAATGCGAGATCCGGCCGACCTGGATGCGGGCGCGGTCGTTCTTCAGGCATTCCTTCAGCTTCTTCTCGACGGCGCGGTTGTTGCGCTTCTCTTCCATGTCGATGAAGTCGATGACAATCAGACCGGCGAGGTCGCGCAGGCGAAGCTGGCGGGCGATTTCTTCAGCGGCTTCGAGGTTCGTCTGCAGCGCGGTGTCCTCGATCGAGTGTTCGCGCGTCGAGCGGCCGGAGTTGACGTCGATCGAAACCAGCGCTTCCGTCTGGTTCATGATCAGGTAGCCGCCGGAACGCAGCGTCACCTGCGGCTGCAGCATGCGGTCGAGCTGGGCCTCGATGCCGGAGCGCGAGAAGATCGGGTGGATATCGCGGTAGGGCTGAACCACCTTGGCATGGCTCGGCATCAGCATCTTCATGAAGTCTTTCGCTTCACGATAGCCTTCCTCGCCGGCAACGATGATTTCGCCGATATCCTTGTTGTAGAGGTCGCGGATCGAGCGCTTGATCAGCGAGCCCTCTTCATAGACGAGGCAGGGAGCGGTCGACGCCAGCGTCAGAGTGCGGACATTTTCCCACAGGCGCATCAGATATTCGAAATCGCGCTTGACCTCGACCTTAGTGCGGTTGGCACCGGCGGTGCGAAGGATGACGCCCATGCCTTGCGGCACTTCGAGCATGCGGGCGATTTCCTTCAGCCGCTTGCGGTCCTGCGGATTGGTGATCTTGCGGGAAATGCCGCCGCCGCGCGCCGTGTTCGGCATCAGAACCGAATAGCGGCCTGCAAGCGAGAGATAGGTGGTGAGAGCGGCACCCTTGTTGCCGCGCTCTTCCTTGGCGACCTGCACCAGCAGGATCTGGCGGCGCTTGATGACTTCCTGGATGCGGTACTGCTTGCGCGGCTTGCGCTGCACGCGGTCCGGAACTTCTTCCATCGCGTCTTCGGCGCCGACGGATTCGATGACTTCCTCTTCACCGTGATCATCGTCGTCATCGTCGTCATCGTGGCGACGCTTGCTGGTGTCGATGTCCTCGGAGATCGTGTCGGTTTCCACCATCGCGGCCATCGTGCCGCCGGCAGAGGCGTCATCGTCGTTGTCGACGCTTGCAGCGCCTTCGGCTTCGACGTCAGTCGGAACGGCATCCTCGGTCGCGGTCGTTTCGGCAATCTTCTTGCGGCTCCGGCGCGGCCTTGCCTTCTTGGCTGGCGCTTCCTCGGCGGCTTCAGGCGATGCTGCCACCTCTGCCGTTACGGCAGCCTTTTCCGCCGCGGCCTCTTCCGTTACGGCAGCCGGTGCCTCTGCCGGCACGATGCCGACATCCGGCTGGTCCTGGGTCGAAAGATCGACGACCGGTGCGGTTTCGACGTGTTCGACGTCTTCGTCGCGGCGATGCTCCTCGGCTTCGGCTCGAAGAAGTGCCTGACGGTCGGCGAGCGGTATCTGATAATAATCGGGATGGATTTCGGCGAAGGCCAGGAAGCCGTGCCGGTTGCCGCCGTAATCGACAAAGGCGGCCTGCAGCGAGGGCTCGACCCTCGTTACCTTTGCAAGATAGATATTGCCGCGGATCTGCTTCTTGTGCTGCGACTCGAAGTCAAATTCTTCTATGCGGTTCCCGCGAACGACAACGACGCGCGTCTCTTCCTCGTGAGACGCATCGATAAGCATTTTGTCTGCCATGTAAGCTGTGCTCCTCGGCGTGGCCGCGAGAGCGCATTCCCGACTGCTGTTGAAACAGAAAGAATGCGGTCCACCGTGGCCGCGCCGGATATTGAAAGTCGCGCTTGACGCGAAGGGAAGAGCAGCAGCCAGACCGCAGCCGGAACCGTTTCGGTCCGGGGCCTGTACACTTCAGATAAAACCTGCTGCGAAACCATCAACAACCAAGCGTGATCGACAAATACGAAGACCCGGTTCGGGTCCGATGAGGGTTGCTCCCTGAGAGCGTGGTGGCTGATCCACCAATGAAGTTCCGACAGAAGCCGGAAAATCAGGATCCAGTTCCCGGGTTGAAGCGCATGAGACGGCGGACGATGACCGATGTGGCGCCAGGTCCAGATCTGGCTGGCAGCCCTTGCGGCGACTCTATCCCGTCAACACTTCTACCCTAAAATGCGTTGTATGTTTTCTCTGTCACAATAGCAAGGGAAAAGCCAAATGTGCCATAATATTGATGGATTTCGAATCGCATAGAAACTGGGGGCAGGTGACCGCGATTCGGCAGGTCGTAAGGCGTCTCGCTATCGAGCGTCGATCCGGCCATATCAGGTCCATCGCGGTTACAAATAGGGTGTGACGGTTTATTGTTTAAGAGGGCTCGGATCGCGGCGCAGTCCGCAACGCGGCGATCGACATTCGCAAGGCGGGTTCAGACGGCGGTGCTCATTGCAGGTTGCCTCCTGCCTGGCCTCGCGGGTTCGGCCGAGACGAAGGATCCGCTGCTCGCTTATGGGGCGCGCATCATCGGCGATGACGCCAGGACGCGCATCGTCATCGATTTCGACCGCGAACCGCGTTTCTCCGTCCATTATATCGCCAATCCGGAGCGGATCGTCGTCGATCTGCCGGCCACCGCCTTCGGTTTCCCGGGGAAGGATTTGGCCGCTCGCGGCCTCTTCAAGGATATCCGCTACGGCAAGATGGATGAGGAGAGCGCCCGCATCGTGCTGACAGCGGCAAGGCCGGTGAAGCTCTCGCTCGCCAAGGTGCAGGCCGACGAGGCGGGCAGGGGTCATCGCCTGGTGCTCGACGCCGAAATGATCGATAAGGAGGCCTTTGCCGAACTGGTGAAGACACAATCGTGGGATGATCGGACCGAGGCGGCTCAGACGACGAGCGCCATTCCGGTGCCGGAGAAAGCCGCCCCCGGCGATTTCGTCATTGCCGTCGACGCCGGCCATGGCGGCATCGACACCGGCGCAATCGGCGTCGATACGAAGACCGAGGAAAAGCAGGTGACGCTTGCTTTCGCCAGGGCTCTGGCCGACCGGCTGAACAAGGAGCCGGGCATCAAGGCGTTCCTGACGCGCAGCGACGACGAGTTCCTGTCGCTTTCCCAGCGCGTGCTGATTGCCCGCCAGAACCATGCCGGCCTGTTCATTTCACTGCATGCCGATACGCTGAAACAGAAGGATATCCGCGGCGCAACGGTCTATACGATTTCGGACAAGGCCTCCGACAAGCTCGCAGCCGATCTTGCCGAGCGCGAAAACCTTTCCGACCAGATCGCCGGCAAGGAGGTAGTCGCCGAGCCGCCCGAGGTCGCCGACATCCTGCTCGATCTGACGCGGCGCGAGACGCAGGCCTTTTCGATCTCGCTGGCCGAGAGCGTGCTGAATTCCTTCAAGGACCAGGTCGGCACCATCAACAATCCGCACCGCCACGCCGGCTTCCGCGTGCTGCAGGCCCCCGACGTGCCGTCGATCCTGCTCGAGCTCGGATTCCTGTCGAATGCCGAAGACGAAAAGCTGCTGCTCGACGAAACCTGGCGCACCAGGATCGCCGATCTCCTGACCGAGGCGGTGAAGCGATACCGTACCGGCGTTGTGGCGAATGGCGGATAAGAGCGCCGCCCGAAGATTCTAATAGTTCGATCTGGCGAAATCCATGAAAACAGAGACTTGGACGCGTCAGATGAATCACGTTCTGAACGCCGTGCTTCGGCTTGTCGGCGGGCAAGGGCGTTGCTTGGATGTGACAGTCCCGATGAAACGCTGCCGCGGCGACGATTGCGGCGGGCCGAGCCCTATTTTGCTCACATTCGCGCCGTTACTCCGGCTTATGTTTCCTAGCTTGAGGCGCGGAATCGGCTTGTGGCGGTAGCGCTCATGGAGTAAGCCGCGCGCAACGTGCAAATTGTCTCGATCTGTGCAATCGTTGCGTCTGCGCCGATTGCGGATCGAAGAGACCGGTAGCTGAAAATATGCTTAGACTTCTTGGATATTTCTTCGGAATGGCCTGCGTCCTGTTTCTGGTCGCTGCGGCGGGTATTGCTATCTATCTCGCCAATGTCGCCAGGGATCTTCCGGACTATGCCGTTCTGAACAGCTACGCGCCACCGGTGACGACCCGCGTCCATGCCGGCAACGGCGCTCTCATGGCCGAATATGCTAAAGAAAAGCGTCTTTTCCTGCCGATCCAGGCCATTCCCGACCGCGTGAAGGCCGCTTTCCTGTCGGCCGAGGACAAGAATTTCTACAACCATCCGGGCGTCGACCTCACCGGTCTCGGCCGCGCAATCCTCGTCAACCTGCAGAATTTCGGTTCGGGCCGCCGTCCCGTCGGTGCTTCCACAATCACCCAGCAGGTGGCTAAGAACTTCCTTTTGAGCTCGGACCAGACGATCGACCGCAAGATCAAGGAAGCAATCCTCTCCTTTCGTATCGAGCAGGCCTACAGCAAGGACAAGATTCTCGAACTCTACCTGAACGAGATTTTCTTCGGGATGAATTCCTATGGCATCGCCGGCGCGGCGCTGACCTATTTCAATAAGTCGGTTACCGAGCTGACTGTCGCCGAGGCCGCCTATTTGGCATCGCTTCCGAAAGGCCCGGCCAATTATCATCCGTTCCGCCATCCTGAGGCGGCGCTCGAGCGTCGCAACTGGGTTATCGATCGCATGGTCGAGAACGGCTATGTCAGCCAGAGCGACGGCGCGGAAGCCAAGAAGCAGCCGCTCGGCGTCACCGCCCGCAGCAACGGTCCCTCGCTCTTCGCGTCCGATTACTTCGCCGAAGCCGTGCGCCGCCAGCTGATCGATCAATATGGCGAGAAGGTTCTTTACGAGGGCGGCCTTTCCGTGCGCACTTCGCTCGATCCACAAATGCAGCTCGCCGCCCGCAAGGCGCTGCAGGATGGCCTCGTGACCTATGACGAGCGCCGCGGATTCCATGGGGCCATTAAGCAGATCGACTCCAGCGGCGATTGGGGCAAGGCGCTTGCCGATATTCCCGCGCTAACCGACGTTCCGGAATGGCGGCTCGCCGTCGTCCTCGCCGTGTCCGATAACAATGTCGATATCGGCCTGCAGCCGGCCAAGGACGGGAGCGGCAAGGTTGCGGCGGACCGTCAGCGCGGCACCATCGAGGCCAAGAACATGCAATGGGCCTACCGTTCGGCGGATGGCTCCCGCAAGACGGCGAAATCGCCGGCCGGTGTCTTGAGCCCGGGCGATGTCGTCTATGTCGAGAAGCTCGGTGACGACGCGTCGACCTCCTACCGTCTGCGCCAGCCGCCGAAGGTACAGGGCGGGCTTGTCGCCATGGATCCGAAGACCGGCCGCGTGCTCGCCATGGTCGGCGGCTTCTCCTATGGCCAGTCCGAATTCAACCGCGCCACTCAGGCGATGCGCCAGCCGGGTTCCTCGTTCAAGCCTTTCGTCTACGCCGCGGCGATGGACAACGGTTATACGCCCGCCTCCGTCATCATGGACGCGCCGATTGAGATCGTCTCGGGTGGCCAGGTTTGGAAGCCCGAAAACTACGGCGGCGAAGTCGGCGGCCCGTCGACACTGCGCTCAGGCATCGAGCATTCGCGCAACCTGATGACGGTGCGACTCGCCAACGATCTCGGCATGAATATCGTTGCCGAATATGCCGAACGCTTCGGTATCTACGATCACATGCTGCCGGTTCTCTCGATGTCGCTCGGCGCGGGCGACACGACAGTGCTGCGCATGGTCTCGGCCTATTCGGTCATTGCCAATGGCGGCAAGCAGATCAAGCCGACCCTGATCGACCGTATCCAGGACCGTTATGGCAAGACGATCTTCAAGCATGAGGAGCGCCTCTGCGAGGGCTGCAATGCCGGCGACTGGCAGAACCAGGAAGAGCCGAATGTCGTCGACAACCGCGAAACCGTCCTTGACCCGATGACCGCCTACCAGATCACCTCGATGATGCAGGGCGTCATCCAGCGCGGCACCGCCGCCGGCAAGATTGATCTCGGCGGTCGCGACGTCGCCGGAAAGACCGGCACCACCAATGACGAAAAGGATGCCTGGTTCGTCGGTTTCACGCCGGATCTCGTCGCCGGCCTCTATATGGGCTTCGATACGCCGGCCCCGCTCGGCCGCGGCGGCACCGGCGGCGGTCTATCCGCCCCGATTTTCAACGAATTCATGCAGGCCGCCGTCAAGGACATGCCGGAATCGAAGTTCGTCATTCCACAGGGCATGAACCTGATCCCGATCGACCGCAAGACCGGCATGGCCGCCGCCGACGGCGATCCGAACACGATCGTCGAGGCCTTCAAACCCGGCACCGGACCTGCCGACAGCTTCTCCGTCATCGGCATGGACAGCACCATGGCGCCGGAGGAGATCCTGAAGACCTCGCCGCAAGCCAACCAGGCCGTTCAGACCGGCACGCCAGGACTCTTCTGAGTCTTCACCCAATTTTGGAAACCCGCCCCGGCTCTTTACATCCGCGGCGGGCGTCTCTATGTCACCAGCACTTGAAGAAGACCGTTACAGAGAAGCAGGAAAATGCGAGCGGAAATCGAAAACGTGGTCGATGAAACCAAGCAGGCTATCACCCTGCTGAGGAGGCATCTTTGACTGGGACCAGGCAATAAGACGACTGGACTGGTTGAACAACAAGGCAGAGGATCCAAACCTCTGGAACGATGCGCAGGAAGCCCAGAAGCTGATGCGCGAGCGTCAGCAGCTCGATGACGGCATTAACGGCGTCCGGCAGCTGGAACAGCAGCTGAAAGACAATGTCGAGCTGGTCGAACTCGGCGAGGAAGAGGGCGACGAAGGCATCGTCAAAGAGGCCGAGGACGCCTTGAAGGCACTGAAGGCCGAGGCCGCGCGCCGTCAGGTGGAGGCGATGCTCTCCGGGGAGGCCGACAGCAACGACACCTATCTCGAAGTCCATTCCGGCGCCGGCGGCACCGAAAGCCAGGACTGGGCCAACATGCTGTTGCGCATGTACACCCGCTGGGCGGAACGCCAGCGCTTCAAGGTCGAGCTTCTCGAAGTCCATGACGGCGAAGAGGCGGGCATCAAGTCCGCGACCCTGCTCGTCAAGGGCCACAATGCCTATGGCTGGCTGAAGACAGAATCGGGCGTACATCGTCTGGTGCGCATTTCCCCCTACGACAGCAATGCGCGGCGCCATACGTCCTTCTCGTCGATCTGGGTCTATCCGGTCGTCGACGACTCGATCAACATCGACATCAACGAAAGCGATTGCCGCATCGATACCTATCGTTCGTCAGGCGCCGGCGGCCAGCACGTCAACACGACGGACTCGGCCGTGCGCATCACCCATATCCCGACCGGGATCGTGGTGGCCTGCCAGCAGGAACGTTCGCAGCACAAGAACCGTGCCAAGGCCTGGGAAATGTTGCGTGCCCGGATGTACGAAGCAGAGTTGAAGAAGCGCGAAGAGGCTGCCAACGCCGAAGCCGCTTCCAAGACGGATATCGGCTGGGGTCATCAGATCCGCTCCTACGTGCTGCAACCCTACCAGCTGGTCAAGGACCTGCGCACAGGCGTCGCCAGCACTGCTCCGGATGACGTGCTCGACGGCGATCTGAACGAATTCATGGAAGCGGCCCTTGCCCACCGCATCAGCGGCGCCGCCGATGCGGTCGTTGAGGATGTCGACTGACAATCAGCATCATGGAAATCAAAGCCCCGGAAACGGGGCTTTCTTTGTTCTGCCTATCGCGCCGCCATCGCCGTCATGAAACAGCGCTGCGGAAAGAGCGGCAATCTCGTCATGAACGGCCCCCCGCTCGATGCCCGGCGGATCGGTGAAGAGCTCGGCGGCAAAGGCCATGCCGAGCCCGGTACCCTCCGGCACAAAGACATAATGCCCGAGGCCGCCGCCGAGGATTTTTAGCGCGCTGCGTGTCAGGCGCTCATGCAGCCAGCAAGAACATTCCTCAGCCGGTGCCGCCTTGTCGGCATCGCCGACAAGGATAAGAGCGGGCGCCACGACAGCTGTCAGGCTTTCCGCGCCGAAGCTGAGAACGGAGCGACCCGGCGCGCAAAGGACCGCCGCTGCGATCCTGTCGTCCCGATAGGATCGCGACATGCGGGACCATGATTCGCGAAAAACATCGCTGGTGCGAAGCAGTGAGGGAATATGATCGGCGAGGTCGGGAAATTCCCTAGGGCCGCGTGGACCACCCGGCTTCAGCCGTGACCGTTCGAACTGCGAGAACTGGGTGACGGCGCCGAGAAGCAACATGACGCTATAGGCTCCGGCCGAAAATCCGACCGCGAATACACGGTCCGCATCGATCCGACCGGCAAGATGGCCAAGCCAGTCGCGACAGCGGTCGAGCATCAAGCTCAGATCTGGCGCCCGTTCCCAGAGGCAGGCAAAACCTTCGGGGCGGTAAGGCTCACTGCCCGTATTGCCGTGATGATCGACGCCGAGCGCTGTAAATCCGCGATCGACCAGGCGTCGCGCCAGCCATTCCAGTCCGGCCGCAGATCCACCCGTGCCATGTGACAGCAGGACGAGGGGATAAGGCCTGTCCGAGGGCCGAATCGGTGCGTCGCGAGCGACCGCCGCCTTCCGAAACCAGCTTCTCTCCTGGATCTCGCATTCCTGCGCGTTATCGGCAGCCGGATACCATAGCGACCAGCGGACGGGCCTTGGACCGGCTGCGTCCCAGTCTAGTCTCCGGTCGTCATAGAGGATGCCCTCGCGAAAGCCGAGTTTCATCTTCCTCGCCTGTGCGAACAGCGTCTCGCTGCTCAATTGGTCGCTTTCTCGATGGTGATGTCGCCGAGTTCGTCAATCAGCACGGTCCAGCCGTCCGGCTCGGCTGCGGGATCGGTCTTCAGATAGATCGTAGCGAAGAGGCCGGGTTGCTTGATGATGCCGCTCGAGTTTTCGGGGCGGATATCGGTCACGTATGGCTTCAGGTCGCTGATCTCCTGCAGCTCGATGGTCGAGGCAATCGCCGGACCGGTCTCGGTCTGGGCAATCTGCTGAAGATAGACTTTCGATGTCCTGTCCGGCTGACGCACGGCAAAGAGCTTGTAATAGCCGTGGCGCTTTTGCTGAGGGGCGGACACGCTTTCGGCAGCGGTGGGCGCCCGCTCGACATCAGGTGCGTTGCCGTCATCCTCCCAGTAGCCGGTGCTGGTCGCGAAAATCACAGAAGCCGGCAGGATGACGTCCTGCGCGGGAGCGGCGATCGCGGCCGAGCATCCAGCGAGGAAAACCGTGGCCATCAATGTCAGGCGCATTGCCATGATTTCAATCCTTGAACTGCTCGGCGAGAATGCGGTCGGACCAGGAGCGGTCCGGATCGGAGAGGATACGCGCCGTCATATGCTCCGACTGGGCGATGCGGACATGCAGCACCGATTTGACCTCCGTATTGTCTGCCACCGCATTCACCGGCCGCTTCACCGGTTCGAGCACGTCGATATCGACGGTCACCTTGTTCGGAAGCAGGGCGCCCCTCCAGCGCCGCGGCCTGAAAGCGCTGACCGGCGTCATGGCGAGCAGTGGCGCCTCGAGCGGCAGGATGGGGCCATGGGCGGAAAGATTATAGGCCGTCGATCCCGCTGGGGTGGCCACCATCAGCCCGTCGCAGATCAGCTCCTCCAGCCGTACGCGCCCGTCGACCACCACCCTCAGATTGGCGGCCTGATAAGACTGACGGAAAAGATAAACCTCGTTGATGGCGAGCGCTGTGGAATTCGTGCCGTCGGCATTGGCCGTCGTCATCTTCAATGGGCGGAAGGCGTTTTCGACGGCGACGCAGATACGTTCCTGAAGCCGTTCCGTGCTGTAATCATTCATCAGAAAGCCGACCGAGCCGCGATTCATGCCGTAGACCAGCTTGCCCGAATTCATGGTGCTGTGCAGCGTCTGCAGCATGAAGCCATCGCCGCCCAGTGCGACGATGACATCAGCCTTGTCCTGAGGCACGTCGCCATAGATGCGAATCAGCTCTTCGCGCGCTGCGAGCGCCTCCATCGTCGGCGAGGCGATAAAGGAAAGCGTCTGGAATGAACGGCCCATACAATGCCCTTTGTGAAGCTGCTCTAGCTAAAGGATAAATGGCAGTTGCGACAAGGCCGTTTTGCAAGACAAGGCGTTTTGAATACACGCAGACTTGTCGGCGCTCGCACGGATTTTCCTTTACAGGATCGCAGAATCTGTTAGTTGGGCAGCTATTGCCCTTGTAGCTCAGTTGGTAGAGCACCTGATTTGTAATCAGGGGGTCGCGGGTTCGAACCCTGCCGGGGGCACCAGCCTACGCTCGTGAGCTTCGGCTCGGCGAGCCGAAGAGAGCGGCCAAGCGAAGGCTGTCGCGTCGTAGTTTCGTTGAGAACGAAGGCGGACTGGTTTCGATAATGCTCCGGCGCGTTTTTCCTTAATGAACCCCATCCGAAGGACTGTTTCAGCGGCAATTCAGCCGGACGGCGCAGTGTCTCCCATCCTCAATGAGGAACCAGCCATGAAGTTCGCGCATATTTGCTGACCGCAGCCATTTCCCTCGAGTGGTGCCATATGATCGCGACATGCCCTGGTTCTATTGCAGCTGAAGACAGTCGGTCTCAGCTACCCGTCGTTCCGGTTCAATGCGCGAGGGGTTCGTTGATTTTGGCCTCGATCCTGTCGCCATTACCGGTCTGTCCGGCACCGGAAGGTGACATCATCGCGATGCTCAGCACCGAGGCGACCATGACGGCGACGATGGCGATCATTATGCGCATAAGCGTTCAATCCTCGTTCGATCGGGGATTAACGCGCGATTGCCGTCCGCGTTCCTCTCGGCCTATTGCACCGGCCCCGGCGTCGCGGGGCCAGGCGCCGTCGGCGACAGGGGATCGGCCTGGTGAACGGGATGCGACGTGTCCACCCAAATGATGCTGAGAATGATTCCCACAAAGGCCGCGATGAAGAGGATACCGAAAATCAGCGGTCGAATGGCCATGATGGGAATCGCTCCTTCTTGCTTATGACCGGTCGCTACGGATCGATCGCCGCCCGATCATAATGCTCCAGAAGGTCATTCCAAGGCAAAAAGTGGATTTCTCCGGATCGAGCCATGCGCCGGGATCAGTGGCGCACGAGCGAAAGTGGCTTGCCGCCTTCTTCTCTGGACTTGTCGAAATTGCCGTCGGCGCGCATGTCGAAGCTGAGCGACGAACCGTCATGGCTCATCAGCGTCAGCCCGAAACCGTCGATATCCCATATGCTGAGCTTGAGCCCGGCGACATTGCCGGCGCAGTCTCCGGAAAGCGATAGGGGGGCATGGCCGTCCGTATCGACGGTGCCGTCGAGTGTCACGCTGCAGAGCTTTTCGCCGCCCGGTCTTTGCATTGCCCATGTCCCGGCAAGGCTCCTGAAGGTCGGCAAGCGATCGACACCATCGGGTGCCGAGATCAGCAGGAGCGGTGTTTCGTCTTCCGTTTTCATCGCTGAACCCTCGTTCTCGACGAAACGGGCGATGACCTTGCGCATCGCATCGATCAGAATGAGGCCGCCATTGCCGTCGAAATTCCAGGCATAGGACTCGGCGAGCGCCGGCAGTGGCGTAGTGCAAGACTCCTGGCCAGAGAGCGAATAGCCGCCGATCGCCGTACCGGTTTCAAGCGTCATCCGGCATCCCGCGCGGCCGTCTTGCGGGGCAAAGAGATAGGTCCCGGCCTGCGCTTTAACAATATCGGCATCGATCTCCTGGCCCTGGGCCAGGCCACAAGCAAGGAGGGCTGCTGCCGCAGCCGAAAGCCGGACGACGAAACGGATCATGACACTTCCCCCTGGCGTGATGACTGCGGTCGCTTGAATTGAGCTGGTCGCTTGTTGGCCCACCTATGGCTTCAGATAGAGCCGCGCCGCATAAAGCGCGATCGCCGCTGCATTCGAGACGTTCAGCGATTTGATTGCGCCCGGCATGTCGAGGCGGGCGAGTGCGTTGACGGTTTCGCGCGTCTTCTGCCTGAGCCCCTTGCCCTCCGAGCCGAGCACCAGCGCCACCTTGTCGCCTGAGAAGGTGCCTTCGAGCGGCGCCGGCCCTTCCGAATCGAGGCCGATGGTGGAGAAGCCGAGCCTGTGCAATTCGCCGAGTGCATCGGCGAGATTGGTGATCTGTATATAAGGTATCAGTTCCAGGGCGCCGGAGGCAGACTTGGCGAGCACGCCTGACTCGGTCGGGCTATGTCTCTGGGTGGTGATAACGGCCCCAGCATTGAAGGCGACGGCCGAGCGCATGATCGCGCCGACATTGTGCGGATCGGTGACCTGATCGAGCACGAGAAGGAGAGGACTGTCCTTTAACGCTTCGAGCCGGCGCATCGGTAGCGGCCGCGTTTCCAGCATGACGCCCTGATGGATCGCCTCGGGACCCAGCACCTTGTCGATCTCGTGCGGCGAGACGATTTCGAAGGGAATGCCGAGCGTCTCGACGTCGATTTCCAGGCGCGCGAGCGCATTCTGTGTCGTAAACAGCTTGATCTTCTTGCGCTCCGGATTGTCGAGAGCGGCGCGCACTGTATGGAGCCCATAGAGATATACCTGGTCGGGCGCGAGCGCCGGCGGCTTCCAGTCCTCAGCTCCACGCCGGCGCTTCTGTGGCTGGGGTGTCGGGATCTCGCCGCGTTCGCGCTTGGCGTCACGGTGGGCGCGCCTCAGATTGGCGTAGTGCGTATCCTTGGCGGATGGCTCTGTCGCGGCCTTGCCGCCGGATTTGTTGTCTTTGCTCATGCGGCTTTATAGCCATGGCGTTCGCTGCCGCATAGGCTTTCTTTCATATGCCGGCTTTCGGCGGCGAATGAAATTTTTCGTGTTTTTTCGATTGTCATCGTGTTGACAGACGGAAATGCTCCGGTCATATACGCGGCGCAGACGACGGGCGGCAACGCTTCGAAGTCTGACGAACTTGGTCTTCAAGATCCGGACGAAAAACTGGAGAGATGCCCGAGTGGTTAAAGGGGACGGACTGTAAATCCGTTGGCTCAGCCTACGTTGGTTCAAATCCAACTCTCTCCACCATTCGTCATCGGATCTGACCATCCCGCGGGTATAGCTCAATGGTAGAGCAGCAGCCTTCCAAGCTGAATACGCGGGTTCGATTCCCGCTACCCGCTCCAGTCTCCCTTAAAGCCAGTTGACGCGATCGTCACGCGCGCTGTTTCCAGCCGTGGCGGAGACGCCGGCCGCCATTGCCGCAGGCGAGGGATGTCAATGCCGGCGGCGCGGCTCGTCCTTGGTGATCCGTGCGATTTTCTCTGAGATTCCAGCGATTTTTGGAGGGGCCGCGGCGAATCGCCTTGCAGGCGGCGAATTGTCTCCCATATGCGCTGTCACGCCAAGATTGGCGTCTGCAATTAAGTCTTGCGCAATTTCGCCGAAAGCCTTAAACGGCGGCACTAAACCGGTTCGCCGGGGCCACCATTTCGTTCACAGGAAGCATTC